>NZ_CEWOCJ010000001.1:0-347245 GCF_982512915.1 Flaviramulus sp. | reverse complement strand
GACACCAGGGACATATACTTTAACTGTAACTGGTACGAATGGATGTAGTGATACAGAAAGTATTATCATTACTAAAGATATAGGTCCTAATTCACCTATTAGTAACGGTGATCAAATAGGTTGCCAATTTACATCACTTACAGCAACTGCTAACGTTTTTGATGGAGAGACTCTAACTTGGTATGATGCCGCTATAGGCGGTAGTATTGTAGCTGACCCATCACTAAATACTATTGGTTCTGTGACTTATTATGCAGAGGCTATCAATGATATTACAGGCTGTTCAAGTTTAATAAGAACTGCAGTTACTTTAAGTATTGTTCCAATACCTAATGCTCCTACAGGAGCCGAAACACAAATTTTCTGCGATATTCCTAGCATAAGCGATTTATTAGTGACTGGAAATAATATCAAATGGTATGATTCAGCAATAGGAGGAAATCAATTGAACCCTACATTAGAACTAACAAATGGACAAACTGTTTTTGCTTCACAGACTATTGATGGTTGCGAAAGTAATGATAGAATATCTGTAAATGTAGTATTTGATTTAAAGATTACGCCAATTTTCACACAAGTTGATCCAATTTGTTTTGGGGATACCATATTAACTTTACCAACAACCTCAATTAATGGTTACAGTGGAGTATGGTCTCCAATTATAGATAATACAGTTACAACCACCTACACATTTACTCCGGATATTGGACAATGTGCAACAAATTCAACTATGACTATTGAAGTAAAACCAAGACCTCAGACACCAAATGGTATGGCTGAGCAATTCTTTTGTGCTATAAACAGTCCAATGATTTCGGATTTGATATTAAATACTTCTTTTTTAAATTGGTACTTAACTCCAAATGGCGGAGAACCATTAAGTCTAAATTATTTACTTACTGATGGTTTAAATTTATTTGCTTCTTCTTATGACCAATCAACTTTATGTGAAAGCTTATCTAGATTTAAAGTAGAAATAAGTGTAGAAAATCTATACTTACCAGATGTAGAAACTGAAATTAGTTTTTGTAAAGAATTGAATCCAACAATTGATTTTATAGATTCTGGTGGGATTACAATGAATTGGTATGATAGTTCGGTTGGAGGGGAGTTAGTAACATCAGATCATGTTTTAGAAAATGGAGAAACCCTTTATGGTGCAGCATTCAATACTGCATCCGGTTGTGAAAGTATAGACCGATTAGAATTTAATATTCAAATTATAGATTCCGATCTGGAGTACTATAATTTAATAACAATAGACAGTAATAACATTAATGATGCTTTAAGAATTATTGGAATAGAAAATTTCCCTCTGAATACTATTGATATATATAATAGATATGGAACATTAGTTTGGAAAAATAGTAATTATAATAATAAAACAGTAGTGTTTAATGGTACAGCCAACGTTTCTGGCGTTGTATCGAGAGATAGTTTTTTGCCCTCTGGGACCTATTTCTTTGTTTTAAAATATCCAAACTATTGTAAGCAAACACAGCTAAAAGGTTTTATTAATATTGATAATAAGAATTAATGATGTTAAATAAATATATACTAATAAAAATTATTGTTTTGTTCTTGATGCCTACCTTCATTTCGGGTCAATCAGACATTAAATTATCAACTTTTTCTTTAAACCCACTTACATACAATCCAGCTTATGCTGGAAGTTTTGAAGGAATGTCATTTTCTTCTTTATATTCATCTCAATGGCTAGGTTTTGATGGAGCTGCTAAAACAATTTTTGTTAATGGGCACGGTACTTTTCTTGGTTCAAATAATGGTTTAGGGTTAGAACTTATTCGAGATGAAATAGGTGTTTCGTCTGAAACAAAAATATTAGGAAATTATGCTTATCATATAAAACTTAATGATAATTGGAGATTATCTATGGGGCTTAAAGCAGGTGTTTCATACAATTCTATAGACTATAGTAAGCTAAACATAGAAAACCAAAACGAGTTTAATTCATTCAACGACAGAGTAAATAGTATGAATGTGAATATAGGAACTGGGTTTTATTTGCATAGCAACGATTTTTTCTTAGGACTAGGTATACCAAATTTGCTTAAAACAAAGACTATGGATGGTTTTAAAAATACCTTAGCAAATACAACACAAAATTATTACTTAACATTAGGTTATTTTATACGATTAGATGAGGATGTTAATTTACAGCCAAGTATTTTAAGTAGGGTTGTAGAAGGAGCTCCAATAAACACTTTATTATCAGCGACTTTAGATTGGCACGAAAAATTTTATGTAAGCTTAAATATTGATTTAAATTCTACTGTTGGAGCATTTGCAGGTTTTAGATTTTTAGAACAATATATGATAGGGTATTCGTATGATAGTTCAATTAATGGTTTTTCTAGAGAGAATGATGGCATTCATAGTTTGTTTCTAAATATTCGATTTAAAGATTATTGGAGGAGAGAGCGGTGTGGGTGTTATACTTTTTAAAGAGTATCTACTCGCATTTTTATTTTTATAAATGCTTCTTGTTTGTGTTTTTTTTAAAAGAAAATAACCAGTGTAAAAATTCAGTCTCTGCAAAGGCATTTTCCCAGCTATTGTGCTTTACATCCTTATAAAATGTTAGTTTAGTATGATTGTTAAATGATTTCATTTTTTTATACATTTTTTTAGAGTATTTGTATGATACGACATCATCGCTTGTACCATGAAAAATCCAGAAAGGAGTATTGGCTAATGTTTTTGCCCATTTTGGATTTCCACCTCCACAAATTGAAATAGCAGCAGCAAAATAGTTTGGTATTCTTGCAACCAATTCAAAAGCACCCATCCCACCCATAGAAAGCCCTCCAACATAGCGTTTAGAAGGATCAATTTTATAAGTTTTGTCTAAATCATACAAAAAATTTTCTAATAGCTCCATGGTATTATAATCAGATAACTTTTTATGATATTTAAATCTTTTATTGATTTTTTTTGATTGTCGTTTTTCAACACTAGCCCAATATGAGTTTTTAGGGCATTGAGGGAAAATAGTAATTGCTGGATATTGCTTCCTGAATGCTTCTGATTTAAAAAGGATGCTTCCATGTACTAATTGTTTATAGTTATCATTACCTCTTTCACCTGCGCCATGCAAAAACATAATTAAGGGATAGGTTATTTCAGGATTATAATTTTCAGGTAGTAAAATACGATAAGGCAAGCTATCATTGTTTCTAATAAAAACTTTTTTTTCATAGTCTTGGCTGAAAGTTAAGCTTATTGAAAACGCTGTTAAAACTAGATTAAAAATTCTCATTAAATATTTACAATTACAGTTTTTGTGAATCAATAAACAACTTAGCAGTATCAACTGTTTTTTTAGAGTTTCCAATAAATATGTTAACATCAACAATTATTACAGGCCTGCTTAAAAAGGTGTAATGTTCTAAAATGTATTGTTTATAATCACGCTCAGTTAAATCTTGATTTTTTAAATTCATTTCTCTGTAAAGATTTGAGCGTTTACTAAAAAGCGCTTCATAACTACCGGAAAGCGTTTTCATTTCTTCTAACTGAGTAACAGTGATAGCTTCATTTTTGATGTCTTGTAAAATAAATTCAGATGGTAAATTAAGCTCTTTTAAAATTTTTAAACAGGTATTACACGTTTTTAGATAGTATACTTTTTTCATGTTTATTGAGGTTTGTAAAAAACAAATTAAAACTATATTTATCAAAAAATTAAATAATATGGACTTTACATTTCAAGTTTTAAATAATACTAGAGGAATTTTTAGTAAAATAATTGAGAATAATTCTTTAGAAGTTTTAAATAAAATCCCAGAAGGGTTTAATAACAATATTATTTGGAACATTGCCCATGTTGTGGTCACAGAACAGTTGTTAGTTTATAGATTATCAGGATTACAGCCTGCATTATCAGTTGATTTGATAAATAAATACAGAAAAGATACTAAGCCAGAAGGAGCAACTTCTCAAGAAGAGGTAAACGAGATAAAAGGGTTGCTTTTTTCAACTACAGAAAAAATAAAAGAAGATTATAAGAGTCGCGTATTTAAATCTTATAATGCTTACACCGTCTCTACTACAGGAAATACCTTAACAAATATTGAGGAAGCTTTACAATTTGTTTCCATACACGAAGCATTGCATTATGGATATGTCTTGGCACTTTTAAAAGCCATTAAAAACTAAGTAGCTCTCAATGGCATTATAAGGCATTTTAAATTCGATAATTCCTGTCGAATAGGGTGCGATTTCATAAGTGTTATACAATAAAATAAGACCTTCATCGCTGTATGCAATGTTTTCTGGTAATTGGAACTTAGTAGCCTCAAAAAGCGTATTTTTATCTTCAAGTGCATTATAAAAATAAGTTTTAGCTAATGCTTTAAACTCCTCAATATTTTTAAATAGATTTTTATTTTCTATAATATTACCAGTGGTAGCATTAAAATTTAATAAAGAAATATTTAAAGAACCATGTGCTCCTCCAGTAAAGTTATAACTTGTTATGGCGATACTGATGATTTCGGGAGATTGAAACATAATCTCTCCATCAATTTGTGCTTCCCACTCTGCAACCGTATCTGGAAAATTTATTTTGAAAGATTGGTATTCATTGTTGAAATTGTTGATGCTTTCTTCAATAGATTTTGAAGTAATAGTATCTGGATTTCCAATATTTAAAGCCTGTAAAATAATTTTTTCAATTTCAGAATTAATATTGGTTGCTGCATTTGAATTTCCTGAAGCTACTATAATGTTAACATCAACTAGCGTGTTGTTCTCTGTTGAAATATTAATATCAGAAAAAGAGACTCTTCTATCATCTTCACATGCTGTAAAAATGAAAACTAAAAGTATAATAATAACGAATTTTTTTTGAAGCATATCTGATTTACAAACTACTGTTAAAGGTAATTATTGCATTTGAATACACCGAATTAAAACTTACATTTGTACAAATTAGATCTTTATATGAAGTTTAATACGAAAGTAATTCACGGCGGACAAGAACATGATAAGGCTTATGGTGCTGTAATGCCACCAATTTATCAAACATCAACCTATGCTCAAACCACTCCAGGGGGTCATAAAGGTTACGAATATTCTAGAACACACAATCCTACAAGAAATGCTTTAGAAAATGCTTTAGCTAGTATTGAAAACGGAAACTTCGGACTTGCTTTTGGTTCTGGGCTAGCAGCTATTGATGCAATAATAAAACTTTTAAACCCTGGTGACGAAGTAATCTCCACTAACGATTTATATGGAGGTTCTTTTAGATTGTTTACCAAAATTTTTCAAGGTTTTGGGATTAAATTTCATTTTATTGGTATGCAAAATACTTCAAATATAGAAGGTTATATTAACGAAAACACCAAGCTTATTTGGGTAGAAACGCCAACAAACCCAATGATGAATGTTATTGATATTGAAGCCACTTCAAAAATCGCTAAAAAACACAACATTTTGCTGGCAGTTGATAATACTTTTGCAACACCATACTTACAAAAACCATTAGATTTAGGAGCTGATATTGTTATGCATTCTGCTACAAAATATCTTGGTGGTCATAGTGATGTAGTTATGGGAGCATTGATTGTTAAAGAAAAACATTTGGCTGATAGACTGTATTTTATCCAAAACGCTAGTGGTGCTATTTGTGGCCCACAAGACAGTTTTTTAGTTTTAAGAGGTATTAAAACCCTACATGTTAGAATGCAACGTCATTGTGAAAATGGTAAAGCGGTAGCCGAATTTTTAGTCAAACACCCAAAAATAGAAAAAGTTTATTGGCCAGGTTTTGAGACTCATCCAAACCATGAGATAGCAAAAAAACAAATGAAGGATTTTGGTGGGATGATATCATTTACAACAAAAGGGAATAATTATCAAGAAGCAATAAGGATTATTGAGAATTTAAAAGTTTTTACTTTGGCTGAATCATTAGGAGGTGTTGAATCTTTATCGGGTCATCCAGCGAGTATGACACATGCGAGTATTCCTAAAGAAGAACGCGAAAAAACAGGTGTTGTAGATTCGTTAATAAGACTTAGTGTTGGTATTGAAGATATTGATGATTTAATTGCAGATTTAGAGCAAGCCTTATGTTAATCTAAATAAAAAATATAGCCAACATTTAACCAAACTAACCAATCGTTATTTTGGTTAAATGATAATTCATGGTTTAATCCATCAACCCAATCGTTAAAATAATATTGCCATCTTAAATCTACTAAAAGATCAGATAGTTTAGTAAGTTTATATCTAAACCCAACGCTTGATACAACAGACCATGTAGAATGTTTAGAGTCGTCAATTGGATATTGACGATCAGATAAAGGAGTTCCTGGTGGTAAATCTGGTAAGAATGAAGGATCTCGATACCAAAATGAATATATATTGTTTTCATTATAAATATTACCATCCCCATAACTCGTAAATGCTTGAGGTGATGATGTAGTATAGTGTACCCCTAAACTTACGTAAGGAGCTAAACTATAGGCAAATCCTTGAAAATCTCTTATGCTAAATGGAAAAAATTCAATCTGTGTACCAACATCAAAGTTCTCAGCTACGCCACTATGAGCTCTAAGCTTATCAGCATCAGGAGTAATATTATCAGCACCAACCCATTCGCCAATATGATTTAAATTTGTTTTATTCCAAGAGACTTCATTTCTAAGTTTAAAATGATCATTAAAATAGGTATCAGCAGTATAACAGTTACAATCAGCGCGATAAGAAAAGTTTAAATAGTGTACTAAACCAACACCTATTCCAGAGTTACCAAAATTGGTTTTTCCTTCATTTCTACTTCCATAATCAGATCTAAATTGTACAGGACCAGCAATAACACCTAATTCGTGAGAGAATCCTAGCTGAGCATTTGATGTTTGATATAAAATAAAAACACAAAAAGCAACAGCTAAATGTTTCAAGTTAAGCATAATAAGGATTTATTTTTGAGGCATTATTAATAACAAATATATAAAAACTAGCTAAACAAACAAATATTAATAGATTTCATTAAAAATCACGAAAAAACCTATTGCGAATTTTAAAAATAAAAGCCATTATTTTTAAAGATAACGTATATTTGTAGCGATAAATTATTAATTTAATAAAATACAATACAATTTAGCTGTATATGAAAAGTAATATTGAAGCATTTTTAGATCTTGTTAAAGAAAGAAATGGTCATGAACCAGAGTTTTTACAAGCCGTTGAAGAAGTTGCAGAAACTGTAATTCCTTATATTGTTGAACATGATATTTATTATGGAAAAAACATTCTATTGCGAATGGTTGAACCAGAACGATTAATTTCATTCAGAGTTTCTTGGGTAGATGATAAAGGAGAAATTCAAGTTAATAGAGGTTATCGAGTACAAATGAATTCGGCTATTGGTCCGTATAAAGGTGGTTTGCGTTTTCATCCAACTGTAAATGCAAGTATCTTAAAGTTTTTAGCTTTTGAACAAGTTTTTAAAAATAGCCTTACTACCTTACCAATGGGGGGAGGGAAAGGAGGTAGTGATTTTGATCCTAAAGGTAAAAGTGACAATGAAATCATGCGTTTTTGCCATGCTTTTATGAGTGAATTATTTAGATATATTGGTCCTAACACTGACATTCCAGCAGGTGATATTGGAGTAGGAACCAGAGAGATAGGTTATCTTTTTGGAATGTACAAGAAGTTACAAAACGAATTTACTGGAGTTCTAACGGGTAAAGGCATGTCTTGGGGAGGTTCTTTAATCAGACCAGAGGCAACAGGTTATGGCAATGTTTACTTTGCACAACAAATGTTAGAAACTAAAGGAGATTCTATTAAAGGGAAACAGGTTGTAGTTTCTGGTTCAGGAAATGTGGCACAATACGCGGCAGAGAAAGTAATACAAATGGGCGGGAAAGTTTTAACACTTTCAGATTCATCAGGTTATATTTATGATGCGGATGGTATAGATACAGATAAACTTACGTTTATTATGGAGCTTAAAAATGTAAAAAGAGGCAGAATAAGTGAGTATCTAGAATCATACCCTAATGCTAAATTTATTAAAGGGAAAACACCTTGGGAAGTTAAATGTGATGTCGCATTACCTTGTGCTACCCAAAACGAATTAAATGAAGAAGATGCTAAAATGCTTCTTGATAATGGTTGTATTTGTGTAAGTGAAGGTGCTAATATGCCTTCAACTAAAGAAGCCATAGCGGCTTTTCATAAAGCGAAAATATTATTTGCACCAGGAAAAGCATCTAATGCAGGAGGTGTAGCAACATCTGGTTTAGAAATGACACAAAATTCTTTAAGATATAAATGGACAAGAGAAGAAGTGGATAATAAACTTAAAGATATCATGGCCGATATTCATAAATCATGTATTGAATATGGTACCGACGAAAATGGCTATGTTGATTATGTTAAAGGCGCAAACATTGCAGGATTTGTTAAGGTAGCAGATGCGATGTTAGCACAAGGAATTGTTTAAAAACTTATATAAAATTTAGAAAAAGCTTTCCATAATTGGAGAGCTTTTTTTATTTATAATATATTTTTTTGAATTAAAACTCGTTACTTATAAATATATTTGAACATCCAAAAAAGGCCAATGCAAAAGAAGCTTAGTTTATTAATCATTTTTCTATTACCTCTACTTAATTTTTGCCAAGATTTTTCTGCACTTTGGCAAGGGCATTTTTCCTATAATAATATTAAAGATATTTCTGAAGGTGATAATAGAATATATGTAGCCGCAGATAACGCCATATTTGTATTAGATAAAGACACTAAAAAATTAGAAGAAATAACGACTATAAATGGGCTTTCTGGCGAAACAATCTCAACAATTTATTACAGTGAAATATATGAGTTGCTAATAATAGGATATGAAAACGGACTTATCGAAATAGCATTAGATAATGATGATAATATTTTAACAATTGTTGATATTATTGATAAGCCAACCATACCTGCTAACGATAAAAGAATCAATCATTTTAACCCTTTTGAAAATGTAGTTTATATTTCTACTAATTATGGCATTTCGGTTTTTGACTTAGAAAGATTAGAGTTTGGCGACACTTATTTTATTGGTAATGGGGGTGCTCAAGTTCAAGTTACTCAAACCACTATTTTTGAAGGTTACATTTATGCCTCTTGTCTTGATGCAAATGGTATAAAAAAAGGGTTGATTTCAAATCCTAATTTGATTGATTTTCAAAACTGGCAATTAATTAATTCAGGAAACTGGACAGCTATACAAACAAATAGCGATAAACTATATGCTACTAGTACAAATAGAAGTATTTATCAAATTGAAAATGATGTTATTAGTCAAATATTCATTTACGCAAATTCCCCTTTAGATTTAAGATCTACAAGTAATTATTTAATAGTAACAACTCAGAATAATATTTTTGTTTATGATGCTACTTTTAACATAATTTCCGAGGTTTCTGTTGCCGATACCACATTTAACACACAATTTACATCTGCTGAAATTGATGCTGAGTTTTTGTATATCGGGACCAAGGATTTTGGAATGTTAAAAACAACGCTTCAAAGTCCAACAACTTTTGAGGAAGTTCATCCAGATGGGCCATTATTAAATATTCCATTTTCACTCACAACTGAAACTAATGGTTTGTGGGTTACTTTTGGTGATTATGATTTGTTTTATAATCCATACCCATTAAATAATAGGGGTATTAGCCATTTAATTGATAATGAATGGATTAATACACCTTATAGTGATGTTTTTGAAGCAAAATGTTTAAATGCTATTTCCATAAATCCAATAAATAGTAATCAAGTTTTTATTAGTTCTTTTTTTAGTGGCTTATTAGAAGTTAATGACGAAATCCCTACTTTTTTATACAATGAAACTAATAGCGGTTTAGAGTCGTTAATTTTACCTAACGACCCTAATTATATAGACATTAGAGTGGGCGCATCATCATTTGATAACAATGGCCTTTTATGGACAACTAATGGATTAGTCCCAAATCAATTAAAATCATTTAATCCAACTTCTAACCAATGGAAATTATATTCTCTAAGTGAAGTTATTCCAGAGGCATTTGACAATAATGGCTTTGCAGATATTGTGATTGGAAATGATCAAACAAAATGGCTAGCTTCTGCTTTTTCTTTTGGCTTTATAGGTTTTAATGAGAATAATGGAAATGAATTAGTAAAGGGTTTATTTAAAGAGGATGAGAACATGCCTTCTCCTGCAGTAACAGCCTTAGCTTTAGATAAAAGAAATCAATTATGGATAGGAACTTTCAGAGGGCTTAGGGTTTTATATAATACATCAAACTTTTTTACGGATGATAATGTAAGAGTAGAAGAAATAATAATTGAAGAAGACGGCATAGCAAAAGAGTTATTATTTCAGCAATTAATTACAGATATTAAAGTAGATGGATCTAATAATAAATGGATAGGAACTGCAGATTCAGGATTGTTTTATTTCTCGTCTGATGGTCAAAATACTATTTTTCATTTTACTAAAGATAACTCACCGTTACCATCAAACAGTATCAGGGATATAGCTCTGGATGATGTAAATGGTATTGTTTATATTGCTACCAATAAAGGGTTAGTATCATTTCGTTCTGGTGGCTCAAGTCCTTTAGAAGAATTAGCAGATGCTTATGCTTACCCAAATCCCGTAAGGCCTAATTTTAATATTGTTGATGAAAAAATTAAAATCAAAGATATTTCAGAAAATGTTAATATAAAAATTACAGATATTGAAGGAAATTTAGTAGCCGAAGCGCAATCTAGAGTTAATCAAAGATATAATGGTTACAATTTAGAAATTGATGGAGGTACTGCTTATTGGAATGGTAAAAATTTAGCAAACAATGTTGTAGCTTCTGGTGTTTACTTAATCATGCTTTCAGATTTAGATTCTTTTGAAACTAAAGTTTTAAAATTAATGGTTGTTAGATAATGCTTATAACTACCAATGCTATTGTTCTTTCTAAATTAAAATACAACGATAACGATCTCATTGTAAAATGTTACACTGAGGAGTTAGGCGTTTTAAGTTTTTTACTTAGAGGTATTTTAAAAAGTAAAAAAGGAAATTCTAAAGCGGCCTATTTTCAGTTATTAACCCAGTTACAAATTGTTATTATTCATAAAAACAAGCATTCCCTCCATTCTATTAAGGAAGCTAAATTGAGTTACTTATATTCCAGTTTGCACTCGAATGTTTTAAAAAGTTCGATCGTGATGTTTTTATCTGAAGTGTTATCAAATATTTTAAAAGAAGAAGAGCAAGACGAGGCCCTTTACAGTTATCTAGAAAACACCTTGCTTTGGCTAGATTCAGAATCGGAGTATTCAAATTTTCATTTATTATTCTTGTTAAAATTAACCAAGTATTTAGGGTTTTATCCTGATGAATCAAATAATGAGTATCCTTTTTTTAATTTAAGTGAAGGTAAGTTTGAATCAAAATCAACTAATAAATACACCATATCTGGAAAAAATTTAACACTTCTAAAACGCTTGTTAGGCACAAATTTTGATGCTATTTATGAAGTGAAAATTAGTTCAAAACAGCGACAGGCTTTTTTAAGCATTATGTTGTTATATTTTGAATTACATTTAGGAGGTTTTAAAACCCCTAAATCACTAAAAATTTTTAATCAAGTTTTTAACTAATCAATGAAATTATTTTTTGCACTTATCTTTTTTTTGGTCTCAACATCATTTTTGTTAGCCCAAAATATTAAAGTTTTAAGCGCGCAAACAAAAGAGCCTATTTTTGGTGTAGCTATCTATAATGTAGATAAATCTAAAAGTGTGATTACAAATTTTAGAGGTGAAGCAGATTTAGATGAATTTTTAAATGATGAATTTATTTATTTCAAGCATTTATCTCATCAATTAAAAACAATAACAAAAAATGAATTAGGTAATTTAAATAAGGTGTATTTAAAGGCTAATACTCAAGATTTAAATGAAATAGTTATTTCTGCTTCTAAATTCGAGCAAAATAAAAGAGATATTCCTCAGAAAATAATTAGTATAAATTCTAAAAATATTGAATTTACAAACCCACAAACCAGTGCTGATTTATTAGAAAATACTGGGCAAGTATATGTTCAAAAAAGTCAGTTAGGAGGAGGAAGTCCCATGATTAGAGGGTTCTCAACAAACAGATTATTAATAACGGTTGATGGTGTGCGCATGAATAATGCCATTTTTAGAGGTGGTAACTTACAAAATGTGATATCAATTGATCCTTTTTCAATTCAAAATACAGAGGTTACTTTAGGTTCTGGCTCTGTTATTTATGGTAGCGATGCAATTGGAGGTGTGATGAGTTTTTATACACATAAACCGATGTTGTCTTATACAGATTCTTTACTATTTAAATCAAATGCCATAGTAAGATATGCTAGCGCTAGTAATGAAAAAACAGGGCATTTTGATTTTAATTTGGGTTATAAAAAATGGGCATTTCTTACCAATGCTAGTTTTTCAGATTTTGGAGATTTAAGAATGGGTAGTCATGGACCAAACGAGTATTTAAGACCAGAATTTGTAATTACTACCAATAATGGTGATGAAATAGTTAAAAACAGCAATCCTTTAGTGCAAAAAGTAACAGGTTATAATCAATTAAACTTAATGCAAAAAGTACACTATAAACCAAATGAAAATTTAGGTTTCGATTTAGGGTTGTTTTATACAGCTACATCTGATTATTCTAGATATGATCGTTTAATAAGATATCGAGGAAATACATTGCGCTCTGCAGAATGGAATTATGGCCCTCAGAAATGGTTTATGTCAAATCTTCAAGTAACTAAATTAAGTAGCAACGCCAATTTATACGATAAAATTAAAGCTACTGTGGCTTATCAAAACTTTCAAGAGAGCAGGTTTGATAGAGATTTTCAATCAACCACTAGAAATATAAGAGAAGAAGCCGTTGATGCTTACTCTTTTAACTTAGATTTTGAGAAATCGTTAAGCCCAAAAACCGAATTTTTTTATGGCATAGAATATATTTTCAATAAAGTAAAATCAACTGGAGATGAACAAAATACCGAAACTAATACGATTATTCCTGCGGTTTCAAGATATCCAAATGGTTCTACTTGGCAATCTATGGCAGCCTATACAAGTATAAAATATAAACCCAATATTAAATTTATATTTCAATCAGGTTTACGTTTTAATCATGTGATTTCTAAAGCAGATTTTACAGAAAATAATGTCTTTTTAAACTTGCCTTTTAACGCTTCCAAAAATAATGCTGGAGCATTTAATGGTACTGCTGGTATGAGTTGGATACCAAATAAAGCTATACAATGGAAATTTAATCTTTCGTCTGCTTTTAGGGCACCAAATATTGATGATATAGGTAAAGTTTTTGATTCTGAACCTGGCGCTGTTGTGGTACCTAATGAAACTTTAAGGCCCGAATATGCTTATGGTGGTGAATTAGGTTTGAAATTAAATTTTGATGAGAAATTTATATTGGATATAAACACCTATTATACGTATTTAGATAATGCTTTGGTAAGACGATATTATAATTTAAATGGTGAAACATCGATTATTTATGATGGTGAATTAAGTACTGTACAAGCCATACAAAATGCATCAAAAGCTTGGATTTATGGTTTAGAAGTGGGGGCTAAAGTTAATATCTCTAAAAACATGATGCTTACATCTCAATACAATATTATTGGTGGTAGTGAAGTAGAAGGTGATGTTGAAGTGCCTGTAAGACATGCTGCTCCAAATTTTGGGAATTCTCATCTTATTTGGAATTTTCGCGATTTTAAGTTAGATTTTTTTGCTAATTACAATGGGGAATTATCATTTTACCAATTAGCACCTTCTGAGATTGAAAAAGATTATATCTATGCATTAGATGCTAATGGAAATCCTTACAGCCCATCTTGGTTCACCATAAATTTAAGAACACAGTATCAAATAAACGATTCTACCACAATAACGGCAAGTATAGAAAACATTTCAGACCAACGATATAGAACTTATTCCTCTGGTATTTCAGCAGCTGGAAGAAACTTTATTTTATCTTTAAAATATAGTTTGTAAAAGTGAAAAACCTCCATTAATAATATATTAATAGAGGTTTTGTAATAAAATTGGTTAGTGTTTGCTATTTAATTAATTAGTTGTTTTTTAGTAATTACTGCGCCATTTGATAGTCCTACTTTAACAACATATACCGCAGTACTTAAATTTGTTAGTTTATATGTTTCTCTTTGGTTATTACCTTTTAAATCATATAACTGTCTTCCAAATAAATCGTAGATAGTTATAGTTTTTATATTAGAATTTTCAGTAGTTATAAATTGAACATCATCATTTTCTAATTGAATGATTTTTAATGAATTTGAGTTTAAAGCAACATCATTAATTGATAAAACAGTACCATTATTAAATACAATCTCAAAACGGTCATTGAATTCTCCAGCTTCAGATGTAAATGAGTATTCAGCTTCAGATAAATTATGAGTTATATTAAGTAAATTATCTTTTAAATAAACAGTATTTCCTGATAAAAACTCTCCTTCAAATTTGTCAATAGAAATTGTGTATGATACTTGTTGAGCTGAAGATTTTTTAAAACCTAAAGAAATAATCTCATTGCTATTTAAACTACCAGCTTCTTTACCTTGTATTACAAATTTTTTAGAAACATTTTCTATAGTAGAATAAATAAAATCACCAGTTTCATATAGTTTCTTAGCATCATAAGTTAAACCATCGTCTTCATTTGTTGCCCCATCAACGTAACCAACTAAAACCTGGCTAAATGTGCCATTATTAGCAGTTAAATTAACCCATAATTTTTCATCTGTGTTTGTTAAACCTTTTGGTGGAACATTTTTAGATGTTTTATGGAATTGAGCATTACTGGTTACGTCTGCCATTCTTATGTCATTATTAAATGTAGCATTACCAGATGCTTTACTTATTACAATAAAACTTTGTCCTGTAGGCGCAAATCCGTTAATGAATCTTTCTGAATCTGTACTTGAATTTACAGTTCCTGTAGCATTAAATGGAATGTAATCTGCTGAAGAAAATTGACCATTAACAGGCGCTGTTTCTTGAGACCAAAAGTAAGCAACACCATGAATAACATCACTATTAGCTCCGAAGAATTGATTTAAATCAATAGCAGATGGATATGGGTTTCCTATTAAATTCCAGTTTTCATCCCCTCTCGCAACATCATAATTAACAGGAATTGAAATATCACCAGTATTAAATTCACCTTCAAAAGTTACAGAATGCACACCATTTATTAGACCTACGGCACTATTAGCAATATAACCTTTTCCAGGAGTCATGATTCCAGATGATGCTCTAACCCAACTTAAAGACGCTGCATCAAGATAAAATTTACTCCAAATATCTCCTAAAGGGATATTAATATCTAAGTTAGCAACAGGTGAACTCCAGTAGGTATAATAATACCATTGGTTTTTAAATGGAGTCTTTTTGTTTACTTTAGAAGTTCCGTTTAAATTAAATTCACCATCATTTCTTTGTACAAAAGCACCTTTAGTTTCAACAACAATATTACCCTCTCCAAAAGTATCATAGTTTACTTCAACAAAAGTATTATCATCTACTGTTAAGGTATAGCCTGAATTAACTTTTAAAGATTTACTTCTAAAGCTTGTTTGTTCTCCACCAACTTTGGTGTTATAATCACTATTAAGTATCGCTTTCATACCTAAATTAGGTATTTTATCCCAGCTAGTTCCGTTCCAAGTTGCATATTCTGATAGGGTCCCTTTAAAACCGAAATCTCGAATTCTAAATTCAGTATCGCTTCGTGTAGCATTCCATCCATAAATTCTAAAAGTAATAGCTTCAGAAATATTTTGAAATTCATCACCAGTTAAATCAATATTTGTACCACCATCATCTGAATTTAATACATCTCCAATGTTAGATGCATAGTTATCAATACTAGATCTAAATACAAAATCAAGATCTCCATTTCTATCACCTGCATTAAAGAAGAATTCTTTAAAATTAATCTCGTAACCACTATCTGGGGTTAATGTAAACTCAAAATATTGATTTCTTGATATATCTAAGGTTCCTGCCTCACTCCAACCTATAGCCTCGTAATCATCATCATCATCATTACCATCAACACCATCACCTCTAGATATTCCTGATACCGTTATGTTATCTATAACCTGATCGCCATTGGTAAATGGATTAAATCTATTTGGATTGTCTCCATCTATATTATTTTGCCAAATAAAACCTTCTATAGTTATGTCGTCATCTTCTCTGTCATCTTGAGAATAATACCATATACCTATAGCTATTGAATAAATTCTGTAATAGTAACGAGTATCTAATTGAAGAAGGTCGTGTATGTAGTTATTAATAGTCTCAACATTTACTGCGGTTAATAACACTGTTGCATTACCAATAGTATCATCTTTTTGATAAAAGATTCCATCTTCTGGTGTATCAAAATTATTATTAGTATTGTAAACTAACATTAAATTATCGTTTAAGCTATTAGCTTCTGCATTAAATGTTATGCTGTTATTTATGGTGCTTGCAGTAACTACGAAACTTGCAGGTGGCTCAACAGCAGCAGTTGTTCCATTTGCTTCTATACCTACAGAAAAGCTGTCTGCAGATACAGACCAGGCTTTAAAATAGTAAATTGTGTTTTGATTTAATTGTGGTAAAGTATTGCTATTAACAGCATTTGCATTTCCTTCAAAAATAATTGTACCACCGCCATTTAATATAATGTTATTATTAGCATCTCTTGTTGGCATCCCAAAATTATTTGTGGTGTTGTAAGCTACTAATATATTATCTCTATCAGCATTTGCAGTGGCAGCTAAATCTAAAAAGGTATAAGGATTATTAGTTGATTGGTTTACTGTAAAACTTGCAGGATTATCAATGGCAGTAACAACTGTAATGTAATCTATTTTAGTTATCGTATCAGAATCAATGCTATTAGTGGCAACTAAAGTAACTGTATAAGTACCTGCAGTATTAAACGTAACTTGTGGGTTTTGTGAAGTTGATGAGGTGCCGTTAACATAAGTTATATTTGCTGGGTTTGAAAAAGACCATGCCCAAGAAGCTGGATTATTTTCTGACTCATCAGTAAAAGATACCACATCTCCCGTAAAAGTTGTAGTGTTATCTGCTGAAAAATTAGCTATTGGAGCTATAGCAGTAAAATTTCCTTTTAGTCTAACATTGTCTATTTCATGTGTTTCATTACTAGCGGTACTTAGAAATGAGATATAAATTTCTATGGTATTGCCAGTAATTGATGTTAGAGGTTTACTGTAGTTACCATCTGCTAGTTCTCCGAAAAATTGAGCATCAGGTACATCAACAAGAATTCCATTATCATTTAAAATATATTGAAATTTAATATAATCTAGATCGCTACCTGATGTTTCCAAACCTCCAGAAAAAATAATATCAGCACTTAATTCCAGATCGGTATAGTTAGAAATATTTATTATATCTGTTTTCCAATAGGCTATATCTCTTTTCGTATCTTCAACTTCAAAATGGTTTCCATTACGAACCTCAAATCTTGCTGGAATATCTCCTGGTGTGTTTGTATTCCAGTCTGTACCATACAGGTCTGTTCCAGAAGTATCTCCTTGATTTTCATCCTCAAAATCTTCAAAGAATAAATCTTGTCTATTATCTACAATTCCTTTAACTACAATGTTGTCTAACCATAATTGTTCATCATCTCGATTAGAATTGTTTCTGAATCTTACTAAGATTTGGCTTGAGTTAAAATTAATCGTAGAAGATGGCGTTATTGTTACTTCTTCGTCAGAAACACAAATATTTTTTGTAAAATTATCACCGCTTCGGTATTGTTTAATAGTTTCCCAATTACTACCATTATCATCGCTATATTCAATAAACCATCCTTCATCATTTTCCATTTTATCATTTGTCGCGTAATTATATGTTATGGTAACATAGCTGTAATTAGAAAAATTATATGGATCAGAGGTTAATTTTGAACTAGAATTACCATTTCTTAAACGAACAGATTTATTTCCACTTGAGCCATTAAGGCATGAAGACCAACCACTATCTCTTATTTCTGAATTTCCTCCTCCATCATTCCAATCACCAAAACCTTCTTCAAAATTGTCTGAGGTTATTTGGGTTGTAGTTTGCGCTTGAGTTAAAGTTGTTACACCAATTAAAAGTAGGAGTGCAAATAAGATTTTCTTATTTAATGTAATTTTCAAATTCATGTTGTTAATAGTTTAAATTGGGCTTTAATCTAAAAACTTAGAGGGATCGTTTTTTAGAGAGGGATTTTAATCGATGTTTTTATACTTTATATCTATTAATCGTTGTTTTTTGCATTTCAACAAATTGATTACTAGATACTTAGCAAAGATACAGGCGACTAAAAGAATACAATCTTGTTTTTAGTTTAAAAACAATTTACTGTAGATGAATTTGTTTATAAGTATAGACGAATGGTTTTGGTTGTTTTTTATGTGTGTTTTACAACTGAATTTTTGGTATTTAAACCATAATTTTTCTGGTATTTTTATCCTTATGCTGTCCAAAAAAACATTTAGATATAAAAAAACCGCTATTGGTAAAACAATAGCGGTTTTTTGAAGCAAATAAACTTACTTTTTTATGGCTTTTTTAGTTATTACTGCGCCATTTGATAATTCTACCTTTGCAACATAAACTGTACTACTTAAATTAGAAAGCTTAAAACTTTCCTTTTGATTGTTGGCTTTAAAGTTATAAAGCTGTCTGCCTAACAAATCAAATATAGCAACGTTTGTAATGTTTAAGTTTTCAGAAGTACTAAATTGAACTCGATCATTGTCTAGTTCCATAATTTTTAATGCTTTTGAGTTTAAGGCAAAATTGGTGTTTGATAATAACGTTGCATTAAATACAATTTCAAACCGGTTGTTAAACTCACCAACTTCAGAAGTAAACGTATAATTGGTATCTGTTAAATTATGTACTCTATTTAATAAGTTATCTTTTAAATAAATGGGGTTGTTTGTTAAAAAATCTCCTTCAAATTTCGCTAACGATAAGGTGTATAAAGTAGCAACATCAATATTGGTAATAAAACCAAGTTTAACAACGTCATCAGTATTTAAGCTACTGGTTGCTCTTGATTGAATAGCAAGTTTTTTTTCTGAATTTTCTGAATTTGTAAATAATGTAGCAGGAAAATTAGTAGCTAAAATTCTTTTGGCATCATAAGAAGAGCCATCATCATTATTGGTAGCACCATCAACATAAGCCACTAATATTTGATTAAATACGCCATTATCTGATGTTAAATTAACCCATAGTTTATTCGAATTTGTGGTAGATTTACTTTTAGTATTCACGTTTTTAAAGAACAAAGAATTACTGGTAGCATCTGCCATTCGCATAGCATTTGTAAAGGTTACAGGTTGGTTATCTAAACCTTCAATAAAAAAGCCTTGAGCTGATGGTATATATTGGTTTGGAATATCTAGACCCCCGCCTGCAACCCCTGAACCTGCACCAACTGCATACATAGCATAATCGTTTTGACTAAAATTTTGTTGTTGGTTTCCAGCATTACCTGTATCTGGAGGAGATGCTTGCGACCAAAAATAAGCAACACCGCCTATAACGGCTGAGTTTTCAGTATGAAATGCTTCAAAATCTATAGCGCCAGGATATGGGTTGCCTATAAAATTCCAGCTTTCTCCAACGTTTGCTGCATTATAGGAAATATCAGTTGTAATATTTCCAGTATTAAATTGTCCTTCAAAAGACGCTGTTCCTGTACCTCCAGGCATATGAAACCTACTTTCGGTAGCCGCATATCCAACACCTGGAGTCATAACTTCTCCACCTGGAGCAATCGTCCAATCATTACCATCATCATCAATATCATTACCATCGGTATCTAAATAGTTAGTAGCGTTAAACCTAAAGCGTCTATCCCCTGGCGCATCTGGGAAAGCTCCAGCAACAGTTTCATCTACAACAGGCGAACTCCAATAGGTATAATAATACCAAGCATTTTTAGTTGCAGTTTGTTTAATTACACTAGAAGTACCATTTAAAGTAAATGTACTTAAGTCATCAGTTTGCTTAAAATTTCCTTGAGTTTGAACAATTAAATTACCATTTACAGTAACATCGTTTATAATTTCTATATATCCACCATTAGCAACAATTAATTCATTACCTGAGTTGACTATTAAGCTACAAGCAGTAAAACTATTTAAAGAAGTTGCTATAAAATCGTCATCAATTATTGCAATGGTTGATGACGATGGCGTTCCATTATCCCAAGCGCCCGAAGACCATGTTGAAATAAAAATACAACAAAATGTAGCGTGTGTTCCCAAATCAGACCAGTCGTCACTAGCTAAAACTATCCATTCACTATTATCCATTGTAGTTCCTGAAGAATCTATCCAATTTGTATTAGGACTACAGATATTGTTTTTTCTAACTAAAGTATAATCTCTTGTTGCATTTGTAGTTCCGGCTACATCCCATCCAATCCCAGGGTCAGTTCCATCAGTTCCCACAGAATCAATTAAAATAAATGTTCCAGTACCATCATCTTTAGCTAAACCAACTGCATCATTTCCATTCCAAGAAACTACTCCTGACACTAAATTTGCAGCTGCTAAAATTATAGGATTAGCAGAATTGTTGGCAATAATATAAGTATTACCATTAGATAATGTTCCAGTTAAGCTGATTATGGCTTCTGGCCATATTCCACCATTAGAAACCCTCCATATTCGATAATTTGCTAAATTAATATCAGATCCGGTACCATTGAAGATCTCAATGTATTTATTATTACTTGTGCCTTCTCCATATTCAGAAATAATTAAATCAGACATTTGCCCAAATCCTAAATTCAGGCCGCTAATAAACGCAATAAAAAAAGTAATAGATTTTGTGAGAGTGATTTTTTTCATATGTGAGAGTGATTTTTTTCATTTTAGTAAGATTGTAATATCTAAGATTTGGGTTTTATGAGTTTTAATATTTTTAATTACTATTTCAATTGTTATTTTTGATGCATCCTATGGAGTCAAAAAAAACATATACGGTACAAGAGGCCACAAAAAAATTGGAACATTATTGCGCGTATCAAGAACGGTGCCATCAAGAAGTAAAGCAAAAACTAGAGTCTATGCACATGATACCCGAAGCTATCGATATAATTATAGTACACTTGCTTAAACATAACTTTCTTAATGAAGAACGTTTTGCCAAAACATTTGTTCGAGGTAAGTTTAGAATTAAGAGTTGGGGACTCCGCCGAATTTCTTACGAACTTAAGAAAAAAGACATTAGCAAAGTTAATATAAATCAAGCACTTACAGAAATAGCAAATGAGGATTATATCGAGGTTTTTAACATATTAGCTGAAAAAAAAGCAAATTCTATTCGAGAACCCAATGTTTTTAAGAAACGGAAGAAATTAGTCGACTATCTGTTGTATAAAGGCTGGGAAACGCATTTAGTGTATGATAAAGCCAAAGAGCTTATCCCCTAATGCCATTTTGGTGTGTTTTAATTATGGCTTGTTTATTCTTCCAATCTATCCATTTTTGGCCTTTTAAACGGCGCATTACATTATCTATATTGCGCATAATAAATACATTGTAAACAGCTTTACTTAAGTTTTTAGGGTTTCTAGCAATAGCACGTAAACTCATAGAAAAACCCGGAGTTATATAACGCATGTAATGCCAATAACCTTCGGGCATATACAATACTTCGCCATGGTTAAGCTTACAAGTCCAGCCAGTTGCTTTTTTTAAAGCTGGCCATTTTTCAAAATCGGGGTTATTAAAATCAATATCTTCACGGGTAATTAAAGCGTGCGGTACTTTGTATAAGTACTTATTTTGATTTTGGTCGAATAAAATAATTTGCTTTTCGCCTTCAAAATGAAAATGGAAAATGTTAGCCAAATCAATATCGTAATGCATAAAGGTGTACGAATCGCGTCCGCCAAAAAAGAGCATAGGAATGCCTTTCATTAGGCGTAACCCAAAATCTGGAAACGTAAAATCTTTTTGTAACTGCGGAATTTCTTTAATGGCATTCCATAAAAAAATGCGGTATTTGGTAGGCTCGCGTTTTAGCAAATCTATATAATCTGCCAATTTCATTTTTGCATGCGCTTGGTTAAAACCATCCTTATAATCAACGGGTCTATTATCATAAAGTGGGATTGTAATATTGCCACCAACAGATTTCATGTAGTCTAAATTCCACTTTTTATAAGCTGGCCAATCCTCAATAAAACGTTCTATAACCACTGGTTTTTGGGGTTTAAAATAGTGTTTTAAAAAGTCCTCCTTAGTAATAGTTTTTACTCGCGGAATGTCTTGTAAGTTTAACGACAAAGTTTCAGATTTAGAAATATAAAGTTAAGGAAACGTTACCATATTTAAAATAGTATTTTGGGCGTTTCCTATAGGGTCGGGCTATTCGCTCCAAGTCCGCGCTCGTTCCTCGCTATGGCTTTACGCTGCTATCCCTAACACAAAAGCAAAGTTTATTAATTAAACTTATAACGCACACCAAACAACACATTGCTTGGCGGCATAGGTATGATTCCACTCTCTATATAATCGGCATCAAAAATATTACTTGCTATGGCTGTAAACTCAAATTGTTTTGAAGTTAAAACAATGGAAGCATCCCAAACATTATAGCTTAAACCTTCTGTACGTTCAGCATGTTTGTATATCACATTAAAATTTAAATGTTTTATGAGTTGTGTGCTTAAACGCGAGGTAAAATGATGCTTTAATGAGTTGATGCTATATCTAGAAAAGTTTAGGTTTAAATCGGCTACTTCATCTTCAATAAACACATATCCAACGGATAGGTTTTGATTTAAATTATTCATTTTAAAATTATAACTCGTATTCACTTCAAACCCTTTAGTATATAAATCTCTTAGGTTTGTAGCCATAAAAGGATCGGTTTCAATATCCTTTACATAATCAATTAATTTACTAGCATCTCTGTAAAAAAATGCAAACGACCCAGTAAATTTTGGTGTGTTATATTTTGCGCCTAACTCACCAGAAAGTGCTTCTTCAGGTTTTAAATCTGGGTTACCTTCTGTAGCAGGATCTCTGTAAAATAAATCTGTATAGGTTGGTATTCTGTAAGTATAACCTGCGTTACCATAAAGTTTAAAATTGTTAGTTAATTTGTAACCAACATCTATACCTGGAAATACATGAAATTTAAAATCAGAAAAATAAGTAACAGCAACACCAGGAGTTACATCAAGTTTATCGTTTAATAATTTAAAACGGTGTTCTAAAAACATATTGGTCATAAAACGGTTTCTATTACCTAAATTATTGCTACGGATATAAATTTTAGAAACATCTACTCCAAAACCAGTTACCCCAATGGCAGATGAGTAAGAAGCATTAACTTCGGCACCCATTTTATCTGTAATATGTAAGTTTCTATAAAAACCAGGATCGTTGCGGCGTAATAAAAACATATCCTGATTTCGTTTCCAATATACGCGAGGTCTTATTTTTAATCTTTCATTTTTAAATTCTGAAGTAAAGGCAATTAAACTATTTTGCGTTTCTTCATATTCATTAAAAGTGGGGTTGGTGGTATAAAAGTTTTCTGCTCCAAAATTTCTATCTAAAAAAGTAGCAATCATCTCAATAGGCTGCACATTTTTATTAAAAACACTTTTAATGAAGTAGTTAGAATTCTCATAATCTGTATTATTTCTGTAACCAGCAGATGTTAATTTTCCAATATGGATAATATGAGATGAGTTTTCTAAATCGGTACCAACTGTTAAAGAACCATTTAACTGCCCAAAAGAGCCAGTTTCTACATTTGCAGAAACCGAGTTTTTTAACTCTTTTTTAGTTACAATATTAATAGCACCTGTAAAGGCATTTTGTCCAAAAACACGAGCAGCAGGACCTTTAATAATTTCAATACGCTCAATAACTTCTATAGGTAAAGAGGCATTCATGGTATGATGCCCAGTTTGTGCATCGTCCATTTTTATACCATCTATAAGTAAAAGTGTTTGATCAAAACTACCACCTCTAATATATAAATCTGCTTGACTACCGGCAGTACCACGGCGTCTTATATCTACGCCAGCGACTTGTTGTAATAAATCTGCTAAATTATTGGTAGCACTATTTTTAATATCTTCTGAAGTAATGATATCAATGGTTCTAGAGTTTTCTTTAAAAGGTAAATCGATTCTTGTTGAAGCTATTACAATGGTATCTAAAGCTTGTTTTGGTTGTTGCTCTTGAGAAAAAACAAAAGCATTTACAAGGTATATTATGATTAAAACTAGTTTTAATTTTGGCATTTTGGTGTATTTTTAAGCGAACAAAGGTATAAAAAGTTAAACAAAACTTGAGTTTAAAACCGCTTTATTGCTTTTAGTTGGTGGTTAAATTAAATTCGGTATCGCAACTATTACATTTATACTTGTCTTTAGAATAAAAAGGTAGTGTGCCAGATATAAACCCTAATAGAAATGCAAAAAACGATTTAAAATCTTTAATTGTAGAAAATAAATGAATCTCATCACCCTTACAGTTTGGGCAATGTATGGCGTTGCCATTATCATCCAATGAGAATTTTTGTATCGACTCTAAAATATGTTGTGCTTTTAAGGCGTCCTTGGATAGCACTTTTATTTTCACGCCTCCAATAGCATGACTAACGAGTGGGTCTGTATCAATAGTTAAGTTATCCGAAAGAAAAACTTCAATACCTTCTGCTTCCAGTCGGCCTTTTATAATTTGAGCTTCGGTAGAATATTGAAATCTAGCAATGGTTTTAAAAGTATCACTCATAAATACAAAGGTAACAAGAACTTTTATAATTTTTTAAATATGAATTTTGTTATTAATTATTGTTTATCAATAATTTTTTATACATTTGTTATCGTTAAACAATAATTTTAAAATGAGAAAGTTAATTATCCTAAAAAGTTTACTTGATTTTATTTGGATTTTCACCTGCATTCCTTTGATAGCATTATTACTTTTTTTTAGTTTTTTTATGTTCATAAATCCCGAATCATTAGATATGGTTTTTGATACGGATAAAAATAAAGCTCCCGTTACCATACAAATATTTGGATTGTTATTAATAGTTATTTGTTTTGTTGGGATTTATTGTTTGTATTTGTTTAGAAAAATTTTAAGATATTTTCAGCAAGCAAAACCATTTCACGTAGATGTGATAACCAATTTCCATAAAATTGGTTATTTGCTTTCCGTAATAGGAATTGGTGGATCTGTTTTGTTTTTCATAGCAAGATTAGTTATTAAAAATGAATTAAAATTCAATCTCGGTATAAGTCCTTATTTAATGCTAGTATGTTTAGGTTTATTTTTTTTGGTAATTGGTGAAGCATTTAAAGTAGCGAAACACGCAAAGGAGGAAAACGATTTAACTGTATAATTATGAAGGATAATACTCAAATACTCTCTATTATTACGTATGTGGTTTTATTAGCATCCGTATCTATTTTGCTTAATGATATGCGCGAGTTTGATTTTAATCAATTTAAAGCGTTTCAAAATTGGGCCAAAATAGCCAATAAGAGTGATAGTTGGTTCACGTCGCAAAACGTTATTCAATGGAGTTATTATGCTATAAGTGCTGGACTCTTTTTTTGGAGAGGCTACCTTATTTATGGTTTTACTTATTTTTTGTGTATTCTGAAAGAAGTAGAAAACGGGAATTTTTTCAGTGAAAATAATATCAAATATTTTAAAAAAATAGGAGATATTTTTATTTGTTATACCATTAACGTATCAGTATTACGCTTTTTATTAGCTACCGTTGGAACCTCTACTTTTAATGTTTTTAATTTATTGAAAACAGAAATTTCTATACTTATCCCTTGTGGGTTAGGGTTTTATTTATTGGCTGAAATATTTAAGCGAGGAAAAGAGGCTGAAGAAGAAAACGAATTAACCATATAAATCATGCCAATAATAGTAAACTTAGATGTAATGTTAGCCAAACGTAACATGAAGAGCAACGAATTGGCTGAAATTATTGATATAACCCCTGCAAACTTATCTATTTTAAAATCAGGTAAAGCTAAGGCAGTACGGTTTTCTACTTTAGAAGCTATTTGCAAAGCATTAGATTGCCAGCCAGCTGATATTTTAGAGTATGTTGAAGATTAGTTTTTGTATTTTTGGAATACTATAAAACAAATTCTTCATGAAAAACGCTTACTTTATTATTTTATTTATTGTTTCAAGTTTTGCTTTCTCACAAAACAACCACATTGTAAAAACAGATGATGGCCGACGCGTTTTGCTAAAAGCCGATTTTACTTGGGAGTATATAGATGCCGAAACACCAAAAGGGAATAACATAGTAAAAGAGGTTGCAAAATCTAGTAAAAACAAAAGTTGTGAGCTTCCTGCGGATTTTAAAGAACCCGAGTTAGATAACAAAATACAAAATCAACTTAAAAAAGGTCGTGCCACCATGAGTCATGTTAAATTAAAGGTAGCTAAAGATTATAAATGCAGTGTTGATGATGTGTTGTTACTATCCGTATCCGAGCAAAAATCTAAAGGCATATACGATTTTTGTGCTAACGGAAAACGTGTAACTTATAAGCGTGTTGGTAATTCCATTATAGAAAACGGAAAGCTTTTTTAAATTTTAAATTTATTTTTTAACATAGAATTTTATTAACAATGCTAAATTTTTAAAGGCGTACTTTATATCTTTACTAGCATGTATGCCCTAGTAGATTGTAATAATTTTTATGCGTCTTGTGAACGTGTTTTTAACCCTAACTTACGTCATAAACCCATCGCTATTTTAAGCAATAATGATGGCTGTGTTATCTCACGAAGTGATGAAGCTAAAGTTCTTGGTTTGCCTATGGGAGCTCCTATTTTTAAATGGGAAGCTTTTTGTAAAGCAAATAACATCCAAGTGTTTTCGTCTAATTATCCTTTGTACGGAGATATGAGTAGTAGGGTAATGAAAATTTTAGAACATTTTACACCCAATCTTGAGGTTTATAGTATTGATGAAGCTTTTTTGGAGTTTAAAGGATTTGATAATTATAATTTTAATGATTACGGCATTCAAATACGAAAACGCGTTTTAAAATGGACAGGTATTCCTACGTGCGTGGGTATAGCGCCAACAAAAGCTTTAAGTAAAGTAGCCAATAAAATTGCTAGAAAATTTCCTAAAGAGACCAACGGTGTTTATGTAATAGATTCTGATGAAAAAAGAATTAAAGCTTTAAAATGGACTAAAATTGAAGATGTTTGGGGTATTGGCGGTCGTTTAGCAAAAAGGCTTCATGTTAAAGGCTGCAAAACAGCATTAGATTTTATACAGCTACCAGACGATTGGGTTCGTAAAAATTTTTCAATAACCGAATGGAAACTTAAAAAGGATTTAGAAGGTGATTCTAAAATACGATTAGATGAACCCAAAAACAAAAAAGTTATCGCTACCACTCGAAGTTTCGAATATACCTATTCAGATATTGATAATATTAAAGAACGTATCTCTACGTTTGCAACCCATTGTTCAGAGAAGCTACGTAAACAAGGTTCTAGTTGTCACGTCATCATTGTTATGTTGAGAAGTGATAGACATAAAAAAGATTTAGAGCAGCATAGAGCGAGCGTACAAGTAAGTTTACCTTATCCAACAGATTCATCATTAATTATAAGTAATGAAGCTGTAAAAGCAGTTAAAACTATTTTTAAAAGTGGTATAAAATATAAGCGCGCGGGTGTTATAGTTGCCGGATTAGTTCCTAATGATAATTATCAGTTGGATATTTTTGAGCATGAAAACCCAAAACATAAATCGCTCATGTTTGCTATTGATGGCTTAAATAAAAAATACAAAAATCATAAAATAAGATTAGGGAATCAAGATTTAAAACGTACTTGGAAAATGCGTCAGGAGCGATTATCTCCAAGATATACAACCAATATTAATAATATAATAAAAGTAAAATGTTAATTTAGGCGTTACCCAAAAGGGTCGGGCTTTACGCTATATCTTTTTTTCGTACCTCAAAAAAGGATGCCGCTTCAATCCCTAACGTAAAAAAAATAAAACCACGATAAAAAAATGATACTTCACAAATCTGAAAATCTAATCTTTTTTACTCCAAAAATCACAAAAAACTCAGGAGCTAATTTTTTTAATACCGGAATTTCCGCTGGTTTTCCTTCACCTGCAGAAGATTTTACAGAAGAACGTTTGTCTCTAGACAACGAGCTTGTTAAAAATAAAGAAGCTACTTTTTTTGCACGTGTTAGTGGGCAATCTATGGTAGGAGCAGGGCTTAACGATAATGATTTACTAGTAATAGATAAAAGTTTAGAGCCTGCTAATAATAAAATTGCGGTATGTTTTTTAGATGGTGAGTTTACCGTTAAGCGGTTAAAAATAGATAAAGAAGGGCTTTGGCTGCAACCTGAAAATCCCGATTACCCGAGTATAAAAATCACACAAGAAAACGATTTTATTATATGGGGTATCGTTACTAATGTCATTAAAAAAGTTTATTAAAAATAATTCATAAAAAAAAAGCGAAGATTCAACTTCGCTTTTTTTTATTTAAATTTTATTTATTATTAGTCTGCTAAAACTATCAATTTATTATTTTTCAATTCTAAAGTACCAGAATTTATTTTTAATAAAGTAACACCTTTATCGTTTTTAGTAAATTTATTTTTAACAGCATCTTCTAACTCTATACTTCCTGAAATTTTAACAAACCCTTCTTTTAAAATAGATACGATTGGTGCGTGATTATTTAACATTTCAAACTCCCCATTAACGCCAGGTACAGCAACGCTAGTTACTTCTCCGTTAAATAAAGTTGCTTCTGGTGATACAATTTCTAAATACATTTTTTAAGTCTTTAGTTTGCAGTCTTCAGTCTTCAGTCACTGCATAATGCAGACTGATTACTGTGGACTAAGTTTTATGCTTCAGCAAGCATTTTTTCTCCTGCCTCAATAGCTTCTTCAATAGTACCTTTAAGGTTGAATGCAGACTCTGGTAAGTGATCTAACTCACCATCCATAATCATGTTAAAACCTTTTATAGTTTCTTTAATATCAACTAATACTCCAGGGATACCAGTAAATTGTTCTGCTACGTGGAATGGTTGTGATAAGAAACGCTGTACACGTCTTGCTCTAGATACAGCTAGTTTATCTTCTTCAGATAATTCTTCCATACCAAGAATGGCAATAATATCTTGTAATTGTTTGTAACGTTGCAATAACTCTTTTACGCGTTGTGCACAATCATAATGTTCTTTTCCTAAAATATCAGCAGTTAAAATTCTTGAAGTAGAATCTAATGGATCTACCGCAGGATAAATACCTAACTCCGCAATTTTACGAGATAATACAGTTGTAGCATCTAAATGCGCAAATGTTGTAGCAGGAGCAGGATCTGTTAAATCATCCGCAGGTACGTAAACCGCTTGTACAGATGTAATAGAACCTCTTTTAGTTGAAGTAATACGCTCTTGCATAGCACCCATCTCTGTTGCTAATGTTGGTTGGTAACCAACCGCAGAAGGCATACGACCCAATAATGCAGATACTTCTGATCCAGCTTGTGTAAAACGGAAAATGTTATCTACGAAGAAAAGTACATCTTTTCCTTGTCCTTCTCCAGCACCATCACGGAAATATTCAGCAATTGTTAAACCAGATAAAGCAACACGCGCACGTGCTCCTGGTGGTTCATTCATTTGTCCGAACACGAAAGTGGCTTTAGATTCTTTCATCTTTGCTTTATCAACTTTAGATAAATCCCATCCACCATCTTCCATAGAATGCATGAAATCTTCACCATAACGAATAATTCCTGATTCTAACATCTCTCTTAAAAGGTCATTTCCTTCACGAGTTCTTTCTCCTACGCCAGCAAATACTGATAAACCACCGTGACCTTTAGCTATATTGTTAATTAACTCTTGTATTAGTACTGTTTTACCTACACCAGCACCACCAAATAAACCAATTTTACCACCTTTTGCATAAGGCTCAATTAAATCGATTACTTTAATACCTGTAAATAAAACTTCAGTAGAAGTTGATAAGTCTTCAAATTTAGGAGCTTGACGGTGAATTGGTAACCCAGCGTCTCCAGCTTTTGGTAAATTTCCAAGACCATCAATGGCATCTCCAATTACATTAAATAAACGTCCGTAAACAGCATCACCAATTGGCATTTGTATTGGAGCTCCTGTTGCAGAAACTTCGGTTCCTCTACTTAAACCATCAGAAGAGTCCATTGCAATAGTACGTACAGTATCTTCACCAATGTGTGATTGTACTTCTAGTACCAACAAAGAACCATCAGGTCTTTTAATTTCTAATGAATCATAAATTTTTGGAAGTTCTGAACCAGCAGCGAATTCAACATCGATAACCGGTCCTACTATTTGTGCAACTTTACCTGTAACTTTAGACATTACTTATATGTTTAATATTATGCGTTTTAATTGAATGAGAACAGTTTATGTTTTCGCGTGCAAAGATAATTTTTTTAATTTAAAAATAAAGTTGTTTTTTTAGGTTTTTTCCAATAAAAAAGCACCTTGATATTCAAGGTGCTTTTTTATTTATCTTTACAGTAGTTACTATTGTAAAGATGGCGAATAATTTGTTGGGTAATCTCCCACATTAGCAACATTCCCTGAGGCAACAAAGTTAGAACCAAATTGATTATCAATAGCTTCTAAAAATTTGTTAGCCATAAAAGCATAACCTCTAGCAGTTAAATGTATACCATCTAAACTAACGGCACCACCTGTAACTAAATTGGCATTAAACGTATAGTTATCAAAACTAATTCCTGTTGAAGCTAATTCAGTTAAAATAACGTTTAAATCCACTAAAGCTATATTCTCGTTTGAGTTAGCAATGGCAGCTATTGTTTGATTATAAGCATCGGTAGCATTTTTTATACTTGCTAGCTCATCAGTATCCAAAGCATCTTTATCATCAATACCATTAACAGCTGCTAAAACCAATCCTGCCTGTTGAGGTGTTGGCGTGCCTCCAGCTTGAAGAATTCCCAATACTTGTAAAACTTCATTAGAAAGAGAAACCGTACCATAACCTTGTGCTAATGCTGCTCTGTCTATTGGAAGGAGAAGCAATTCATTTTCAGTCATTTGTCTAAATCCTAATGGATTAGATTGTGTTACCGGAACGTCTATTAAAAATCTATTGGGACCAGCGTTAAATGTAATTGCATATTGAGCGGCTAAAGCCTGTGCTTGTGCTAAAGGAACACCTTGTAAAAGAGCGCCTTGTAAAAAGATACCACTTACTGCTTGAAAAAACCCTGTTAATTGCCCTGCTGTTGTAGCATCTAAAACTAAAGCGTTATTAGGGATGGTTGTAAAATAAGGTAAATCAGTTATGTAAGGCACATTAGTTACTACGCCTTTGGCACCTGTGCTAGTTAAAGCAGTAACAACGTCGCTAAAGACACTAGCAAAAACATTTGGGTCTGTAATATCATTATTACCATAAGTTGCAGGATTGAAATTTCCAGTTTGGTCAACACCTGAACCTCCTGAAGTTGCAAATCCTAAAACATCATTACCTCCTAATTCAGAAAGTGTAAAAAATGTTGGATTTTGACTCAATGCATCTCCAAGCATAGTAGCCGAAGCAGATGAAGCCATTCTTCCAAAATAAGGGTTAAAACTACCATAACCTGGAAAGGTAACATGAAAACTTTTTGCACCAGGGACTCCAACATTATTGAAGCTACTACCTAAATTAACAGATGCATCTGTTGTAATAGGTGGTGTTGGAGCACCAACTCCAGTTAAGAAATCATTTAAGCGTTGTGGTCCTGAACCATTAAAAATTAATCTATACGCAGCTACTGGAGTTGTTCCAATTAACAAGCCTCCAGTATTGTCATTCATTAATGGCTGTGCGAAGTTCCCCCCTCCAATTTTAGCAAATTCTTTGGATAAAATATTTGGGAAAGAATTCTCTTGTGCAGCTATAAAAACAGCCCCATCAGTATATCCTGCTGTAAACGAAGCGCCAATGGCAACATAGTTAGAAAAGTTAGCTGTTCCAGAAGTTAATTCTGGTAATTCTTCGGCAGGAAATATATTATTATCTGCTAAAACGTCTTCAATTTCGTTACAAGCTGTAAAACTTAAAAGTATAACTAACAGCCATAAATATTTTGTACTATTTAAATTCTTTTTCATAATTATTATAAGTTGTTAATTGTCCATGATAAATAGTACATCGATCCAATATTTCCTGTACCAAATGCTGTAAAATATTCATCGCCTAACAAGTTAGTAGCTCCTGCTTTAAAAGTAGATTTAAAACTTGGAACCTGTAAATTGATTTGAGCATCTACCACATGAAATTCTGGAACAATACCATTCCCAAAGGTAGCTTCCCAGAAATAATCATCACTATATCTGTAAGCAATATTAAAGCCAAAATTTTTAAATAATTCAGTATTTCCAAAAGATGCTTTGAACTTATGTTCAGGGGTATTAAAGTTCGTTGTAAAATCTGGATATTGTTTTCTGTCAAAATCTAACTTAGCATAGGTATAACTACCGCTTAAATCAAAGTCACCAAAAACTTTAGTAGAAACACCAATGGATGCACCATAAGAATTTACATTTGCTTCAGAGTTTGTATAGGTACTGTATGCTTGACTATCTCCGTTTGCTAATGCTAAAATGGATAGCGAACCATCTCCAACAGTTCCGTATAGAGGAGAAACTACAACTTCTTGAGAAATAAAATCTTTGTAACTATTATAATATGCACTAAAATCAATAATAAGATTATTAAATTTACCTCTATATCCAACTTCTGCAGAAGTTACTTGTTCTGGCTTTACAAGGCCTGGATTTGCAATTTCTAAAACCGAAGGATCTCCAGAAGCAGCTAGAGCTAGTGCTGAACTCGCTGTATAAGAATTATTGTATGCGTCGGCTCCTGTTCGAGTTATTGTTGTAGGGATTCCTAATGATTGTGAAGCCTGACTTAAATCAAACGCTGATCTAGAATCACCTAGCGTATAAGTTCTAGTCCATCTATCCAAATTTTCTGGTGCAGCTCCAACTAAAACGGCTCTACCGGCGTCTAATCCAATAAATAAATCCTGAGTAGTTGGGTTTCTAAAACCAGTTTGTACAGAAGTTCTGATGTTATGATTTTTATTAACAGTTAAACCAGCAGATATTCTTGGAGATATAAATCCGTCGAAGAACTCTGATTTATCGTAACGCATAGATCCTGTAAGTTTTAATTCTAAAGATTCGTTTAATTCTAAACTTTTTTGAATTTGAGTATAAACACCAAATTCTGAGTAATCTATTGGACCATCTAAATCAGTGTAAATAGTACCTGAAGAATTTAAACTATATCTTCTGTAAGATCCACCAACTTGAATATCAGCAAAATCAATTAAATGACTAAAATTGTAATTGGCATCTGAATGGTAGTATTTAGATGCATCTTGAAATTTAGAGCCTGTTGTTAAATCAGGATTATTTATACTAGCATCAAACGCAGATTGAAATCCGGGAGAGCCTGGTAAAAAACGCCCTGTATCTGCCGTTGCTCTACCCGCGGCATGCGCCTGTGTATCTGTTGCTCCTGCAAGTGTTGCAGAAATATATGCGCCAGTATATTCACCAAACCAAGTGTTGTCATCTTTCCAAGCTCGGTTAATATTTACTCCTGTAAATACCATGTCATAAGAATCTCCAGCTTTATCAGCTACAACATATCCTCTTATAAAGAAATTATCATTACGAATTTCTAATTTATGTTGTTCTTGAAAAAAGTTAGCAATATTATATCGATTTGTCCCTTGATATATTGTAGAACCTGTACCTATTTTTCCAACGTAAGACACCTCAAAATCATCTTCCCATGGTCTATAATATAACCCCCAATCTGATTTAATACTTTCGGCATTGTAATTAGTTAAATCACTTTCATTATATCCTGTTCTGGATACTACAACGTCAGGGACTAAACTTGCTGCTGCTGGACTTCCTCCTGCTGCTGCTAGTCCAGCTAAAAATGTAGGACTTTCTTTAACAGCTTTAAGGTTTGTTGAAACTTCATCACCATAAACGTTAACCCCATCATAATCAATGTTTGCACGAGTACCTCCAATATTTGTTTTATCAACCTCACTATTAGCAGCCCAATCTGTTCCTTTTAAATAACCAAAATTGATTTTAGCAGCAAACTTATCACTAAATTTATAGGCCGCACGAAAGCTTAAATCTTTATATTCATTTGTTCCAGCTGCTTCTTGAGAAGTAACGCCTCCTTTAAGAGAAACACTTATACCTGCATGATCAAAAGGATTTTTACTTCGCATAAACAAAATACCATTAAAGGCATTAGCTCCGTATAAAGCAGAAGAGGCACCGGGTAGGAGCTCAACACTTAAAACATCCGTTTCAGTCATACCTACTAAGTTTCCGATTGGAAAGTTAAGTGCAGGTGTAGAGTTATCCATACCATCAACCAATTGCATAAATCGATTATTAGCAAAAGTTGCAAAACCTCTTGTATTGATGGACTTAAAAGTTAAACTATTGGTATTTACATCAACACCTTTTAAGTTCTCTAAACCATCATAAAAATCAGCTGAAGCTGTGTTTTTAATTTCTTTAAGGCCAAAACGCTCAACAGTTACCGGTGATTCAAAGATTCGTTCAGGAGTTCTAGACGCAGAAATTACAACTTCATCTAGAGAGGTTCCTTCTTTTAAAATAAAATTAATTTTTTGATTGTTTTCAGTTACTTCAATCGTAACAGTTTCAAAACCTACACTACTTGCTTGAACAGAAAATGGTGGATTCTGATTGTAAGTAAGTGTAAATTTACCATCAAAGTCAGTTACTGTACCCGTTGAGGTACCAACAACAATGATATTTGCTCCTGGAATAGGTTGATTGGTATCATCAACAACAGAACCAGAAATTGTTGTTTGTGAAAAAGTTAATCCACAAAAAAGCAATAGGAAAAATGGGAGAATTGTTTTCATCTATCTAATTTAGTTTAATTAAGTTCAGCAATATATGTATATAATATCTTACTTAGGAGTAAAAATAAAAAAAATTATGCACGCATAGTTCTTTTTTCACAAAAAACCCTTAAAAAAAATATAAGTTTAACAAAAATAAGCTTAAAAAACAAGAATATGAAAATAACTTGTTTAAAGAGTTTAATTTGATTTTAAATTTGAAAAGCTGAAATTTATGGTTTATTCCAATTTTATCACTTAAGTTTAGTTAAACAACTTTTAAGTATAGATGGATTTCGATTTAGTTTAGACTAAAGGTTTTTTAATTTCTTATTCAACCGTTACAGATTTGGCTAAATTTCGAGGTTGATCAACATTTTTATTAAGCATCACAGCTATATGATAAGAAAGTAGCTGAAGAGGTATAGTGGTTAATAAAGGAGATAATGATTCTAAAGTTTCAGGTACTTCTATCACATGATCTGCTAGATTTTTAACCTGAGTATCGCCTTCAGTAACAATACCTATTATTTTCCCTTTTCTAGATTTTATTTCTTGAATATTACTAACAACCTTTTCATAATGTCCTTTTTTTGTTGCTATGACTACAATAGGCATATTTTCATCAATTAATGCAATTGGGCCATGCTTCATTTCTGCAGCAGGATAACCTTCTGCATGAATATATGAAATTTCTTTTAGCTTTAAAGCACCTTCTAAGGCAACTGGGAAATTATACCCTCTTCCTAGATATAAACAATTGCGAGAATTTTTATAAATATTTGCAATCATTTTTATGTGTTCATCAGATTTTAAAGCTTTTTCAACTTTTTTAGGAATTAATTCTAACTCAAGTAAATGTTGACGAAAATCAGAACTACTTATGGTGCCCTTTGCACGAGCAAGTCTTAAGGCTATAAGTGTTAAAACAGTAATTTGAGTAGTAAATGCTTTAGTTGATGCAACACCTATTTCTGGGCCAGCATGTGTGTAAGCTCCTGCATGAGTTTCTCTTGCTATTGATGAACCTACAACGTTGCATACTCCAAAAACAAAAGCGCCTTTAGATTTTGCCAATTTGATAGCGGCAAGTGTATCTGCTGTTTCACCGGATTGTGAAATGGCAATAACAACATCACCTTCGTTTATAATAGGATTTCTATATCTAAATTCTGAAGCATATTCTACTTCTACAGGAATTCTTACTAAATCTTCAAATATGTACTCAGCAACTAAACCTGCATGCCATGAAGTTCCACAAGCTATAATGATTATACGATTAGCATTAAGGAATTTTTTCATGTTATCCTCAACCCCAGACATTTTGATGATAGCTTCTTCTCTTAATAATCTACCTCTATAAGTGTCTCTTATAGCTTTGGGTTGTTCATAAATTTCTTTTAACATGAAATGATCAAAACCGCCTTTTTCTATTTGCTCAAGATTAAGTTGAAGCTCTTGTACATATGTATCAACTAAAGAGTCGTCTTTAATTTTTCTTATTTTAACACCTTTTTTGAATCTGATGATAGCCATTTCTTCATCTTCTAAATAAACAGCTTTTTTTGTATATTCTAAAAAAGGTGAAGCGTCACTAGCAATAAAAAATTCATCATCATTTACTCCGATGCCTATTGCTAAAGGGCTTCCTAAACGAGCTACAACAATTTCTCCAGGATTAGTCTTATCAAAAACCGCGATAGCGTAAGCTCCAATAACTTGGTTTAGAGCAATTTGTACTGCTTTACCTAGTTTAACATCTTCTTGTTTTTTTACGTCTTCTATTAAATTAATTAAAACTTCTGTATCTGTATCAGACTTAAAAGTATAACCTCTAGATATCAATTCCTGTTTTAGGGATTCATAATTTTCAATAATACCATTATGTATGATAACTAAATCGCCTGAATTTGATAGATGTGGATGTGAATTTATATCATTAGGCACACCATGGGTAGCCCATCTAGTATGCCCAATACCAACATTTCCTTGTTTGGTTATTTCTCTATTTACTTTGCTTTCTAAATCTAAAACTTTTCCCTTAGTTTTACATACCTTAAGATTAGTTCCATCAAAAATCGCAATACCAGCACTATCATAACCTCTATATTCAAGTCTTTTTAAACCTTCAATTATAATTGGATAAGCCTCTCGAGGTCCTATATATCCTACAATTCCACACATAATTAATATAGATTTTGTTTAGTGTTCAATTTCAAAGTAAATATTTCAAAAACAAATAAGTTTAAACTTATTTGTTGTCATTTGGGTCAAAAAACAATAGTATTAACGGTTAAAATATTTTTAATTTTGATTTGGCTCTGTAAAAAATATTTTGAGTTTTAATTTTTTATTCTCTGGAACATTTGAATTACTGCCATGTATAATTGTACCTCTTGGACTTATTATTGCCGCTGGAGGAAATTCTGTAACATCATCATTACTATTTAAAATCTCATTAGTTACATTATAGTTTACATTATTTGATAAAACTAAACCTATTTTAGTATTTGTAGAATCTCGAAGTAATATACTATTTAAATGTTCTGTGAGGCGTATTTTATATTTGCCTGAAATTGTATCTCTTTGGCCTAAACTGATTATTTTTGAGCTAAAAGCGCTGTTATTTTCTGTTGGGTCTAATTGGTAATCAACAGTTGGAGAATTATTTTTAATATCATATGCATAAATACGGTCGAATCTATGAAAATCACTACCAAATGACCCTGTATTTATAGTTTCATCTTCATAAATTTCTAAATGTGCTTCATTTATAAGCCTTTTTAAAATGTATAAACCTGTACTGGTATCTTTTTCATATCCACCATTACCATCAGATACTCTATAACGACTTATAAAATTTTCTAATCCCTGTTCATTTTCAAATAAATCAATAACACCCATTGATCCCGATGTCCCTTTTAAATAAAGTTTTTCGTCTCCAAATGTTTTATCTCCGTTTTGCAGGTTTATTAAATTGTAATCGTTAATAAATGTATTAAGCTTTTTACCATTAAAAGTAAAATTATAATTAGATTGGGTTCTCGCTTCAGCTATTCCTTTTGTGTAATAAATACTAATGTTGGCACTTGATGAATTTAGATTTAGTAAAATCATGTTTCCATCACTACTAACCGATTCTGCTTTAATGTATAAACCTCTAAAATAATTATAAAAATTATTAGAATTACTAAGGTCTGATGTTCCTTCTCTTTCTAATATAGTGTTTTTCCAATACAAGATGTCTTCCGGGTCATTTAAAACAACACGATAAGCAGGAGCAGACCTAGTTTTTGTTGTGTCTCCGTCAGAAATAGTCCATAATTCAATAGCTTCTGCACTTGGAAGAAATGCGGTGTCCTCATGAATTGTAGTTACTATATGATCGTCAAAATTTACGATACTATTTCCTGTAAATACAGAATTAGAAGTAGAGTTTGCATTTGAATAAAAATTTTGAGTACTATTTAACTCGGAAGTTGGATCAAAATCTCTTAAAAAATAATTATTTTGATATATAGTTAGTTTTATTTCAGATGTTTGATTACCATAAATTGAATCCAATGAATATGTTGTATTTCCTTCATTGTCAACTCCAATTACAGTACTAAAGTATGGAATGTTGACAACCACAGAATCTATTACGGGATCGATACCAAAATCAGGATTATAAAATACGGGAGTAATTTGTGTTACAATACTAGCAGTAGTTTTTCCATATGCAGGGTCATTAAAAATACCAAACAAATTTGATGCTAAATTATTTATTTGAAGTGAATCTAGTTTTTTATTGTAAGCTAAAACAGATATAATAGTATCATTAGTAGTGAAATTTGTATTTCCTTTTCCAAGAACATCACTTTCAATCACATTAAAATCTCTGTCACAAGCAATAAAAGTTATAACAAATAATAAAAAAAAGGCAGGGAATTTAAGGGCTATAATTTTGTTTTTCATAGGTAATTTAATGAATGTTTGGTTTTAGCTTAAAACGGTATTATTAAAAAATGTTGTGTAAGCTTGACCAAATTCATCTTTACTTTTATATTCTAAAATAGGTTTGTTAGATGCTTTTAAGTATGTTTCCAATTCCTCAGGTATATTTTCAGACCCAACAATTAACGCATCAGAATAATCAATTGCAACTTTCATTAAGTTGTTGTATGAAGGTTCTTCCAATACTTTTATAACATCTTCGTTAATATTGTCAAATTTAATCTTATTAACCATATCTTTATTTAAGGTATTGTTAAAACTTTTGTTATATATTGAAGTAACTATTTTGCTTTCGTTAAATAAAGGCTCATCTTTATAATATTCTTTTAAGTAGATTGGTAACAATGATGCTAGCCAACCATGAACATGAATGATGTCTGGAGACCAATTTAATTTTTTTACAGTTTCAATCACACCTTTTGCAAAGAAAATTGCTCTTTCGTCGTTATCCGAAAACAAATTACCTTCTTCGTCTGTAAGGGTAGCTTTTCTTTTAAAATATTCATCATTGTCAATAAAATAAACCTGTATACGTTCTTTAGGAATAGATGCAACCTTAATGATAAGTGGCATATCCAAATCGTTAATAACTAAGTTTATACCAGATAATCTTATAACTTCATGTAATTGATGTCTTCTTTCGTTTATATTACCGTAACGAGGCATAAAAATCCGTATTTGGCCACCTTGTTGATTTACGAGCCTAGGTGCTTCAAAGGACATAGAAGAAATTTCAGTTTCAGGTAAATAAGGCACTACTTCAGATGATACATATAATATCCTCTTATCTTTCATATGTTTGTTTTTGTTGACTTATAATGATGTTTGAAACATCAGCGATTATTAATTTTTAAAAATTTTAAATTTCATAAAGCTCATATTTAAAGAGCTAAACATTTAAAATTCAAAATAAAAAACATGCAAAAATACAAAAATTTATGCTAATTGATTGTAAAATCTTAAGTTTGCACCCATTAATTTTTTATTAAATAGTGGAAGTTTACACAGAAAAACAACAAATTGTAACAAAAATAAATGCTTTAAAAGCAAAAAAGCTATCATTGGGCTTGGTTCCAACTATGGGAGCATTGCATGAAGGGCATTTGCAATTAGTAAAAAAAGCTTTAGAAAATAATAACAAAGTTGTTGTTACTATTTTTGTTAATCCCACACAGTTTGATAATCAAGAAGATTTAGCAAAATATCCAAGAACTTTAGATAGTGATATAACACTTCTAAAAACAGTTAGTAAAACAAACATTTTAGTTTATGCGCCTTCTGTACAGGATATGTATGAAGGCCATACAGTTTCTCAAAAATTTGACTTTGATGGACTGGAATTTGAAATGGAAGGTAAATTTCGAAACGGCCATTTTGATGGCGTTGGTACTATTGTGAAGCGTTTTTTAGAAATTATAAAACCAGATAACGCTTATTTTGGTGAAAAAGATTTTCAGCAACTAGCCATTATAAAAAAATTAGTTGAAAAATATCATATACCAGTTACAATACTTGGTTGTAAAATTCATAGAGAGAGCAATGGTTTAGCTATGAGTTCTCGAAATACACGCCTAAAACCAAATTATAAAGCAGCAGCACCTTTTATATATGAAATCTTAAAAACTGCCAAAGAACATTTTGGCACAAAAAGTGCTAATAAAGTTCAGGAATGGGTTGAAAATCAGTTTAAAAAGCATGATTTATTAAAACTAGAATATTTTTTAATTGCTGATGCTGAAACCTTAAAGCCAATTAAACAAAAATCAAACATAAAAGTATATAGAGCGTTTATTGCCGTATATGCAGATGATATCAGACTCATTGATAATATCGCTTTAAATTAATTATCTTTGCCACATGCAAATTCAAGTAGTAAAATCTAAAATTCATAGAGTTAAATGCACGGGTGCAGAACTTAACTATATAGGAAGTATTACCATTGATGAAGATTTAATGGATGCTGCTAATATTATACAGGGAGAAAAGGTTCAAATTGTTAATAATGATAATGGTGAACGTTTAGAAACCTACTGCATCCCAGGACCTAGAAAAACTGGTGAAATCACACTAAATGGAGCCGCTGCCAGAAAAGTATCAGTTGGCGATACTTTAATTTTAATAACTTATGCTTTTATGGATATTAAAGAGGCAAAAGTTTTTAAACCATCATTGGTATTTCCAGACGAGACAACAAACTTGTTAAAGTAGATTTTGAATCAAAAAACGAGAAGTTTATTAAAAATTATACTCCCATTACTATTAGGAGTTCTTTTGGTTTGGTATTCTTTATCCCAAATATCTTTAACAGAGTTACTTCTATATTTTAAAAAAGCAGATTATTTTTGGGTTGTTTTAGGGATGTTTTTTGGGCTTTTAAGTCACTTATCTCGTGCATACCGCTGGCGTTTTCAGCTTGAGCCAATGGGATATCATATTAAATTTGGTAATAGTATCATGGCAGTTTTTGCTACGTATTTAATTAATTATACCATTCCAAGAGCAGGAGAAGTAGCAAGAGCTTCTATTTTAACAAATTATGAAGCTGTTCCTTTTGAAAAAGGTATAGGGACCATAGTTGCTGAGCGTATTGCAGACGTTATTGTTATGTTAGGAATTATAATGATTACGCTTTTTCTGGAGTTTGAATTTATTTATGCATTTTTAATAGACAAATTCGACCCACTTAAAATTATTTTAGGATTCATTACATTATTACTATTAGTACTCATTTTTTTAAGATATATAAAAAGAAGTAACTCTAAAGTTGCCTTGAAAATTAAAACTTTTATAAACGGTTTAATTGAAGGTGCTTTAAGTATTTTTAAAATGAAAAAGAAATGGGCTTTTATTTTTCACACCCTGTTTATCTGGCTCATGTATGTGCTTATGTTTTATGTAACTACTTTTTCACTTGAACAAACATCTAATATTCCTTTTGCAGCTGTATTAATAGCTTTTATAGCAGGTAGCTTTAGTATTGCAGCTACAAATGGCGGCATTGGTTCGTATCCTGAAGCTTTAGTTTTGGCATTTTTATTATTTAATCTTCCCGAAGATCCAAGTCGAGCATTAGGTTGGATTATGTGGACTTCCCAAACACTTCTAATTATAATTTTTGGAGGTTTATCTTTAATATATTTGCCTATTTTCAATCGAAAAAAATCTCTTTAGATTTTATATATTTCTACCAAGCTTACCAAAACTTTGCTTTCAATCTCTCTGTTAATTTATTACCTTGCCATATTAAATCTCAAATCATATTAAAAATGAAAAATACAGTTGTTTTCTTTTTGTTCATGTGTTTCGGTTTTCATAGTTTTGAAGCACAAGTTAAATACGAATCTATTCAATCTTCAAAATTAGGAGAAGATCGTCAATTAAAAATTCAACTTCCTAGAGGGTACAATTCTGATAATGATAAAAGTTACCCATTGTTTGTTGTGCTTGACGGGGATTATATGTTTGAAGCTGTAGCCGGAAACGTAGATTATTTTTCTTATTGGGAAGATATGCCAGAGGCCATTGTAGTAGGGATTAATCAAATAGATAAAAGATACGACGATTGCTTATACTCTGAACAAAACTCGCTACCTATCGAAACTGGCGCATCTTTTTTTGAGTTTATAGGTATGGAAGTCATTTCTTATCTGGAAAATAATTACAGAATAGGTAATTTTAGAGTTGCAATAGGGCACGGTGAAACCGCAAATTTTATTAATTATTATTTATTAAAACCTAACCCTTTTTTTCAAGGATATATTTCCCTGAGTCCAGAATTAGCTCCAAATATGATAGACTACATTCCAGAAATTCTAACAAAAACAGAATCAAAAATATTTTATTATTTGGCTAACACCATTAATGATGACACATCAATATTAGATATGACTACTGCTTTACACAAAGATATTTCAGCCATTGAAAATAAAAATGTACAATATGCCTTTAATAGTTTTGAAGGACCATCGCATTACTCCCTACCTACACATGCCATACCAAAAGCTATAGAAGGGATGTTTAAAGTATTTCAACCAATTTCAAAGAAAGAGTATAAAGAGGTTATTTTAAAATTAGAAACATCGCCAGTAGTTTATCTTCAAGAAAAATATCAAACTATAAATAATTTGTTTGGAATCGAAAAGCAAATACTGATTAATGATTTTAAAGCAATTTCAGCAGCTATAGAAAAAAACGAAACTTTCAAATACTACGAAGAATTAGGTAAAATAGCCAGGAAAGAATACCCAGAAACATTACTTGGTCTATATTACATCGCACGTTTTTATGAAGAAACAGGCGAGCCAAAAAAAGCTATGAGAACATATCAATCTGCTTACACACTAGATGAAATAGCTGGCATAACAAAAGATTTAGTTTTGGAAAGAGCTGATTTAATTAAAGCAGATTTTGGGTTTTAATGGCTAAGTTAAAAACTACTTTTTTTTGTCAGAACTGCGGTACGCAATATGCTAAATGGCAAGGGCAATGTAACGCCTGTAAGGAATGGAATACTATTATTGAAGAGTTGATTCAAAAACCTGAAAAAAGTGATTGGAAAACCCCAACTTCTTCAATAAAAAAAGCTTCAATTCCCTTAAGAATCAACGAAATTGATACGACTAAAGAAGCACGTTTAAATACTTTTGATGGAGAATTTAATCGCGTTTTAGGTGGTGGAATTGTTCCTGGGTCTTTAACGCTTTTAGGGGGCGAGCCAGGTATAGGAAAAAGTACCTTATTGCTTCAAATATCTCTAAAATTACCTTACAAAACCTTATATGTTTCTGGAGAAGAGAGTCAGAAACAAATAAAAATGCGAGCAGAACGCATCAACCCAAATAATAATAATTGCTATATTTTAACAGAGACTAAAACTCAAAATATTTTTAAACAAATTGAAGCTTTAGAACCTGATATTGTAATTATAGATTCTATTCAAACGCTTCATAGTGATTATATTGAATCGTCTTCAGGAAGTATTTCTCAAATAAAAGAATGTACCGCTGAGTTAATTAAATTTGCTAAAGAAACGGCTACACCTGTTTTGTTAATTGGGCATATTACAAAAGATGGTAATATAGCAGGGCCTAAAATATTAGAACATATGGTTGATACCGTTTTACAATTTGAAGGTGATCGTAATCATGTTTTTAGAATTTTAAGAGCTCATAAAAATAGATTTGGTTCTACAAACGAGTTGGGTATTTATGAAATGCAAGGTTCTGGTTTACGAGAAGTTTCCAACCCCTCTGAGATTCTAATTTCTAAAAAAGACGAAGAGTTATCAGGTAATGCTATTGCTGCAACTTTAGAGGGTATGCGACCTTTAATGATTGAGGTGCAAGCTTTAGTAAGTACAGCAGTTTATGGCACCCCTCAACGAAGTGCTACAGGATTTAATGCAAAAAGGTTAAATATGTTGTTAGCCGTTTTAGAAAAACGAGCAGGATTTAGATTAGGAGCTAAAGATGTATTTTTAAATATAACTGGTGGTATTACGGTTGACGACCCTGCAATTGATTTGGCTGTAGTTGCTGCTATTTTATCTTCAAACGAAGATATAGCTTTACAAAAAGATTTCTGCTTTGCAGCTGAGGTTGGATTATCTGGAGAAATAAGACCCGTACAACGTGTTGAACAACGTATTTTAGAGGCAGAAAAATTAGGTTTTTCAACCATTTTTGTTTCCAAATACAATAAAATTTCACTAAAAACTACAACAATAAACATCCATTTAATTTCTAAAATTGAAGATTTAGTAGCACTTTTAACCTAAATTTTGATTTATTTATTGTTGATAATTAATCTTAAAATCACTGTTCGTCGAAATAAAATAGCACTTTAACGTTAATTTATTTTATTTCGTCGATTTTTTTAATTAATATTGCTACATAATTTAAAAATATATGTCACACATCCCGTTTTTATGTATTTAACGTTTTTGTTATATATTTAATTGGGGTTTTTAAATGTTTCGTCGAATAATGATAAGCTTTAATTAATTAAAAAGTAATAATGTGTAATATTGTAAGTAATTAATTTAGAACTGTTTATTGATTTTTGATAATTAATACATCTTCCCTCTAAGATTTTTAAATCCATTTTACTGAAATTTATTTAGAATACTCATAATAATAAAATAGTCCCAAACTATTAAACATTAACCTATGAAGAAATTTCTACTTTTAAAGTTTTTATTTGTAGTTATATTTTTGACTACTAATAATATCTATTCTCAAGACAGTGATGGCGATGGAGTTATAGATTCGATTGATTTAGATGATGATAATGATGGTATTCCAGATACCTATGAGTGTTCAGCTACTATTCAATTTGATAATGCTAGCTCATTAACTGCTGCAAATATTTCAGATGTTCAAGAAGGAGAAAAAGTAATTTATTCAAACGCTCTTTTGTATCAAAATCAATATTATGATTTGATATTAACCGTTTTAACCATAAATGGATCTTTTAGAGTTGATTGTAATAATGAGCTAAGAGTAAATCGATTTAATTCCAGCGTGGATGAGTACATTACCTACTCCTTTGATTTGGTAGAGGCAGGAAGCGCTAGTATTGCAAATCCATTAGGAGAGCCAGCAATTTTATATGGGATGATTTTAGAGTTAAGAGATATTGATACAAGAGATGGTGATGATTTTACCGAGATAGCAGGTTTTAACCCTTCAACTGTAACATCTTCTGTAACTGGTTATTTAAGTTCAACCACTAATTTAGAGCAAGCAGGTTTTGTTAATGGAGGAGGGCCAGCTGGTTATACAACTTATAGATTAGACCCTACAATTGCAGGAGGATCTACTGATTGGGAAGATGAGCCAGATGATGGAGGAACACAAGGAGATGATCCAGATTTTTATCTATATATGGAGTTTGATATATTTTCTCATGTAGATTTAATTTATGGTGCTACTGGAACAGTTAATACCAGTACCAGATTAACTAATTTTGGTGTAAGTTCTAAATGTAATATTGATAATGATGCTTATTTAGATACGGTAGATATTGATTCCGATAATGATGGGCTTCCAGACAATGTAGAAGCACAACCAACCATAGGTTATATTCCACCAAGTAATATAAGTAGTAATATAACTGATGTTAACAATAATGGATTGGATGATGTTTATGAGTCTGTCATGGGTGGTACAGATTTAATTAATTTAGAAGATACTGATGGTGACAAACTTAAAGATTATTTAGATAGTGATACAGATAATGACGGCGTACCAGATATAGAAGAAAATGGACAAGCTAGTGTTTTAAGTGGAATAGACGCAGATGGAGATGGATTAGATGATGTTTTTGATTTTGTCACAGCACATTTAGATGTTAATGATGAGGTTTCAACAGGAGATGTTCCAGATCTAACAGCTTCTTTTGGAGATGTAGATTTTGATGCAACTATAGGTGGCGATTTAGACTACCGAGATTTATTTGATATCAATCCACCAAGTATAGCAAGTATTGATTTTGATGGTGTTGATGATTATTTATCCAGAGATTCTTTTATGGCTGGGATGAGCGATGTTACAATTATGGCATGGGTAAAATCTGATTCAGGAAACACTACTAATATGGTAATAGCTTCAGAAGATATGGCTCTAAAATTATGGTTAGAAAACGGACATCACCCAGCGTTTAGTGTTTCAACAAATGGAAGTTCTCAGCAAAAAGTTGGTGGTAACGGTAAATCGGAAATTGATTATGATGAGTGGCACCATATAACAGGAAGTTTTTCTGCTAGTACAGGTAAAATCAAGATATATGTAGATGGTATAGTACAAGATAGTAAGAGTGTTTCGGGGGTATCTTTAACAGCTAGTTCAGATGCTAGTGAAGTTTTTGAAGTTGGACGATATTCAAATCAATTATTAGACAATCAATATTTTAAAGGTGATATTGATGAAGTAAGAGTTTTTGATATCTTATTAACTGATGATCAAATACAGCAAATGGTTTATCAAGAAATTGAAGAAAATTCAGGTAATGTAAAAGGAAGTATCGTTCAAAAAGACATTAAGGATATTGCTACAGGAAATACAATTCCTTGGGCTAATTTAATTGCCTATTATCCAATGACGGATATTAAAATGGGAAGAACAATAGATTATTCAAATTATGATAATTTCATGTATATAAATTGGATTACAACCGTCCAAGATCAAACGGCACCGATGCCATATGAAGCGATTAATTCTGGGTTATGGACAAGTGAGTCAACTTGGTTACATGGCGATGTTTGGGATATAGAAAACGCTGCTGCTTATAATGATTATGGAATAGTAAAGATTTCGAATGATGTTACAGTGAGTCATGATTTTAAAACGTTAGGATTAATTATAGATTTAGGGAAAAAGTTAACCGTAGAGGGCGATCATTTAGTTGAGAACAGTTGGTATTTAGAATTAAATGGAACTTTAGATTTATTATCAGATTCACAATTAATACAAACCGTAAATAGTGATTTAGTAACCTCGGCAGAAGGTAAACTATTAAGACGCCAAGAAGGAACTTCAAATGCTTATAGATATAATTATTGGTCATCTCCTATAGGCATTCAAGGAGTAACAAGTTTATCAGACAATAATGCAGCTACAAATAACGCCAACAATTCAGACTTTTCGCTAAACATGTTAAAAGATGAAACAGGTATGGGTTGTTTATTTACAAATGGTTATACAGGAAATGGTAGTATCAGTACCTATTGGATATATACCTTTAAAAATGGGGTAACGTATTGGGATTGGGTACGAGTAAGTACTAATACAGCTCTCCAACCAGGAGTCGGTTATACCCAAAAAGGAACGGGAGTAGCAGGAACAGAACAACAATACATTTTTGAAGGAAAGCCAAATAATGGAACTATATTAGTAAATGTAACCGATAAAGGAGGACCAGGATCTATACAAAATGCATCTAAAACAATATACCTTTTAGGAAACCCATATGCTTCAGCGTTAGACATTCATAAATTTATAGATGATAATGCAGGTGTTATAGATGGAAGCTTACAATTATGGCAACAATGGAGCGGAAACTCACATAATTTAAATGAGTATAATGGTGGTTATGCTCAAGTAAATAAATTAGGGTCGTGTAGAGCTTATCAATTTGTAGGTTTTTATGGAGGAAATAATGGGTCGCAAGATGGTACCATAACCCCATCAAGATACTTGCCAATAGGTCAAGGATTTATGGTAGAAATTATAGCCGATGGTCAAGTAGAGTTTAACAACAGTCAGCGCGTATTTATAAAAGAAGTTGATTATGATGGTTACAATAATGGATCTGTATTCTCTAAATGGACATCAAGTAAATCCTCACAAGGAAGTACAACAAAGGCTGGAGAAACACCACCAGAGATGCAAAAAATCCGATTAGAATTTAATTCGATATCAGGACCACAAACCAGACGCGAATTATTGTTAGGATTTAGTGAAGAAACAACCGATGGTTTTGATTATGGGTACGATGCAAAATGTACGGAATCAAACAACAACGATTTAAATCTAAACTTAGAAGGTAATAACTTTAATATACAGGCGTATAGTGCTATTACAGACGATAAAGTTGTGCCTTTAAATTTTAAATCATCAGGAAGCAATTCTTTTGAAATAAAAATCACAGAAATAGATAACATTGATGAAAATCAAGCGATTTATTTAAGAGATAACTTAACAGAAATTTATTTTGATTTAACAAATGATGAAGCCTATGCTTTCTCATCAGAACAAGGTAAGTTTAACGAACGCTTTGAGATTGTATTTAAAAACCAATCCCAAGTGTTAAGCACCGAAGAAACCTTGGCAGATGAGAACTTCATGTATTATAAAATGGCAACAAATACGTTTTATGCTAAAAAGTTACATGCTGAAGTTAAAAACTTTGCCTTGATAAATATGCGCGGACAAAAAGTGATGGAGTTACAGAATGTATCAATCAATACTTTAGAAAATGGGATTCGATTCGATAACCTTTCAACCGGAACATATGTTGTTTGTTTAAGAACAGAAGCTAATGAGGTGTTAACAAAAAAAATCGTAATCAATTAATATTTAATAATACAAAAATTACAAGTAAAAAGCCAAAACTAATGTTTTGGCTTTTTTTGATTTAAAAATTAATCATTTCGGGATAAATTCTTAGTTTTGCACCTCGAAAAGAAATATGTTATAATGAGCGCTAAATTTCCTGAATATAAAGGACTTGACTTACCAAATGTAGCAGAAGAAATTCTAAACTATTGGCAAGAAAACAACATTTTTGATAAAAGTGTGACATCACGTGAAGGCAGTAAACCATTTGTGTTTTTTGAAGGGCCTCCCTCTGCAAACGGATTACCTGGTGTTCACCACGTTTTAGCGCGTGCCATTAAAGATATTTTCCCACGTTACAAAACCATGAAAGGTTACCAAGTAAAGCGAAAAGCAGGTTGGGATACCCATGGATTGCCTATTGAGTTGGGTGTTGAAAAAGAACTTGGGATAACCAAAGAAGATATCGGTAAAACTATTTCGGTTGAAGATTATAATGCCGCTTGCAGAAAAGCAGTTATGCGTTACACAGATGTTTGGAACGATTTAACCCAAAAAATGGGGTATTGGGTAGATATGGACGACCCATATATTACCTACGAACCAAAATACATGGAAAGCGTTTGGTGGTTGCTTAAACAAATTTATAACAAGAATTTGTTGTACAAAGGCTACACCATTCAACCATATTCTCCAAAAGCTGGTACAGGCTTAAGCTCACACGAGTTAAACCAACCAGGTACTTACCAAGATGTTACAGACACTACGGTAGTTGCTCAATTTAAAGCAATACCAGAATCACTTCCTGATTTTTTACAAAATGAAGGCGATATCTATTTTTTAGCATGGACAACCACTCCTTGGACATTACCAAGTAATACTGCATTAACCGTTGGTCCTAAAATTGAGTATGTCTTAGTTGAAACTTACAACCAATATACGTTCCAACCCATGAATGTGATTTTAGCTAAAAAGTTAGTTAACTATCAATTCTCTGGGAAGTTTTATAATGTTGAAGAAAAATCAGAATTACTATCTTACAAATCTGATGATAAGAAGATTCCTTTTTTCGTAGTAAAAGAATTTATTGGTAAAGATTTAGTGGGCATAAAGTACGAACAATTATTACAATATGCCTTACCAAATGATAACCCTGAAAATGCTTTTAGAGTTATTTCTGGAGATTTCGTAACTACCGAGGATGGTACAGGAATCGTGCACACGGCGCCAACTTTTGGAGCCGATGACGCCTTAGTAGCAAAACAAGCAACCCCAGAAGTGCCTCCTATGCTTGTTAAAGACGAGAATGGCAATTTAGTGCCATTAGTAGATTTACAGGGTAAATTTAGGCCAGAGCTTGGTGAGTTTGCAGATAAATATGTAAAGAACGAATATTACAATGATGGTGAAGCACCAGAACGTTCGGTAGATGTTGAACTTGCTATTAAATTGAAAGAAGAAAATAAAGCCTTTAAGGTTGAAAAATATAAACACAGTTACCCTAATTGTTGGAGAACCGATAAACCAATTCTTTACTATCCTTTAGATTCTTGGTTTATTAAAGTAACCGATATTAAAGACCGAATGTTTGAATTAAACGAAACCATTAACTGGAAGCCCAAAGCAACAGGAACGGGTCGTTTTGGAAACTGGCTATCAAATGCTAATGATTGGAATTTATCGCGTTCGCGTTATTGGGGAATTCCATTGCCCATTTGGAGAACTGAAGATGGTAAGGAAGAAATTTGTATTGGCTCTGTAGAAGAGTTAAAAAATGAAATGGTAAAAGCCGTTTCAGCTGGTGTTTTAGCTAAAGATATTTTTGAAAATTTTGAAGTTGGAAACAATTCCGAAGAAAACTACGCTAAAATCGATTTACATAAAAACATCGTTGATGCTATTGTATTAGTATCTCCTTCAGGGCAAAAAATGTTCCGCGAAAGCGATTTAATAGATGTTTGGTTCGATTCGGGTTCTATGCCTTATGCACAGTGGCATTATCCGTTTGAAAACAAAGAGTTAATAGATGACAAAAAATCGTATCCAGCTGATTTTATTGCAGAAGGTGTCGATCAAACCCGTGGTTGGTTTTACACGCTTCATGCTATTGGAACTATGGTTTTTGATTCTGTAGCTTATAAAAACGTCGTATCAAACGGATTGGTTTTAGATAAAAACGGACAGAAAATGTCTAAACGTTTAGGGAATGCCGTAGATCCTTTTGAAACTTTAGGGAATTATGGTGCTGATGCGACGCGTTGGTACATGATTTCTAACGCCAACCCTTGGGATAATTTAAAGTTTGATATTGAGGGCGTTGAGGAGGTAAAACGTAAATTTTTCGGCACTTTATACAATACCTATTCGTTTTTTAGTTTATATACTAATTTAGATAAATTTAGTTATGCTGAAGCAGATTTGCCTTTAGCAGAACGACCAGAGTTAGACCGCTGGATTCTTTCAGAATTACATACATTAATCCAAAAAGTAGATGCGTTTTATGCAGATTATGAGCCAACAAAAGCAGCACGTGCTATTTCAGATTTCACACAAGATTATTTAAGTAACTGGTTTGTACGTTTAAGTAGAAGACGTTTCTGGAAAGGGGATTATCAAAAAGATAAAATTTCGGCTTACCAAACACTTTATACTTGCATGGAGACTATTGCTAAATTAGGAGCTCCAATTGCGCCATTTTTTATGGATCGGTTGTATTTAGATTTAAATTCGGTAACTAAAAAAGAAGCTTTTGAAAGTGTTCATTTATCAGATTTCCCTCTTTATAACGAAGCTTATGTTAATAAAAGTTTAGAGCGTAAAATGGAAATTGCCCAAACAATAGCTTCATTGGTACTATCATTAAGAGCAAAAGAGAAAATTAAAGTACGTCAGCCACTTCAAAAAATAATGATACCAGTTGATAGCCAACAACAAAAAGAAGAAATTTTAGCAGTTTCTGATTTAATTAAGCATGAAGTCAATGTAAAAGAAATTGAACTTTTAGATGATGCTTCAGATATTTTGGTAAAACAAATAAAACCTAATTTCAAAACCCTTGGACCACGCTTTGGGAAGGATATGAAAGCTATTGCAAATGAAGTAATTAACTTTACTACACAAGATATTAACAAAATTGAGCTAAATGGTAGTTTAGAGGTTGTTATTAATGGAAAAAATATTACTTTAGAACGCGGAGATGTTGAAATTACGTCCCAAGATATTGAAGGATGGTTGGTTGCAAATGATGGTGCTTTAACAGTAGCTTTAGATGTAACAATTAATGATGATTTACTAAAAGAAGGCATTGCGAGAGAGTTAATTAATCGCATTCAAAATTTACGTAAAGATTCAGGTTTTGAAGTTACAGACAGAATTGATGTAACCCTTCAAAAAGATGAACACATTATAGGTGCGGTTGAAGCAAACATCGCCTATATAAAATCAGAAACATTAACAAACGAGCTTGAAATTATAGACACATTAAACAATGGTATAGAAATTGCTTTTGATGATGTAAATACCAAATTGTTTATTAAAAAACATTGAAATTATGGCTATTGAAAATACAGCAAGATACTCAGACAAAGATTTATTAGAATTTAAAGACCTAATAAAAGAGAAAATAGTAAAAGCACAACACGATTTAGAGCTTATTAAAAGCGCCTATATGAATGATCATAATAATGGTACGGATGATACGTCTCCAACATTTAAAGCATTTGATGAAGGTAGCGAGGTGATGAGTAAAGAGTCTAATTCGGCTTTAGCCATTCGTCAAGAAAAATTTATACGCGATTTAAAAAACGCTTTAATCAGAATTGAAAATAAAACTTATGGTGTTTGTAGAGTTACAGGTAAACTCATAAACAAAGAACGTTTAAAATTAGTGCCACACGCTACCTTAAGCATTGAGGCTAAAAACATGCAGTAAATTTATATACATATAACTTGAAACGTCTCATAATTTGAGACGTTTTTTATTTGTCATTCCTGCAAATGTAGTAGGAATCTAGTTTATAAGAAGTTTTTAAAATGTCATTAAAAAAATCCATAATCCTTATAGTTTTCGTTTTACTCATCGATCAGATTAGTAAAATATATATTAAAACACACTACGCACTTTACGAAAATATTGAAGTTTTTAAATGGTTTAAAATATATTTTATTGAAAATGATGGTATGGCTTGGGGAACTAAATTGAGTGATATTGTGTCTTTTATATCTGATAGAACAGCAAAAGTAACATTAACCGTTTTCAGAGTTTTTGCTATTTTTGGTATAGGTTATTGGTTATACGATGCTACAAAAAAACACAGTTCTAAAATATTAATTACAGCTATAGCATTGATATTTGCAGGTGCATTAGGTAATATTATCGATTCTGTTTTTTACGGTGTTTTATTTAGCGATAGCGCTAACCAAGTAGCCACTTTTTCACCTCAAAATGGTGGATACGATGCACTTTTACACGGTCGGGTAGTTGATATGCTTTACTTTCCTTTATTTCAAATGGATTTACCAGAATGGCTACCTTTTTTTGGTGGTAAACGTTTTAATTTCTTCGAACCTGTTTTTAATATTGCCGATATGGCTATAAGTACCGGGTTTTTGATGCTAATTGTTTTTAATAAGAAGGCGTTTACAAAGCACTAAAGGCATTAACTGTAAGTATTTTCTACTTTAATAGTATTTTCTATATTTGTTTTTTTAACAATTAAAAACATAAAACGTCCTTTTATGAAAAATAAAAAGATATTCTTAATTGTAATATATATAGTAATTTCAAATACTATATGGTCTCAAAACACCTTTGATATCATGTTCCCTGGGAATGATAGAGATCAAATATGTCAGGAATGTTTCCAAATATTTAGTCAAAAATCAAAAGAGGTGCAATTTTCAATTAAAAGAGAACGAGATAACCTTTATTTTGAAGTTAACGATAAAAAATGGTTCGATTTATTATTTAAAAATCCCGGAGATGGTATTGCCGTAGATATTGTTATTAAAGACCGCTATTCTTGTGAATACGAAACTATTGCAAGTACTCAAATTAAAGGGCTTTTGCAAAAACCTGTGTACGCTCAGAAATTAAAAAGTATTATAAAACCCCAAGGAGAAAATCTTTTTAGAGCGCATGTTGCTAGGATTCCCGAAGCTTTTTTAAATGATGACATGGAATATAATATTTTATTTTTAAGTAATAAAAACTTATGCAATTATTATTCAATTTATAATCTTGAATCTTACCCTTGGGATTTGTTGGATATGGGGATGTTTTTAGATTCTCTTGTTTATGATACGAAGCAAATAAAATCTGTAGGTGATGAAGGGTATGTTTTAAAAAATAAAACGTTGAAATTTCAAATTCCTTTTGAAAAAAATAAAGCAGTATACTCACTAGAAGATATAAAACCAATTTATGACTCTTTGAGATTAACAGATTTTAATATTAAATCAATAAACATTAAAGCTTACTCATCCGTAGAAGGAAGTTTAGAGCGTAATTTAAATCTTCAAGAACAACGTGCCAAAAGCATTGTTTTAGCATTACAAACATTTCAAAAGCCAACCATTAAAACTGAAATTTCTTCATCTGAAAACTGGGTGGAATTTTTAAATGATATTACAGGAACTCCACACGAAAGTTTATCTAAATTGCCTAAAAGTAGTATTAAAGAAAAGCTAGTAGGTGCACTCTCAAAAGAGTTAGAGCCTATTTTAGGAAACCATAGAAAAGCGGTTTTAGTTTTAGAGCTGGAAAAGAAAGATAAGTATAAAACGATGTCTGCCAACGAATTGCTAACTAAATTTAACACAGCTATAAGTTCAGAAACATTAGATGAAGCCATAGAAATTCAAAACTCTATTTTTGAAAAACTTAAAAACAAGGAAGTTGAACCAGATTTTTTAAGAAAAATGGAAATCCCTAAACAAGCAAAATTTGCTAAAATATTTAATAAGAATTCTGCTTACAGGTTTATGATGGATATTAGGCAAGCTTTAATTGTTTACAACGAACTACTTGAGCTTGAAAAATTAGTGCCTAAAGATGGAGAAGTTAAATACAATATAGCCGCTATTAAAATAAAACTTTGGCGATTTAAGGCTTTAGATATTGATGAAACTAAACTTAAAAATGAGATTAATACTTTAAAAAATTATAAAATACACAATACGCTTATTACCAGAATGTTAGTTAATTTTAACATCATTAAATCTGAAAATTTAATGCGTATTCGAGACTATTCAAACAAAGATAAAGCGGTTTTATTCATTCATAATAATTACAAAAAGTTTCCTTTATCAGATTATGATTATTTGAGTTTAGCACAGTTTTTTAGTTACTATGCCAACACAGGTTTCTCAGTGGAACTTCTTGAAGATAAAGCTAAAAGCATTGATATTGATGAAAATTTATTGTTCTATTATTTGAATTTAACTATGATTGATAAAAAATTAACCGGTAATTCTGATTATAGAACCATCATGTTAAACGCCATTAATATGAATAAGGCCCGTTATTGTAAATTGTTTAATGCTGTTGAAAAAGGAGGTGTTACGTTTCAACTTTTAGAAGATGCGTATTTAAGAGAAACTTATTGTGAGGATTGTTTGGATTAAAACTGATACACCTTATCGGGAGTTACGCAATAATCCAATTTTATATCATTCTCAAAAATATCGGTAATTTCGTTTTCGGCTTCAAAAAACGATAATCCAATTTTTATGGTTTCAGGTTTACAATTTACTAAAAAACGATCGTAAAAACCTTTACCATAACCAACACGGTTTCCTGTTTTATCAAATGCTAGAAGCGGCATAAAAACAACATCAATTTTATCATTAGAAATTTCGATACCATCAACAGGTTCTGGAATATTATAACTGTTCTTTTTAATAATTATATTATCAGTTAATAAAAAATGTATCATATTTCCAGTTTCAAAATCACTTTTACTTATCAATATATGCTTGTCTTTACCTGATAAAATATTCAAAATAAAATCCGTATTCACCTCTTTTTTTTCTTCAATAGAAAGAAAAATATGGTAAAATAAATAATCCCATACGGGTAATTTTAAAAGCTGATTGGCAATGGTTAAACTTAACGCATCAACATCATTTTTAGATAGAATATTACGAAGCGTTTTATATTTTTTTCGTAATTCAAGTTTAGTCATTTAATGTTGTCTTTTCAATTTGGTAGAAATATGAAATAAAGCATCACCTTGATAAACAATAGGCGATTCGTTAACATTGATGATATAACCAGAGTTGGCGGCTTTTACAAAAAAGTTAAGTTTCCCATAGGGGTCTGTTATATTGCCTAAAACATCTCCTTTTTTCACCAAAGAACCAATAGGGATTGAGGCTCTAAACATACCAGAAAAACTGGCTCTTTGCCATTTACTTTCGTTTATAAAAACACATTCGTTTTTAGGTTTAGAGGATTTGAAATTGGCATGAAGCATACCTAAATGTTTGAGAACACGTTTAGATCCATTTACCCCAGAGTTTGTAACCACATCATCAATATGAAACGATTTTCCACCCTCAAAAAGCAATAATGATTTTCCTAACTTATAACAAGTTGTTCTAAAGGATTTAGAGAGATTTTTAGAGTATAGTACAAATGGTGCTCCAAAAGCTTTTGCTAATATATCAAGCTCTTTATTATCTTTGGAATAGCGCAATTGTGGTGCATTAAACCGTCCAGAACCACCAGTATGAAAATCGATGATATAATCTACATGCGGGATCACTTCATCTACTAATTTATAAGCAACTCTTCCTGCTAGCGAACCTGTTGGACTACCAGGAAACACCCTGTTTAAATCTCTACCATCAGGAAATTCTCTTTTTAAGTTTATAAAACCAAAAATATTAATAACAGGCATACAAATAATAGTACCTATTTTAGGTTTATTAATGCCTTTAGCTATAATTTGCCTAACAATTTCAACCCCATTAACTTCATCCCCGTGGATGCCGGCAGTAAATAAAACGGTTGGTCCGGATTTTTTTGCACGCTCAATAATTACAGGAACATTTACAGATGAGGAGGTGTGTAAATTGGCTACATCAAAATTAACTTCTTTGCTTTCTCCTGGTTTTATTTGTTCACCTAAAATATATAATATATCGCTTTTTGTTTCAGGCATTTATTTTCTGTTTCGTTCTATATAAGTTATGATGCTTTTGGCAATATTACGTCCGGTAGCGCCTTCAATGCCTTCTAATCCTGGGGTCGAGTTTACTTCCAAAAGCAGAGGACCCCTAGCAGATTGTAGCATATCTACACCACAAACAGGAAGTTTTAAGGCTCTCGCTGCATTCATGGCTACAGATAGCTCATCGTGATTTAATTTTATAATATTTGCCGATCCTCCTCGGTGTAAATTAGACCTGAATTCACCTTCTTTCCCTTGGCGTTTCATAGCACCTACAACTTGCCCATCTACAACTAAAGCACGTAAATCGGCACCTTTAGCTTCGGCTATATATTCTTGTACCAAAGCTCTTGCTTGTAAACCATTAAAAGCTTCTAAAACAGATTCAGCAGCATTTTTAGTTTCGGCTAAAACCACACCTAAACCTTGAGTTCCCTCTAAAAGTTTAATAATAACTGGAGTGCCTCCAACGTGTGATAAGACTTTTTCGATATCGCGAGAATAGTTTGTAAAAACTGTTTTTGGCATGCCAATTCCAGCTTTTGATAGTCTTTGAAAACTTCTTAATTTATCTCGAGATCGAATTATAGCATCGGAAGTTACGGTTGTAAAAACACCCATCATTTCAAATTGTCTTACAACGGCGCATCCAAAAAAAGTAACCGAAGTGCCAATTCTTGGAATGATAGCATCTACATAATCTAAATAACGATCATTAAAATAAATAGTTGGTTTTTCCTTTTCAATGATGATATCACATTTTAAGGGATCAATCACTTCAACTTTATGCCCCCTTTTTACGCCTTCTTCTACAAGGCGTTCTGTTGAGTATAATTGTGCGTTTCTAGAGAGTATTACTATATTCATTATGTGTTTTGTATAAAAAAGAAACGTTTTCTAAATCTACATCAACTATAAATTTTTGTTTTAAAAATTGCCTACCTATCAATACAGGAAATTTCATATCGTCTCTAGTGCTTAAAGTTAAGTTAATCTTGTATGTTTTTCCAAAAAATACAACTTCTGATTTTACTTTGAATCGATTTTCTTTAAATCCGTTGCTGCTTTTTACATTTGTTTTTGTGTATTGATTGAAAATTATTTCTGTTTTTCCAAAGTTTTGGTGATAATCACTATTAAAAATACAGCGCAAATTTGTACCCTCTAGAATAATTTCAGAGCAGTGAATTGCTGAGGTATATGCGCCTGTATCAACTTTAACATTGATATTGAATAAACCTAATTTTGGGAAGTCAATTTTATCAACCCTTCCAATAATTTTTTTGCTCATTTATTCGATTAAAAATAGGTGCAAGTTAGGAAATTTGTTAATTGAAAAATTATTAATTAATCGATTTATCTTTAACACTATTCACTTCAAACCAATAGCCATTTGGGTCTTGTATATAAACTTGTTTTACGCCATCAGCTCTAATAGTTATTTTTTGATTTTCATCAGTCCAACTTGAATAATTGACATTCATTAATGTCAGTTTTTTTATAAAAATATCAAAATCTGATGTGGTAACAGCAAAATGGACCGCTTTATTAAGTTTAATATTTCCTTTTATAGTAGAGATTAAATGAAGTTCTTTTCCATCACCTAATGAAAACCATTTAATACCATCAGCCTTAGTTTTATTCGTAATTTCCTTAAGATTTAAAGTGTTTTTGTAGAATTCTGCCGATTTATCAAGGTTTTTAACAGAAAGTGCTATATGATCAAAACTCAAATAAAAATTTAATTTTTCTTGAGCTATGGCTTTTATCGAAATTAGGATGATAGCTAATAAGACTATATTTTTTTTCATTTTTTTTTAAAATTTCAATATACAAGATAGTAAAAAAGGAAAGCTAATTTTTACATTATCTATAATTTAATATACCTTTGATTTAATGGACACGCCTGCTTTAGATATACAATTACAAACCTTGCCTAATCAACCCGGAGTTTATCAATATTTTGATAAAGATGGTACTATTATTTATGTAGGTAAAGCTAAAAATTTAAAAAAACGAGTTAGTTCGTATTTTACTAAAACCCACGATAACGGTAAAACCCGCGTACTTGTAAAAAAAATTGTAAATATAAAACACATTGTTGTTGACACCGAAACTGACGCGCTTTTACTTGAAAACAACTTAATTAAAAAACACAAACCACGCTATAATGTATTATTGAAGGACGATAAATCATATCCATGGATATGTATTAAAAACGAACGTTTTCCAAGAGTTTTTTCAACACGAAGAGTTTTTAAAAACGGTGGCGAATATTTTGGTCCTTACACCAGTGTAAAAACAGTTTACACACTTCTGGATTTAATAAAAGGTCTCTATTATTTAAGAACCTGTAATTATGATTTGGCAGAGGAAAAAATACAAGCTGGAAAATATAAAGTGTGTTTGGAATACCATTTGGGAAATTGCAAAGGCCCCTGTGAAGGTCTTGAAACCGAAGCGGAATACAATGAAAACATTAAAGCCATCAAGGAAATCTTGAAAGGAAATTTTAAAGATTCATTGCAGCAGTTTAAAAAACAAATGCGAGATTTTGCTGATAATATGCAGTTTGAAGAAGCCCAAAAAATAAAGGAAAAAGTAGAGGTTTTAGAAAATTATCAATCAAAGTCTACTATTGTAAATCCAAAAATTAGTAATGTTGATGTTTTTACTATTATAAGTGATGAAAGTTATGGGTATATTAATTTTTTGCAACTTTCGTACGGCTCCATTATACGCTCTCATACGCTTGAAATAAAAAAGAAATTAGATGAAACCGATAAGGAATTATTGGAGCTCGCCATTACCGAAATTAGGCAGCGATTCCATTCAAAAAGCAAAGAAATTTTTGTGCCTTTTCAAGTCGATTTAGGGGAAGATATTAAGGTAACCGTACCGCAATTGGGCGACAAAAAACATATTCTGGATTTATCGCTTCGTAACGCTAAATATTTTAGAATGGAGCGTTTTAAACAAATGAAAATTGTCGATCCAGATAGACATGTAAATAGAATTATGGCTCAAATGAAGGTAGATTTAAGACTTTCTGAAGAGCCACGACACATTGAATGTTTTGATAACTCAAATATACAAGGCACCAATCCTGTTGCAGCCTGTGTAGTTTTTAAAAACGGGAAACCCAGTAAAAAAGATTATCGCCACTTTAACATCAAAACTGTTGTTGGGCCTGATGATTTTGCCTCAATGGAAGAAGTGGTTAACAGGCGATATAAAAGAATGCTTGAAGAGGAGCAACCTTTGCCACATTTAATCATCATAGATGGAGGAAAGGGACAATTATCATCCGCTTTAAAAAGTTTGGATGCTTTAAATCTAAGAGGAAAAATTGCCATCATTGGGATTGCAAAACGTTTAGAAGAATTATTCTATCCAAACGATTCAATTCCCTTATATTTAGATAAGAAAAGTGAAACCTTAAAAATTATACAACAATTAAGAAACGAAGCACACCGTTTTGGTATTGAGCACCACCGAAATAAACGCAGTAAAAGTGCTTTAAATACAGAGCTTGAAACGATTGCTGGTGTTGGAGAAAAAACAATCGTTGAGTTATTAAAACATTTTAAATCTGCTAAACGCGTTGCGAATGCCAAGTTAGATGAGTTGGAGGAAGTTATTGGAGTTTCAAGAGCAGAAAAGGTTTATAATTATTATCATAATGCAGAATAATACATTTTGAAAACTAAAAATATCATATTAACCCTATGCATACTAGTTTTGTTTTCCGCGAAAGCGCAAAATGATTTAGTAAAAACCCCTGAGCCAAAAGTTGGTTTGGTGTTAAGTGGTGGTGGCGCCAAAGGGTTAGCTCATATTGGTGTTTTAAAAGTAATTGATAGTTTGGGTATTAAAGTTGATTATGTTGCAGGAACTAGTATGGGAGCTGTTATCGGCTCTCTTTATGCCTCAGGATATTCTGGTAAGCAACTCGATTCGATATTTAAAACCGTAGATTTTGATGCGATTATAAATGATAATTTGCCAAGAGCTTCAACCGCTTTTGACGAACGTGCCAATACCGAAAAGTATCTAGTAAAATTACCTTTTAACAATTTTAAAGTTAAGTTGCCATCAGCACTTTCAAAGGGTTACAATACCTATAGTTTATTGTTAAAATTAACTTTACATGTAAATAAAATTGAAAATTTTAGTGAATTGCCTATTCCATTTTTTTGTTTGGCAACTAATATCGAAACGGGAAAACAAGTTGTTTTAGATAGCGGTAACTTGACGCAAGCTGTCATGGCAAGTTCTGCATTACCATCGTTATTTCAACCAGTAAATATTAATGGAAATCTTTTAATTGATGGTGGTGTTGTAAATAATTATCCGGTTGATGAATTACGAGCAAAAGGTATCGATATTATAATAGGCGTAGATGTGCAACACGGTTTAGCCTCTAGGGATCAATTAACATCAGCTCCTGAAGTTTTAATTCAGATAAACAACTTCAGAACCATTAACGATATGAAGTTTAAAGTGAATAAAACAGATATTTATTTAAAACCAGATATTGATAATTTTAATGTAGTTTCTTTTAATGAAGGGTCAAAAATAATTGAAGCTGGGAAAAATGAAGCATTATCAAAACTAAGTGCATTAAATGTTTTACAAACCAATTCAAATCCTTTGTTACTTAAACCTAAACAAATTGATAGTTTAATAATAAATACTATAACTGTAAAAGGTAATGAGAAATACACAAGAGCTTACGTTTTAGGAAAACTAAAACTTAAAAACGAAGAAAAAATAAGTTATGATGATTTTAAAAAAGGCATTAATAATTTAGTAGCCACCAACAATTTTGATGCTTTTGAATATCAATTAAAATCAACAAAAGATAAAGAAGGTTATGATTTATTGGCCAATTTAAAAGAAACACAAGTAAATACTTTTATAAAATTTGGTTTGCATTATGACGATTTATATAAGAGTGCTGCTTTAGTAAACTTAACTAAAAAACAACTACTTTTTAAAAACGATGTTGCATTACTTGATGTTATTTTGGGGGATAATGTGAGGTATAATTTTGAATATTTAATTGATAAAGGTTTTTATTGGAGCATTGGTATAAATTCTAGATACAATCAATTTAACAAAAATGTAAATGCGCAGTTACTATTAGATGATAATCAAATAGCAACTACTGGAATAAATAAAATTGATGTAAAGCTAAGAGACCAAACCAATCAGTTTTATCTTCAAACGTTGTTTAGAAGAGATTTTTCATTTAGTATTGGTGGCGAGCACAAACGTTTAGAAGTTAAATCTGAAACTATTTTTGGAAACAATTCTACAGATGATTTTTTCTTTGAAAACACCGACTATTTGAGTGTTTTTGGTAATCTAAAATTAGATACTTATGACAATAAATATTTCCCCAAAAAAGGTGTTTATTTTAATGGAGATTTACATACGTATTTATACGCTTCTAATTTTAATGAAGTATTTGAAGACTTTTCCATAGCAAAAGCAGATATGGGTTATGCTTTTAGTGTTTCTGATAAATTTGCTTTTAATTTACAAACAAGTGGTGGTTTTAAAATGGGCAGTAATTCTACTAGAACTTTAGATTTTGCTTTAGGTGGTTATGGTAATAATTTTATAAATAATTTCATACCGTTTGTGGGTTACGATTTTATTTCACTTACAGGTAATAGCTTTGTAAAAGCATCATTTATTGCAGATTTCGAGGTATATAAAAAGCACCACATTACAGCCGAAGGCAATTGGGCAAATATAGATGATAATATTTTTGAAACTGGAGAATGGTTAACCTTGCCAGATTACCGAGGTTATGCATTAGGGTATGGTATTGATAGTTTTTTAGGTCCAATTCAAGCAAAATATAGTTTCTCTCCTGAGGAAAAACAAAGTGTTTGGTTTTTTAACATTGGTTTTTGGTTTTAATTTTAAAAAAAAAATCAAACACTTCTGTGGATGTTTCTCTTAAAAATGTTATTTCCCAGAAATCTAGAATCTAAATAAATTTCTAATACTGTTCATTTTACGCTTTACTGGAAAATCAAAAATTCTAAAAAAATTACGATATTTGTATCATTATGAAACTTTTTTGGACAGATTTACTTCAGCATCTTCATTTTCTTATCAAGAGAAATCCTGAATAATTAGGCATTATTGTCATTTCTGCTAAGGCAGAAATCTATTTAATTTCACTATCTTTAGTATATTTTAACAACACATTTTAATTTTAAAGAAAATGCCTTTTTATCATAAATTAGGAGAAATTCCACACAAACGTCACACACAATTTAGAAAAGCAGATGGCAGTTTGTATTACGAGCAATTGTTCGGAACCATTGGGTTTGATGGCATGTCCACAAATAGTTACCACGAGCAACGCCCAACACAAGTAAAAGAAATAAAAAAACAATACAGTGTAGCCCCAAAAATAGCTTTAGTAAATAATATAAAATCTTATCGATTAAAAGGTTTTCAAGTAAAACCAGAAATAGATTATTTAGAAAGCAGAAAAACGATTTTGATAAATAAAGATTGCGCTATTATTCTTGCAGCGCCAAAGCAATCAACTCAAGATTATTTTTATAAAAACACAGATGCAGATGAGCTTATATTTATCCATAAAGGTTCAGGTAAATTAAGAACTCATTTAGGAAATCTAGATTTCAAATACGGGGATTATTTATTAGTGCCAAGAGGCATTATTTATAAAATTGATTTTGATACAGAAAACAATAGGCTGTTTATTGTGGAGTCTCGCAGGCCTATTTATACGCCTAAAAACTACCGTAATTGGTTTGGACAATTATTAGAACATTCGCCATTTTGCGAACGAGATATCCGCAGACCTTTCGAGCTTGAGACCAATAACGAAAGTGGTGATTTTTTAATAAAAGTTAAAAAGCAAGATGATATTATTGAGATGGTTTATGCCTCTCATCCTTTTGATGTGGTTGGATACGATGGTTATAATTATCCATATGCTTTCTCCATTCACGATTTCGAGCCTATTACTGGGCGCATCCATCAACCGCCACCAGTACATCAAACTTTTGAAACTGATGCCTTTGTTGTGTGCAGTTTTGTTCCACGTATTTACGATTATCACCCACAGTCTATTCCAGCGCCATACAATCACAGTAATATAGATTCTGATGAGGTTTTGTATTACGTAGATGGCGATTTTATGAGTAGAAACGATGTAGAAGCAGGTCACATATCATTACATCCAGCAGGTATTCCGCATGGTCCACACCCAGGGGCTACAGAGCGAAGTATTGGAAAAACAAAAACCGAAGAACTCGCTGTTATGGTAGATACTTTTAAGCCTTTAATGGTAACAGAAGAAGCCATGAAAATAGCCGATGAAAGCTATCATAAATCATGGTTAGAGTAATTTAATTTTTTGCTATTTCCTGCATTACGCTATATTTTTGAAAAAAAAGATGCCGCTTCAAATGCGAAGCATTCAACAAAACCAAAAGAAAGTACAATAACTGAGTTAATCATGGCTAGGGTTTAGAGTTAAATTTTGGCATTAAGAATAAACAATTTAACTCATAAATAAATATTCAAAAAATGAGTAAAGACATAAAATCAGTAAACTACGGTTTAGAAAAAATATTTGAAGGCGCACAAGATTTCTTACCACTTTTAGGAACAGATTATTTAGAATTCTATGTGGGTAATGCCAAACAATCAGCACATTTTTATAAAACAGCATTCGGTTTTCAATCATACGCTTACAAAGGTTTAGAAACTGGCTCAAAAGATCAAGTTAGTTATGTGTTAAAACAAGATAAGATTAAACTAGTTTTAACAACTCCTCTCAATAGTAAATCACCAATTAACAATCATATTGTAAAACATGGTGATGGTGTCAAAGTGGTAGCGCTTTGGGTTGAAGATGCAAAAAAAGCATATAAAGAAACTACAAGTAGAGGAGCCAAATCTTATATGGAGCCCGCTGTAGAAAAAGATGAACATGGAGAAGTTGTTAGAGCAGGAATTTATACTTACGGAGAAACAGTGCACATGTTTGTAGAACGCAAAAATTACAATGGCACTTTTTTACCAGGTTTCCGCGAGTGGAAAAGTGATTATAATCCAGCCCCAATAGGCTTAAAATATATAGATCACATGGTTGGAAATGTAGGTTGGGGTCAAATGAATACGTGGGTAAAATGGTATGAAGACGTAATGGGTTTTGAAAATTTCTTATCCTTTGATGATAAACAAATCCATACAGAGTACTCTGCACTTATGAGTAAAGTAATGAGTAATGGTAACGGACGTATAAAATTCCCAATAAACGAACCAGCTAAAGGTAAAAAACGTTCACAAATTGAAGAGTATCTCGATTTTTATGAAGGAGCAGGTATTCAACATATAGCTGTAGCTACCGATGATATTATTAAAGCAGTAAGCCAATTAAAAGTGCGTGGTGTAGAATTTTTATCAACACCACCAGAAGCTTATTATAAAGCTGTTCCTGGAAGATTAGAGGAATATAGTCATGAACTAAGAGAAGATATTGAAACTTTAAAAAATTTAGGTATTATGATTGATGCTGATGAGGAAGGTTATTTATTACAAATTTTTACAAAACCACTACAAGATAGACCAACTTTGTTTTTTGAAATTATACAAAGAATGGGAGCTAGAGGCTTTGGTGCAGGAAATTTTAAAGCCTTGTTTGAATCTATTGAACGTGAACAAGCAAATAGAGGGACACTTTAAAAAATTTTTTTTCAAAAAAAAGCTCTGTCAAATTTATTTTGATGGAGCTTTAATTTTATGTTAAGTTTCTTGTAATAAAAGGTGGTCTGAAGAATTTTTATATTTTTGGAATAGTAATTGTAATTTATAATCTTTAACAATAAAGTATTGTAAATCGAGTTACAATAAAATCACCCAAATAGAAATGAAAAAAATACTACTAATAACATTGGTAATAGCTTCACTCCAAATAGCTTATGCTCAGAAAGAATCTTCATTTGGTGATGGTGAATGGTTTAAATTTAAAATGAGTTATAGTAATTGGCTAAAAGCAGGTAATGCAACACTTACAGTTAAAGATACCAAATTAGAAGATAAAGAGGTTTATCATGTTGTTGGGAAAGGCTGGACAACAGGCATGATAAAATGGTTTTTTAAGGTTAAGGATAGATACGAATCTTATTTTGATAGGAAAACAATAAAACCATATAAATTTATCAGGAATATAGATGAAGGGGGGCATACAAAAGATATAGAAATTAATTTTGATCATGAAAATAATAAAGCTTTTGTAAATGATAAAAAGCAAAATGTCCAAAAAGTTTTTGAAATCAAACCAAATATACAAGACATGGTTTCAACATATTATTATCTTCGAAATAATATCGATGTTAAAAATTTGAAAATAGGTGATGAGATTCGTACAAATATGTTTTTTGATGAAGAAAATTATGGTTTTAAGCTTATGTATTTGGGAGAAGAGATTATAGACACTCAATTTGGCGAAATTGAATCTCTAAAATTTAGGCCCTATGTAATGGCAGGACGTGTTTTTAAAGAAGAAGAAAGTTTAACACTATGGGTTTCAAAAGACAAAAATAAAGTACCTTTACGCATAAAAGCAGATTTGGCTGTGGGATCGTTAAGAGCAGATCTAGAGGCTTTCAAAGGATTAAAATATCCTTTTAAAATAGTTGTAAAAAATTAAAAAATTTTGAACTCCAAAATAACTAACCAGCTTAAGGAGAAATATGAAGCCATCGACCAAGATGTTGATGTTCATTTAGAAGGTTTATTATACAGTAAACCAATAAATTATTGGGATTATATTCAAACCGATGCTTTATTAAATTTACAAATACAACGCACCGTTTTTCCTGACGAAAAGGTGTTTATTATGTATCATCAAATTTCTGAGTTATTGTTTAAAATGATTCTTAGTGAAATAGAACAACTAGCTAAAAATGACGCTATTTCTACTGAAATTTTTACTGATAAAATAATGCGTATAAGTAGGTATTTTGATGTACTTACATCATCTTTCAGTATCATGAAAGACGGTATGGATTTAGAGCAGTACAATAAATTTAGAAACACTTTAACACCAGCAAGTGGTTTTCAAAGTGCTCAATACAGAAAAATAGAGTTTGCTTCAACGGAGCTTATTAATTTAATTGACAAAAGATTTAGAGATACAATTGATAGAACCTCCTCTTACGAGCATGCTTTTGAGCATCTTTATTGGCAAGCTGCAGGGAAAGATTATAAAACTGGTAAAAAAACTTATACATTAAAAGCTTTTGAGGATCGATATAAAGACGAATTTATTAGATTTACAAAGTTTTATTATGGTAATAATTTGTGGTCTAAATTTAAGGCTTTACCAGAAGAAGCTAAAACAGATAAAAATTTAATAAACGCCATGCGTCATTATGATTATACTGTTAATATTAAATGGGTTATGGCACATTATAATACTGCAAATCATTATCTAAATATCAATGGTAAAGCTGCAGAAGCAACCGGAGGAAGTGAGTGGGTAAAATACATGCATCCTAAATATCAAAAAAGAATATTTTTTCCAGATTTATGGACAGAAAAAGAAAAGGAAACTTGGGGAATAAATATCTAATAATACTAGCATTAGTTTTAGGGTTTTTAAGTTGTAAAAAAGAAGAAAAACCTTTAATAGAACAAGAATTAGCTTTAGTAGAAGAGCCAAAAGAGATTTCAGAATTTGGATTTAAGCTCAATGATTTTATTGTTAAAAGAGATACCATTAAAAATGGAGATACATTTGGTTTTATTCTAGAACGAAACAATGTAGGTTATCCAAAAATATTTCATATAGCGCAAAAAGCTAAAGACACTTTTAATATTGCTAGAGGTTTACAAGTTGGTAAACCATATACACTTTTATGTGCAAAAGACTCACTAGAAACGGCGAAATGTTTTATTTATCAGCCTAATTTAGAAGAATATGTTGTGATAAATTTTCAAGATTCTATTCACGCATATACTAGTAGAAAACCTATTAAATATGTTGAAAAAACAATAACAGGGGTTATTAATAGTAGTATTTCTGAAACCTTAGATCAGCAGGGTGTTAGTGCCGTTTTAACAAATAAATTGGCAGATGATATTTTTGCTTGGACTATTGATTTCCGCCGTCTCCAAAAAGGAGATCGTTTCAAGGTTATTTATAATGATAAGTATATAGACGATAGTATTTATGCTGGAGTTCATAATGTAAAAGCTGCTTATTTTGAGCACAATAATGAGCCTTTTTATGCTTTTAGATTTAGATCAGATTCATTAAAAGGGAATGTAGATTATTTTAACGAAGAAGCTAAAAATTTACGTCGCGCCTTTTTAAAAGCACCTGTAACTTTTTCTAGAATTTCTTCTAGATACAATCTAAAAAGACGGATTGCTGTTTATGGGTATCAAGTGCGCCCGCATAAAGGCACTGATTTTGCTGCTGATATTGGCACACCTATTAAGGCAACAGCTAACGGTACGGTGACAAAATCTAGTTATACTGGAGGGAACGGTAATTATGTTAAAATCAGACATAACGCTACTTATGAAACGCAATACCTTCACATGAAAAAGCGTAATGTTAAAGTTGGCCAATACGTAAAACAAGGTGATATTATTGGTTGGGTTGGAATGACTGGTAATACTGGTGGACCCCATGTGTGTTATCGTTTTTGGGTTAATGGAAAACAAGTAGATCCCTTTAAGCAAAAATTACCAGAAGCGAAACCAATTTCAGATTCCCTAAAAACAGAATATTTAGAATTTATAAAGCCTGTAAAATATCAATTGGATAATATTAATTTTAAACCCCAAATTGATAAAAAAGAGGACCCTAAAAAAACCACAATAAACCAAGCAAACTCATAACTATGTCATTACCAAATGTAAATCCAACAACAACTAGTTCTTGGAAAAAATTAAGCGAACATTTTGAAGAAATAAAGAATGTTCACATGAAAGATTTATTTGCAAAAGATGGCAACAGAGCAAATAAATTCACTATAAGATGGGACGATTTTTATGTAGATTTTTCAAAAAACAGAATTACAGAAGAAACATTTAAATATTTGTTAGAACTAACAGATGAGGTGAAGTTAAAAGACGCCATTGAAAGTCAGTTTTCCGGCGAAATAATTAATGAAACAGAAGAAAGAGCTGTTTTACACACCGCTTTAAGAGCTCCAAAAACTACGGTCTTTAAAGTTGAAGGTGTAAATGTCATGCCAGAAATTTATGAAGTAAAAGCAAAAATAGAAGCCTTTACCAATGATGTTGTAAATGGACATTTAAAAGGTTACACTGGAAAAACTTTTACAGATGTTGTAAACATTGGTATTGGTGGTTCAGATCTTGGTCCTGCCATGGTTGTTGATTCTCTTCAATACTACAAAAATCAATTAACTACTCATTTTGTGAGTAATGTTGATGGCGACCATGTAAATGAAGTAATTAAAAAACTTAATCCAGAAACAACCTTGTTTGTTATTGTTTCCAAAACATTTACAACTCAGGAAACTTTATCAAATGCTAATACACTTAAATCGTGGTTCTTGAAATTTACTTCAGAAGATGCTATTGCTAAGCATTTTGTAGCGGTTTCTACAAATATTAAAAATGTAAAGGCTTTTGGTATTGACGAAAATAATATTTTCCCAATGTGGGATTGGGTTGGAGGGCGTTTTTCTCTTTGGAGCGCCGTAGGTTTAACAATTAGTTTAGCCGTAGGTTACATTAATTTTGATAATCTTTTAAAAGGGGCTCACAAAATGGATGAGCATTTTAAAAATGAAGATTTTTCAACTAATATTCCAGTTGTATTAGCTCTAATAAGTGTTTGGTATAATAATTTTTTTAAAGCTGAAAGCGAAGCCGTTATTCCTTATTCACAATACCTAAATCAATTTGCTACTTATTTACAGCAAGGTATAATGGAAAGTAATGGAAAAAGTGTAGATAGAAATGGAAATCCGATAGATTATCAAACAGGAACCATTATCTGGGGAGAACCAGGAACAAATTCTCAACATGCTTTTTTTCAATTGATTCATCAAGGTACTAAGTTAATACCTGCTGATTTTATTGGTTTCAAAAAATCGTTACACGGAAATCAAGACCATCAAGATAAATTGATTTCTAATTTCTTAGCGCAAACGGAAGCTTTATTAAATGGGAAAACAAAAGCTGATGTTAAAGCAGAAGGCACAAGTAATACTTTATTACCATTTAAAATTTTTGAAGGTAATAAACCAACCAATACTTTATTCATCAATAAGCTTTTACCTGAAAGTTTAGGTAAGTTAATTGCACTGTATGAGCATAAAATATTTGTTCAAGGTATTATTTGGAATATTTTTAGTTATGACCAGTTTGGTGTTGAATTAGGAAAACAACTAGCGAGTAAAATTTTACAAGAAATTAACAGTAGCTCTGATAATGAACATGATTCTTCTACTCATAATTTATTAAATTATTACAAGGAAAACTCATAAATGGTTGCTAAATAATCAACTATAAACCTAAAACGATTTGATATTTTAAATGTTAAATCGTTTTTTTTATTCACTAGTGTTAAATTAATTAACATTTGCATAATATTTAATAGATTATTATGTGTAATTTTGCAGCGACTAATTTCAAAAAATTAAATAATTAATCATTTAAAAAATTATGAGAAAAATTACTCAAATTTTAATGCTGGTTGTAAGTATGTTGGCAGTGACTTTGTCATTTGCTCAAACAACAACTTCTGCTCTTAATGGGCGTATTACTGACACTAACGGGGAGCCACTTCCTGGAGCAAATGTAGTTGCAAAACATTTACCAACAGGTACTGTTTATGGAGCTGCAACAGATTTTGACGGATTCTACAGGATATCAAACATGAGACCAGGAGGTCCTTATTCTGTAGTAATTACTTATGTAGGTTATTCAGAGTTTTCTGAGCAAGGACTTCAATTAACACTTGGTCAAACGACATCTATTAACAAACAATTAGCTGAAGAGGCTAATGCCTTAGAAGAAGTTGTTATTACTACTACACGTAACAATGTATTTGATTCTAACAGAACGGGTGCTGAAACTACAGTAAGTAAGAGAGATTTAGCCACTATTCCATCTGCTTCTAGATCTGTAGCAGACTTTTTAAGAGCAACACCTCAAGCACAATTAAGTGAAGGTAATGATGGTTTTTCTGTTTCTCTAGGAGGTCAAAATAACAGATTTAACAACTTTACTGTTGATGGAGCTGTTAGTAATGATGTTTTTGGTCTTGCAGGTTCAGGAACAGACGGTGGACAAACTGGAGCAAATCCATTTTCTATTGATGCATTAGAGCAAATCCAAATTCAATTAGCACCTTTTGATGTTAAAATTTCTGGTTTTACAGGCGGTGCAATTAATGCTATTACACGTTCTGGTTCTAACAACGTAGAAGGTTCTATTTACACATTTTTTAGAAATCAAGATCTTGTTGGGAAAACACCAACGGCTTTAACTAATGATGGAGACACTAGAGAGAAATTAGCTGATTTTACGGCTTTAACTTACGGAATAAGAGTAGGTGCTCCAATTGTAAAGGATAAATTATTCTTGTTTGTTAATTATGAAAAACAAGATAATGAAACGCCACAGCCATTTAATATTAGTAATTATATTGGTGATTCATCTGCATCTGATATAGAATCTTTAAGACAATTTTTAATTTCTAATTATGGTTATGATCCTGGAGTTTATAATAATAATGCCTCTACTTTAGTAAATAACATGGTTACTGCTAAATTAGATTGGAATATAAACGAAAATCACAGTATTACTTTGTCACATAGGTTACAAGATGTTGATAATTTGGAAGCTAGAAGTTCTTCTAATGCAGCAATAAATTTTATTAACGGATCAGAGCTTTTTGTAAATAAAACAAATGCTACAACCTTACAATGGAATTCTTCTTATGGTAATAAGTATGCTAACAGTATGACAATTGCATACAAATCAGTAAGAGATGATAGAGATCCTGATGGATCTCCTTTCCCAACTGTTAGATTAGATGATGGTGCTGGTAGTATCAATTTTGGTTCTGAGCCATTCTCAACAGCTAACTTATTGGATCAAGATATTTTTACATTTACAAATAACTTTGAAATTTTTAAGGGTAGACATACAATTACTTTAGGTACACACAATGAGTATTCTAAGTTGAAAAACTTATTTATACCAAATAACTATGGTAGTTATCGTTTTAGAAACGGTTCAACTCTTTCTGGATTAGAGTCTTTTTTAGCTGGTTTAGCTACTTCTGATTACGACAAAGGTTATTCTCTTGCAGGTGGAACTGCTGTAGGGGATGAATCATCAGGAGCTTCAGAATTTGAAGTATTTCAATTAGGTTTTTATGTTCAAGACGAAGTACAAATGTCTGATGATTTTAAGCTAACTGCTGGTATTCGTTTTGATATGCCTTTCTGGTCTGATGGTCCTGTAAATGAGGATTTCAATAACAGAACAATTCCTTTGTTGGAATCTTTTGGAAAAGATTTAGAAGGCGCACAAGTAGGTCGTGGTGTAAACACTATAATGCATGTGTCACCTAGAATTGGATTCAATTGGGATGTTAATGGTGACAAAACAACACAAATACGTGGTGGTTTAGGTATTTTCACTTCTAGACTACCTTTAGTTTGGCCAGGAGCAACTTACAATAGTAATGGTGTAACAAGTGGTTCAAGTGATGAACGAAACTTTACTGACCCTATTTTCTTTAATTCAGACATTAATAATCAACCAGTGCACATAGCTCCTGGATCAGGTGCAACTTCTGGAAATGTAGATTTATTTGCTCCAAACTTTAAATTACCACAACGTTTTAAAGTAAACCTTGCTTTAGATCAAAAGTTACCTGTTTGGGGATTAATAGCTAGTGCTGATGTAATTTGGAATGATAACATTACAGATGTTTACTACCAAAACTTAAATTTAAAAGGCCCTGTTGGTACTTTAGCAGGAGCTGATAACAGACCAGTATACAACAGATCTGACCTTATCGATCGTACATATAGTGGTATTTATTTAGCTACTAATACTGGAGGAGGAAATTCTTGGAATGCTGCCTTTACATTAAGAAAACCTTTTGAAAATGGTTTTGCTGGTCAAGTATCTTATTCTTATGGTGAAGCAAATGCTATATTTGATGGTACTTCATCTCAAAACAGTTCTCAATGGAGAAACCAACAAACTGTAAACGGTAAGAATTCAGTTTTACCTGTTACTAGATCAGATTTCTCTCAAGGACATAGAATTTCAAGTAACATGTCTTACGAGATTGATTGGAATGACAATATCAAAACAACTATTGGATTATTCTATAATGGTTCTCAAGGACAACCTTTCTCTTATGTATATAGAGCTGGTCGTTTTATATTAAATGATGATAGTAGAGATAATGCTTTAATGTACGTTCCTGCAACAGCTGGTGAAATTGTATTACAAGATAGATCTGGTTCTGCTGCTGGTACGGCTGATGAGTGGGCAATATTAGATAACTATATTAGTAACGATAAGCATTTAAGCTCAAGAAGAGGTCAATATGCTGAAAGAAATGGTTCAAGAGGTCCATGGAGTCATATTTTAGATTTTAAATTGTTACAAGACATTTCTTTTCCAGCAATGAAAAAGAAAAATACGTTACAATTATCTATTGATATTTTTAACTTCACTAACTTAATCAATAAAGATTGGGGAAGACAAGCATTTGCTTTTAGCAATACCTCAATATTAGAAACTACAAGCGCTAGTGTTGGTAACACACCAGAATTTAGACTTATAGAAAATGTACTTGAAGAAGGTCCTACTGTATTTGATGATAGTGGAATTCAAAGTTCAAGATGGCAAGCTCAAGTTGGTTTAAGATATACTTTTAACTAATTTTAGTAAAATATTAAAAACTTAAAACCGCTTCAATTTGAAGCGGTTTTTTTATGCTTTTAATTATTACATTTGCTAAATAAAAATTAATACAAATCATCATGTACGAAACTGTAAAAACCCTACATTCATATTGGGCATATTTAGTCCTTTTAGTTTTAATTATTGCTACAGTAAATGCTATTGTTAAAACTTTAGGAGATAATGAATATGAAGCTTCCGATTTTAGAAAATCATTATTTACCTTGATAGTTTCACATATTCAATTACTTATAGGGTTGGCTTTGTATTTTGTATCTCCTAGATTACAAATCTTTAGCGAATTAGGAATGGGAGATATTATGAAAGATTCTGTAAATAGATTGTATTTAGTAGAGCACCCTTTAATAAATATTGTAGCAGTGGCTTTAATAACAATTGGCTATTCAAAACATAAAAAGAAACGCATATCGAAACCTAAATTAAAAACAATTGCTATTTTTTATTCAATAGCCTTAGTCTTGTTTTTATCTAGAATTCCTTGGAGCACTTGGTTAGGTTAGTTAACTTCCTTAATCACATAAACATATACAGGAAAGTGATCGCTAAAACCATCGCTGAAACCACCATTAGACCAGCTTCTGTAAGGATAACCTTTATAAGTACCTCTTTTAGTAGTTAAATATTGTTTGTTAAAAATCCCTGCTTTATAAAATCTAAATGATGAATAATCTCTTTCCAGTAAAGGTTTGGTAAGTAAGATTTGATCGAATAGGCTCCAGTTGTCTCTGTAAGCTGTAGTACCAATTCCGTTTTTAAAAAAACTTTCATAAGGATTGTAAATACCTTTTAATCCCATCTTGCTTTTGTCTTTTTTGGTTTTTAATATTTCTTTAATACTTTTATTAGTAGGGTCGTCATTTAAATCACCTGTTATAAAAACCTTTGCGTAAGGATCTATAACTTGTAAGGAATCAACAAGGTGTTTAGTTAGTTTTGCTGCAGCGACACGTTTAGGATTACTTTTTGCTTGTCCACCACTTCTGGATGGCCAATGATTAACAATAATATGAATAAGTTCTCCGTCTAGATTCCCGCTAACTAATAATTGATCTCGTGTATAAACTCTTTTTTGAGTATTATCATCATAAATTTTTAACTCATGACTACTTGTCGAAATTGGTGAGAATAATTGTTTTTGATAAAGTAACCCCACATCAATCCCACGAATATCTGGTGATGAGTAATGAATTATGCCATAGTCTTTTTTAATCAATATGGAATCGTTTATTAAATCTTCAAGTACGGCTCTATTTTCTACTTCTGAAACACCTAAGATTACAGGAGAATTGTTAGTTACGTCTAACCCAATTTCAGAAATAACCCGCGCCATATTTTTAATCTTTTTTTTATAGATAAAAGTTCTGTTGGTGTTAATTTCCATAATTGGACTAGCTTCATCAAACTTATTTGGATCATTAATTGTATCAAATAAGTTTTCAAGATTATAAAATGCAACGGTATGAATTTTATATGTTTTTTTATTCTGACCGTTAAGAAATAAACAAAAGAATAATAAAATAAAAAAGCTAATCTGTCTCATTAATAACTATCTAAGGTTACAATTTTCAATACAAAACTTACGCCAAAAGTAAATATTTAATATAAATGAATTAAATTTAAAATTTTGATTGAAATTCTAGATTAAGAAATGAAGAAATTATCCGTAGTACTTTTAGTTTCAATTTTATCAATTTTCAAATCCCTTTCACAAGAAACAATTATTAAAGGTAGTGTGAGAGATGGTGTGTCTTATGAGTTAATATCTGGAGTTTTAATTACTATTGAAGAAACTAATCAAACAACTACAACTAATGCCTTAGGTGAATTTATTTTTTCTTTAAATGTGCCTTTAGGAGAACAGATTTTAAAGATTTCGAAAGTAGGATTTAATACAAAACGTTATCCTATTATTGTAAACAATAATGCTACAGTTAAAATTTTTGACATGACTTTAGAAAGAGACCTTGCAGAAAGTCAAGATTTATTTACCATTACACTTTCTGATGACGAATTGGATAATGATTTTTTAGGTTCTGATAATATTTCAGGATTGCTGTCATCATCTCTAGATTTGTTTCAACGTACTGCTGCCTTTGAATTTAGTGCCTCTTTTTATAGATTGAGAGGTTTAGATTCAGATAATGGATCTATTTTAATTAATGGAATAGAAATGAATAAACTCTATAATGGGAGACCACAGTGGAGTAATTGGGGCGGATTGAATGATGTTATGCGCAGTCAAGAATTATCGGTTGGTTTAACACCGTCTAATTATAGTTTTGGAGGCGTTTTAGGAACTACAAATATAAATACTAGGGCTTCAGAAGTATCCGAAGGAGGGCGATTAACATATTCCTCATCAAACAGAAGTTATACAAATCGTCTTATGTTTTCTTATGCTTCGGGTTTATTAAAAAATAATTGGGCTTATACATTATCATTTGGAAGGCGCTGGGGAAATGAAGGATATCAAGATGCTACTTTATACGAATCGAATTCGCTTTTTGTTTCAGTTGAAAAGAAGATTAATAAACATAGTTTTAATTTCACAGGTATTTATGCTCCCAATAGGCTAGGGAGATCATCACCAAACACTCAAGAGGTTTATGATTTAAAAGGTTTTAATTATAATGAGTATTGGGGTTTTCAAAACGGAGAAAAACGTAACTCTCGCATCAAAGAAGTAGAAGAACCTATTTTTATATTAAACCATTTTTGGAATATTAATAGTAAAACAAGACTAAACACCAATTTAGGATATCAATTTGGTGAAACTGGAAATAGTAGAATTGCATTTACAGGAACTAATAGAATAGTTACAACAGATGGACAAGTAACTTTTGAAGGTGGGGGACGAAATCCAAGCCCTACTTATTATCAAAAACTACCTAGTTATTATGAGCGTAATTTTCCAGACGATTTAGAGTTTGTCTATGGAGCACAACAGGCATTTTTAAGCAATGGGCAATTAAATTGGAATAGTTTGTATGAAGCCAATTTATCAAATGCTTCACAAGGGAAAAACGCAACTTATATGCTTTATGAGGATGTGGTAGATGATTCTCAATTTACAGTAAATACTATTTTAACAAGTGAAATAAATGATAATATATTATTTAATGCTTCTTTAGGGTATAAAAATTTAAAATCTAAAAACTATGCACAAGTTTTAGATTTATTAGGGGGCACAGGGTTTTTAAATGTAGATGCTTTTGATGGTATTCAATTCGATTTAAGAAACCCTAATAGAGTTTTGCAAGTAGGTGATGCTTATAGTTATAATTATAATTTTTTGGCAAATGTTATGTCTGGTTATGCTCAAGCTTTATTCAAATATAAAAAGTTTGATTTTTATGCATCTACAAGTTTAATAAATACGCAATACCTAAGAGAGGGGTTGTTTCAAAATGAAAATTTTGAAAATAATTCCATCGGAAAGGGAGACCAGCTATCCTTTTTAGGATTGGGTTTTAAAGGTGGTTTAACCTATAAATTTACTGGATCTCAATTGTTTGACGTTAATGTAGGTTATATAACTAAAGCACCATCTATAAGGAACAGCTATTCAAATTCAAGATTTAACTACAATATTGTACCTCGTATTAAAGAGGAAAAAATAATGGCATTTGATGCCAGTTATATTTATAGAAGCTCGGTTTTAAATGCCAAAATCACGGGCTATTATACTCATTTAAATGATGCCAACGAAATTTCATTTTTCTTTGCAGATGGTATTGGAAACGTAATTGCAGGTTCTAGTTCACAGCAATCAGGAAATGATGATACCGAATTTATTCAGGAAATATTAACAGGAATAGATAAATTACATTTAGGTGTAGAATTAGGTTTAGAGGCACAAGTAACATCAACTATAAAATTAAGAGGTGTAACTTCAATTGGCCAATTTACTTATGCCAATAATCCAGATTTATATTTGTCTTCAGATAGGTTTGAGAATGTTTATTTGGGGACTTCGAAATTGAAAAATTATAAAGTGGCAGCAGGTCCTCATCAAGCTTTTTCATTTGGATTTGATTACCGAGACCCTGATTTTTGGTGGTTTGGAGCTACAGCTAATTTTTTTAGAAACACTTATATTGATATTAGTCCGTTAACTAGAACAGATAATTTTTTTAAAGATATTGATGGTTTTACTTTTAGTGATTACGATGAAACTTTGGCGAGAGAACTTTTAAAACAAGAACGATTTGATGATTATATGTCTGTCAATCTGGTTGGTGGTAAATCATGGAAAATCAATCAATACTATGTTGGTTTTTTTGCAAGTATAAATAACTTTTTAGATGAAGCCTATAAAACGGGAGGTTTTGAACAAGGTAGAAATGCTAATTATGAACAATTAAGAGATGATAAAGCTTTAGATGCACCTGTTTTTGGATCTAAATATTGGTATGGAAGAGGCGCAACTTATTTCGTAAACCTTTATGTTAAATTTTAAAAGTATTATGCCATGAAAAATATAAAAAAACTTTTAATTCTTTTGGGTATTTTGATGATAGCATCTTGTGTTAATGATGATGATTATGGTATTCCAATTCCGGGAGAAGCTGAAAACGTAATGGTTCCTGCTAATAAAATTACCACATTCAGAGCTATAAAACAGCGTTTTGATCAAGCTATTAATAATGGAAATTTAATTACTACAATTGATGTCGATGAAGAGATTTATCTTGAAGGATATGTTGTTTCTAGTGATGCCGCTGGCAACTTCTTTGAAGAGCTTATTATTCAAAATAAAACAGATGCTAGTAACCCTGATAATGACCCTAGATTAGGTTTTAGGATTGATATTAATGTTTCTAGTTTATCAGAAACTTTTGAGTTTGGAAGAAAAGTATATATAAAGTTAAGCGGATTAACGATAGGGAAGTCTAATGGCATTTTAACTATTGCGAAAGGCGAAGGGCAACGTCTTGAACAAATACAAGAATTTGAATACCGTAATATTATTATTAGAACGCAAGAGGTAGTAAGTATTATTCCAAAAAGTACTACTCTGATTAACTTAACAGAAGCTGATAGAAATACCCTTATAAAACTTGATAACATGCAATTAAATAGGTTTGAGTTAGGCGCAACATATGCAAGTGAGTCTATTGATCAATTTGATGGATTGCGTACCTTAGAAAATTGTGATTCTGGAGTGTCAATTATCATGCAGACTAGTACATTTTCCAATTTTAGAACTCTTATTATTCCCCAAGGTAAAGGTTCTATTACTGGAGTTTTTAGTAGAGATTTTGGTGATGATTTTAATGTGTTAATTCCTAACAGCGCAGTTGATGTTGATTTCACCAATACAGAGCGTTGCGACCCATTAGAATTAGATTGTGGTTTAGCAGAAACTATTGGGACTCAAAATTTATTTTATGAAGATTTTGAGACGCAATCTAATAATAGATTGATTGAAATTAGTGGTTGGACAAACTACATTGAAGTTGGCAGTGAGGGATGGGAAGGATATTCCTCTACGTCTTCAAATGCATCTTTAGGGCGTTCTGCAAGAGTTCAACCTGCAAGTTCTGGAGATTTAAGTAATATCGCTTGGTTAATAACCCCTCCCATAGATTTAGACGCTTACAATAACCTAACACTACAATTCAAAACCTCTAATAGTTTAGCTGATAGTAGTTTTCTGGAAGTTTTGTATAGTTTAGATTGGGACGGCATTGAAGCTAATATAACATCGGCAAATTGGGGAGTATTATCTGCTGCATATGTTGTAAAAGATACCGATTCATTTGTGCAGTGGTTTAATTCTGGTAATGTCAATTTATATTGTTCATCTGGGACCATGTATATTGCTTTTAAATATACAGGTGGTGGCATAGATACTTTTGATGGTATTTATGAATTAGATGAGATTAGTGTTGATTATCTACCATAGAAAATTGCTTCATTTTAATATTCAGTAAAAAACACTCAAAATGACACTATCCGAAACACTATTCCATAATATTTTTGTCTACTATAAACCTAGATGGAAACAAAAAGCGAATGGAGTTGCATTAATTTATATTACTATTTTACAGGTTTCCATGATATTGCTTCTTGGTGTTTTCTTTTCAGAATTTTTTGAGCAAATGAATATGGATACCATCTCGTCTTCAAAAGGATGGGTGTTATTTGCTTTAGTGGCTATTTTTTGTTACTTCAAAAACTGGATGTATTATACAGGTAAAAGACGTATGATTATACAAGCTAAAATGAATAAAACAAAATCTAACAGCACTTATAATATTTACTTATTATGGCTTTTACTAATTGCTATTTTGGGTTTAACTCTTGTAATTGTTCAAGCTAGTTAATTACTTCTTAAAAATGGCATATACAGGAAAATGGTCGCTATATCCACCCTGATACTTTTTGCCTATATAGGTTCTAAATGGCGACCCTTTAAATTTTCCGTTAAAGAGTTTTAAAAAATCTTCATCAAAAATATTCGCAGTAAAGTATTCAAATAAATCTTTTGAAGGCTTAAAAAAGTTTTCTGAAATTAAAATCTGATCAAATAAATTCCATTGGCGATTGTGGTATGTTGATCCTCTATTAAAAGATCGTAAAGCTTCCATCGGATTAAATAAGTTACAGCAATCAGCAAGTTGCTTGATGCTTAAATTATGTGGGTCATCATTAAAATCTCCAATTATAATAATTTTAGCATGCTCATTTTCTTTTTTAATAGAAGTTATTAACTCAATCACTTTATTTGATGAAGCTAATCGTTTAGGTTCGGTTTCTTTTTCTCCTTCACGTCTAGACGACCAATGATTTACGATAACATATACATGTTCTCCATCAAGTAGACCAGAAACTAATAAAACATCTCTTGTATAATCTGGCAAGTCTTTATAATCAAATAATGGAACAGTAAAAGTTTCAGAATATAAAACTTCAAAAGCATGGGTATCATAAATTAAAGCAACATCGATACCACGTTCGTCGGGAGAGTTGTAATGCACGTACTTGTAATGACAAGATTCTAAATGTTTTGATTTTATTAAATCCTCAATCACTTTAGCGTTTTCAACCTCTGCTAAACCAACTAAGGCTGGATGTTTTCCCGTTTCTTTTTTACCAATATTGGAAATGGCAAAACCTAATTTTCTGAGTTTATTCTCGTATCGTTTGGGAGTCCATTTTTTAACGGATGTTGGTAAGAAATCATTATCGTTAGTATGTTTATCATCAACTAAATCAAATAAATTTTCCAGATTATAAAATGCTACAGTTTGCATATCATTACGCACAGGAATATCGTCTAAAAAATCAGTCATATTCATAATATAATGTCTAAAAATATAAAAATTAAAATGGTCGCAATTACGTAACTTTGTATAATATTTATTTATATGATTGAAAAGAAAGACATTGCTTTAGAGAAAGCGGTTTTAATAGGTGTTATAACAAAGGAACAAGGTGAAGAAAAATCTAAAGAATATTTAGATGAGTTAGAGTTTTTAACCTTTACAGCAGGAGGTTATGCGGTTAAGCGTTTTGTGCAAAAAATGGATATGCCTAATCCTAAAACCTTTATTGGAACGGGAAAAATAGAGGATGTTCGCCAGTTTATAGAAGAAAATGATATAGGAACAGCTATTTTTGATGATGAATTATCTTCGGCTCAAGAACGTAATATTAGTAAAATACTTAATTGTAAAGTATTAGATAGAACCAACCTTATACTTGATATTTTTGCACAACGCGCTCAAACAAGTTATGCACGAACTCAAGTAGAATTAGCACAATGCGAATATTTACTACCAAGATTACGAGGGATGTGGACACACTTAGAACGACAAAAAGGTGGTATTGGAATGCGCGGACCTGGAGAAACAGAGATTGAAACCGATAGACGTATTGTAAGAGATAAAATTGCCCTTTTAAAAGAACGCATTAAAACTATTGACAAGCAAATGGCAGTGCAACGCGGTAACCGTGGAGCCATGGTTCGTGTGGCTTTAGTTGGTTATACTAATGTTGGTAAATCCACATTAATGAATGTAATTAGTAAAAGTGATGTTTTTGCTGAAAATAAACTTTTTGCAACATTAGATACTACGGTAAGAAAAGTAGTAATTCAAAACCTACCATTTTTATTAAGTGATACCGTTGGTTTTATACGGAAGTTACCAACCCAGCTAGTAGATAGTTTTAAAAGTACTTTAGACGAGGTAAGAGAAGCTGATTTGCTTTTGCATATTGTTGATATATCACATCCAAATTTTGAAGAACATATCGAGTCTGTGAACAAAGTTTTAGGCGAAATAAAAAGTAGTGATAAACCCATAATTATGGTCTTTAATAAAATTGATGCCTACGAGCCTGAGCCTTTAGATGAAGATGATTTAGAAACTGAAAAAACAGAAAGGCATTACACGCTTGAAGAGTGGAAGAGTACTTGGATGGGTAAAGTAGGTAACAACGCCTTGTTCATTTCTGCGCTAAATAAGCAAAATTTAGAAGACTTTAAAAAACGTGTCTACGATGAGGTTCGTGAAATTCATGTAACCCGTTTCCCTTATAATCATTTTTTATATCCAGATTATATAGAGGAAAAAACACATTAATATTTTAGGCGTTTCCATTTGGGTTCTGCTATTGATTTCAATCGATAGAACATAAAAAAAGCGCACTTAAAAATGGTGCGCTTTTTTTATTAATATCAGATTTCGATTAAAATTTATAACTCAAACCAATAGTGTAATAGGTTTGTAAATCATTATTAACAGTATCAAAAGTATCTGAAGTATTTCCTAAAGTATTAATGGAGTAATCTAATGCTTCTTGTCTATTATTCCTTAAACCAAAATCAAAACCAACACCAATCATTTTCCATAATGTATAGCTAAATGAGTTATTCCACGTCCAGTTTGATAAGTTGCTACTTTCGTAACTCTGGAACATTGATAAGTTTGTTTTAAAGCTTACAGCATTAATTTGTCTTGTATAATCTACAAGTATTTTAGCACCTAAAGACGATGCGAATATAGCATCTTGTCTACTAAAAACAAAGTTGTAGTTTAATGGATGTATTACAACAACTAAATCTTTAATAGGTGTCCAAGTAGCACCAACTCCTAAATCTAAATATCCAGGATTATTAAAATTGTTTAAAATAGTGGTTCTATATTCTCCTAAACCAGATATCGCAAATGTTTCACTTAATTTTTGTCCATATAATGAAGAAATGTTAAATACATCAGTAGCTTCTCTAAATTTAGAGTTATCCGTAGGATTGTCTTTGTCATCAAACTTAACCCAAGATAAGTTTACGTTACCAGCATTTCTCCAAAAGAATTTTTCTTTATTCAAATTAGCAAAAGCATTTGCTGTAAAACCAATATTCCCTGAAACGTTATTTGGAGAGCCTTGAGAATACCAATTGCTAAAGTTTGATAAACTTCCGCCAATAGTACCAAAAGCACCTTTTTTCCAACCCGGTAAGGCGTCAATTTGAGCTTGTAAGGCATCAACTCGCCCTTGAATAGCTTTAATAGAATCTTTTTTAACAGCTTGTGTAGCCTTTAATTCATCTTCCGTTTGTGCGTTTATCGAAACCATCCCGATAAAGAATAGACATAATAATACTATTTTTTTCATTTTTTATTAGTTGTTAAATTTTTTGTAAATATAAGATTAAGACCCTGTTATGCAATTTAGTCACTTAAAATTTATATAAATTGTTTCTTTTTGAAAAGAGGTACTGAAGAACAAGCTTCGCCATACATAATAGATTTGGCAACTGGTTTTAGTTTTGTTGCTAGCATAATATAAGCATTTTCTGGCACAGGTTTTTTTGAGCAACCTTTTATAATAATAGGTTTATCTTGAAATTCAGTTACATCTAAATTGGCTATAATTTCTTGATATATAGATGTTTCTAGAGATTCTAGATTGCCAATAATTGTTTTTTTTGAGAAAGATTCTAATTGAATACTTAAAAGCATATAGGCCCAACCTGGAATAATAGCATCTGTACTACAGGTTAATGCTACATAAACATCCTTAAATTGACTCCAATCAAAGCTTTCAACTTGGTTTCTAAAATCTTTTTCGCGTAATACAAAACCCTCAAATAACCAGTCTTTAATATCAAATAATACACGTTTGCCTGAAGGGTAATAATCTTCAAGGTTAAACGTAATTAATTTGCTATTCGCTACGCGATTTATAATATCATCTTGCATTTTACAACATACCAAGCTCTAACTTAGCTTCTTCACTCATTAATTCTTGAGTCCATGGCGGATCAAAAGTAATTTCAACTTCAGCACTTTTTACAGCATTAAGCGATTTTACTTTTTCTTCAACCTCTAACGGTAATGTTTCTGCTACTGGGCAATTTGGTGTTGTAAGTGTCATTAAAATTTTTACATCGTAATCTTCATTTACAAACACATCGTAAATTAAACCCAGTTCGTAAATATCTACAGGAATTTCCGGATCGTAAATGGTTTTAAGAACGTTTACTATTTTTTCGCCTAATTCTGTGGTATCTAAAGTTTCACTCATTTTTTTAAATGTTTAAACGTTTATTTATTGAATTGTCTTATTGATTAAACGTATTAACTTATAAACTTAATTTAATTGCGTTTGATATGCAACGGCATACATTTTTAGTTGTTTTATCATACTAACTAAACCATTAGCCCTAGTTGGAGATAAATGTTCTTTTAATCCAATTTTATCAATAAAATCAGTATTTGCTTCAATAATATCTTTAGGGTTTTGGTTTGAAAAAACTCGTATTAAAATAGCTATAATACCCTTAGTGATGATAGCATCGCTGTCTGCAGTAAATGCTAATTTGCCATCAGTCATTTCAGCATGAACCCATACTTTACTTTGGCAGCCTTTAATAATGTTGCTATCGGTTTTATATTGCGTGTCAATTAAAGGTAAATCTTTCCCTAAATCAATCATATATTGATAGCGCTCTTCCCAATCTTCAAACATTGAGAATTCATCAATTATTTCATTTTGTATGTTTTCAATAGTCACAATCACAAATTTTTATACAAAAATACAATAACAAAAGTTGCTATTCAATATTTTCTGAAATAGATAAGATTTCTTTAACTAAGTTTTTAATAGCTTTAGGCGGATTTCCATGATCGAAAGGCTCAGACTCATATAATTTACCTTTATGAGTTATTTTTAACTTTGCAAAAGCTGCACCATCATATAAAAAGGCTTTACTGGGTGCTTCTAAATTAGGTATGGTTTCTATAGAAATATTCTTTAAGTTTTCTGTTATTTTTTGCCAAAAATCATCATTACAATTTTTAATAGCTAACTTACTATCTATTTGGTTTGAAGTTGAAATGGTTTTTTTATTAATAATGATTTGTTTGAAAAATCCTCTCGATGATGCTGTATATTCTAACTCTGAATTATCAAAAACAATTGGTTTTGTGGCATTTAGTAATAATTCCTTTTTATTAAAAAGGGAAAAACCTCCATCCTTTCTAAACAAAATAACATGAGCTTTATTAAGTGTCTTTAAAAACTTACTTTCTACGCTATTAGCATTTTCTTCACACATCATTCTAGTAGAACCCAAATCTCCAAATTTTAATGTATTGCCTTCTATACTATAAGACCCGAAAAACCGATTGCAACCAGAAAATCCTGATACCTGTTTTGTACTGTTATTAAAAGTTATAGTTACATTGTGAGTTGAAATATCTTCAGTTTCTAAATGGGTTATTTGATAAGTTCCTTTAAGAACTTTTGGAACTGTATTATTATCTTCTTTTTTCATAAGTTGAAATTCTTTTGGTCCCCAACAGCATTGTAAAATTATAATACTAATTATTGTTAAAATGTATTTCATGAAATTAATGAATTTTTAGATTTTTAAAAAATAATATACAAAAAAGACGCCAAAGTTGGCGTCTTTCGAATTTTATTAAATAAATTCTTTTAATTTCCAGCTAATTCAGCTCTAGCACCACCTGAAGTAAAAATTGCTCTCATTCTTGCTTTCTGACCCTCTGAGAACATAAACATACATGCATCATTTGTGTAATCCATATAATTCATTGTCATATCATTAGACTTACATTTAACCGTTGGATAAGAAGGGCAACCATAGTTAGGTGCATTTGAACTAGGTGTGTCAGACACAAAATCATCTTGTCTACAACTTCCATCACCCCAAATATGGCGTAAGTTTAAATAGTGACCCACTTCGTGAGTTGCAGTTCTTCCTTTATCAAAAGGAGTAGCCACAAAGCCAGTAGTGCCAAAGTATTGTGGAGATATAACAACACCATCTGTAGCTAATGAGCCACCAGGAAATTGTGCATAACCTAAAATACCACCTCCAATATTACATACCCAAATATTTAAATGAGTTGAAGGGGTTACTGGAGGATATGTAGTTTTTACCGCACTTGTAGTACCCCAAGAAGTTCTTGAATTAGAATTTCTGAAAACACCAGCTAAAGAAAAGTTTATTTCTGAATCAGCCGCTCTACCTGAAAATTCCGCAGGGATACCATTGGCATCGTTATTAGTTTTTCTGAAATCTTGGTTTAAAACAGATATTTGAGAGTTAATCTGAGCATCACTAATATTTTCATTTGAGTTGCTATAAACTACATGTACATATACAGGAATATTTACAACACCTAAGTTATCAACAGGAGGTTCGGTACCACCTCCACCACCTCCACCACCTGGGTTCGATGGTTTACCTTTAGCGGCTATAAAACTTCTTGTATGGTATTCTATATCATACATTTTTTTTGCAAGACCAGGGTTGGCCTCAAGATTTCTGTTAAGAACAGACATGGTGAAACAAGTTTTTGGATCGTCTTTCCCATTACTAGGTTTTGAAACTAATGCGTCACTTTCGTCTGTGTAAACATAAAAATCGCTCATGTCGATTTCCTGTACGTCAGCAACTTCATTTTTTTGGTCATCACACGCTGTAAATAATAAGGCTACAGCTACCATGCTTAAAAGTACTTTTTTCATTTTATAATAAATTTGAATTAGTCGGTGTTGAAGATATAATAATTTAAGAATAAATCTAACAATTGTTTAAAAAAAATATTAAATATTCTAAAAATACCATATTAATTAAGATATGAAAATTAAACAAAATGAATATAATTTTAAGAAAGCATCATTTTTGCTTTCTTAACACCATTAACTAAAGTGTCAATTTCAGCCTTGGTATTATAAAAAGAAAAAGAAGCCCGAACCGTACCTGGGATTTTATAATAATCCATTATAGGTTGCGCACAATGATGGCCTGTGCGAACAGCAATTCCTAATTTATCTAAGATACTACCTACATCATAAGGATGAATATTCTCTAAGTTAAACGAAATAACAGCTGTTTTATGTTTTGAAGTACCGTAAATTTTTAAACCATCAATTTTAAGAAGTTCATTTGTGGCGTATTCTAGCAAGTCATTTTCATAAGAAGCAATGGTATTAAAACCAATAGCATTCATATAATCGATGGCTGCCCCAAAAGCAATGCCTCCACAAATATTTGGTGTCCCAGCTTCAAATTTATGTGGTAAATCAGCATAGGTTGTTTTTTCAAATGTAACCTCTGCTATCATTTCTCCACCACCTTGGTATGGAGGTAATTTTTTTAACCACTCCTCTTTACCATAAAGCATACCAACACCAGTTGGTCCGCATATTTTATGAGCTGATGTTACGTAGAAATCTACATTTAAAGCTTGTAAATCTGGCTTAATATGTGGGCAAGATTGCGCGCCATCTATTAAAATAGCAGCACCAAATTGATGGGTTTTTTCTATGAGGTATTCAATGGGGTTTATTGTACCTAAGGCGTTTGAAACGTGGTTTACAAAAACCAATTTTGTTTTTTCTGAAAGTATTTTGTCAAATTCAGAGATTACCAACTCGCCTTCTTGGTTCATCGGAATTACTTTTAAAGTTGCACCAGTACGTTCGCAAAGCATTTGCCAAGGCACTATATTACTATGGTGCTCTAAAGCTGAAACGATAATTTCATCTTCTTTTTTTAAAATTGATGAAAAGCCATTGGCAACTAAATTAATACTATGAGTTGTACCCGAAGTGAAAATGATTTCGTGGGAAAATTTAGCATTAAAATGCGCTTGTATTTTATGACGTGCTTGCTCGTATAAACCTGTAGCTTCTTGACTTAAGGTGTGTACACCTCTATGAATATTAGCATTGTAGTTTGAGTAATAATCTACAATAGTATCTATAACTTGTTTTGGGGTTTGAGAAGTTGCAGCATTATCAAAATACACCAAAGGTTTGTCATTTACTTTACGGGAAAGTATGGGAAAATCTTTTCTTATGTCTTCTACTTTAAACATAGTTTTTTAATAGCCCCGATAGAAGCAACATCCTTTTTTAAGGTACGAGAAAAAGATATAGCGGATAGCGGGAGATTGCTTCAAATAATATTATAAATCAAACCCAATATTTACGCCTAATTTGTTGGCGATGATTTTGGTGATGCGTTGTTTCATTTCTGGAATTTTAACCGAGTTTAAAACGTTATTACTAAAAGCATACATTAGGAGTGCTTTGGCTTCTTTTTTTGGAATTCCGCGAGATTGCATGTAAAACAAGGCACTTTCGTCTAACTGACCAATGGTACAACCGTGAGAACATTTTACATCATCTGCAAAAATTTCTAATTGTGGTTTAGTATTTATAGTTGCTTTGTCGCTAATTAAAATGTTATTATTAGCTTGAAATGCATTAGTTTTTTGAGCTTCTTTTTCAACAATAATTTTTCCGTTAAATACGCCTGTTGAATTTTCGTCGAAAATACCTTTATAATCTTGATGACTTTCGCAATTAGGTTCTATATGATGTACTAAAGTATTGTGGTCTACATGTTGGTTATTGCCAATAATAGTAACACCCTTTAGCGTAGAATCGATACGCTCTCCGTTTTGATAAAAATTAAGGTTGTTACGTACTAATTTACCACCAAACGAAAAAGTATGAACCGATGCTACACTCTCTTGTTTTTGTTGAATGAAAGTGTTATCAATTAAAGAGGCATTTAGCGAGTCATTTTGTATTTTATAATAATCAACTATAGCTCGTTTATTAGTAAAAATTTCTGTAACAGAGTTTGTTAAAACTGGATTTGAATTTAAACTTTGATGACGCTCTATGATTTGTACATGCGAATTTTCATCAACAACAATTAAGTTCCGCGGTTGTAACATGTTTGCTGATTCGTTTCCTGTTGAAAAATAAATAATTTGTATCGGTTTTTCAACAAGTTTGTTTTTTGGAATATGGATGTAAGCACCCTCACTTGAAAACGCCGTATTTAATGAAGGTAGACTATCTTGAGTAGCCGCTTTGTTAAAGTAATTTTCAATAACTAAACGGTATTTAGGTTTTGAAAGTGCTGAGGACATTAAACAAATATCCATCCCATCATGTGTGGTTTGAGATAGGTGTGAAGAATATTTCCCATCGATAAATACTATTTTGAAAGAGTCTATATCATGAATAAAATATTTTTTTACATCACTATATTCTATGGTGTTTTCTTGTTTAGGGAAAACGCTATAATCTTCCTTCAGTATTTTATTTAAAGATGTGTATTTCCAAGCTTCCTCCTTTTTAGTAGGAAAACCTTTTTCTTCAAATATTTTTATGGCATCGTTTCGAAGGTTGTGTACATAAGAATCTATATCTACACGATCTTCAAAAACTAAATAGGACGATAATAATTTTTCTTTTAAATCCATGTTTCAGTCTTCAGTGGTCAGGCTTAAGTAAGCAGTTAAAAAGCATTACTAAGTCTGTATAATTTATAACTGTTTTATTATTTCTAGTTTCGTAAGAATAATCAGAATTTGAATAGGCGATTGCCAATTGGTAACTGAATACTACTAACTAACTATGCGTTTACTTCTTCTTTAATCCAATCGTATCCTTTTTCTTCAAGCTCATGAGCTAATTCTTTAGTACCCGATTTAACAATTTTACCATTATAAAGTACGTGTACAAAATCCGGAACGATATAATCTAATAAGCGTTGGTAGTGTGTAATTACCAATACTGCGTTGTCTTTGCTTTTGAGTTTGTTAACACCATTAGCAACAATACGGAGTGCATCAATATCTAAACCAGAATCCGTTTCGTCAAGAATGGATAATTTAGGATCTAGCATAGCCATTTGGAAAATTTCGTTACGTTTTTTCTCACCTCCAGAAAACCCTTCGTTTAATGAACGCGATAAGAATTTTCTATCAATTTCTAATAAGTCAGCTTTATCACGAATTAATTTAAGCATGTCTTTTGCAGGCATATCTTCTAATCCCTTAGCTTTACGAGTTTCGTTAATAGCTGTTTTAATAAAGTTAGTTACAGAAACTCCGGGAATTTCAATAGGATATTGAAATGATAAAAAGATGCCTTTGTGTGCACGCTCTTCAGCAGCTAAATCTTCTATATCTTCGCCTTCAAAGATGATGTTTCCTTTGGTAACTTCGTAATCTTCTTTTCCTGAAATAACAGATGCAAGTGTACTTTTACCAGAACCATTTGGTCCCATGATAGCGTGTACTTCACCTGGTTTAATTTCAAGGTTGATACCTTTTAAAATACTTTTATCGTCAACACTTGCGTGTAAATTATTTATTTTTAACATACTATTTATTGTCCTAGTTTAATAATATTTTGATCTTTTAATAAAGGTTTTGATACACTTAAAATTTCTTTTATTTCAACTCTTAATGGCCAACCTTCTTCATTTTCTGGTTTTGGTATTATTTCCCCTTTTATTTCTACGATAATCATATCTGTTGGTTCAGTTTTAAAAGGCTTTACTTGTTCATCAAGTTCATGCATTTTTTCGTCTATAACCACACCATAAATTTCGTTATTAGTTTGCAGTACTGCTGCATCCGCATAATAGATAAATTCGCCTTTTAAATGAGTTAAGCCATTATTTTGTTTTTCAGCACTTTCAGAAGAAATAGTTTCTTCCTTTTGTTTGGATTTAGTTTCGTTTTTACAGCTTACTGAGGCTATAAGAAAGCTCACGATAAAAAACACCTTTTTCATATAAAAAATTTAGTTTTAATTTAAAAGATTACGGCATACGTAGGAATGACAATTATCCAACACTTCCTTCTAAACTTATTTCTAATAATTTTTGAGCTTCTACAGCAAATTCCATAGGAAGTTTGTTTAAAACTTCTTTACTAAAACCATTCACAATTAATGCGATGGCTTTTTCAGTATCTATTCCACGTTGGTTACAATAGAAAATTTGATCTTCCCCAATTTTGCTGGTAGTAGCTTCATGTTCTATTTTAGCAGTTTTATTTTTAGCTTCTATATAAGGGAACGTATGTGCACCACATTCATTACCCATAAGTAAACTATCACATTGTGAAAAGTTACGAGCATTATCTGCATTTGGGCTAATTTTCACTAAACCACGATAACTGTTTTGAGATTTTCCTGCTGAAATACCTTTTGAAATGATGGTTGACTTCGTATTTTTTCCTAAGTGAATCATTTTTGTACCGGTATCAGCTTGTTGAAAATTATTAGTTACTGCAATGGAGTAAAACTCGCCAACCGAATTATCACCTTTTAATACACATGATGGATATTTCCAAGTTACTGCAGAACCAGTTTCTACTTGTGTCCAAGAGATTTTTGCATTTTTCTCACACAAACCTCTTTTGGTTACAAAATTGTATACACCACCTTTGCCTTCAGCATTTCCAGGGTACCAGTTTTGCACTGTAGAATATTTAATTTCTGCATCATCCAATGCTATAAGTTCAACAACTGCAGCATGTAATTGATTTTCATCTCTACTTGGAGCCGTACAACCTTCTAAATAGCTTACATAACTACCTTCATCAGCAATTACAAGCGTTCTTTCAAATTGACCAGTTCCTGCTTGGTTAATTCTAAAGTAAGTTGAAAGCTCCATAGGGCATTTAACACCTTTTGGGATGTAACAGAAAGAGCCATCACTAAAAACAGCAGAATTTAAAGCTGCATAAAAATTGTCTTTTTGAGGGACAACGGTGCCTAAGTATTTTTTTACAAGTTCTGGGTGCTCTTTAATAGCTTCAGAAATACTCATAAAAATTATTCCTTTTTCTCCTAATGTTTTCTTAAACGTCGTTGCTACTGAAACAGAGTCAATAACAACATCCATAGCAACATTAGCTAGTTTTTTTTGCTCATCAATTGAGATTCCTAGTTTTGCAAATGTTGCCAGTAATTCTGGATCAACTTCGTCTAAACTATCGTATTTAGGTTTGCTATTTGGTGCAGAGTAGTACGATATTGCTTGAAAATCTGGTTTTTTATAATGTACATTTGCCCATTCTGGCTCGCTCATTTCTCTCCAAGATTTAAAAGCCTCTAATCTCCAATCTGTCATCCATTGAGGTTCTTCTTTCTTTTTAGAAATAGCTTTAACAATATCTTCATTTAATCCAATAGGGAATGTGTCCGATGCTATATCTGTATAAAAACCATATTCATATTCTTTGGTTTTTAGCTCTTCTCTTAAATCGTCTTCTGTATATTTATTGCTCATTGTTTTATTTTATAGAGAGAAACTTTCACCACATCCACAAGTACGGTTGGCATTTGGGTTGTTAAACACAAAACCGGTTCCATTTAATCCTCCTGAATATTCAAGCGTTGTACCTATTAAGTATAGGAAGCTTTTCTTGTCAACAATAATTTTCACACCATTGTCTTCAAAAACCTTATCATCTTCTTGATTTTCTTTGTCAAATTTTAAATCGTAAGACAAACCAGAACAACCACCACTTTTTACACCAACACGTACATAATCAGTGCTTGGGTTATAGCCGTCATCTTGCATAAGCTCGATAACTTTCTTTTTAGCTGTTTCAGAAACTTTTATCATATGCTTTTAATTAAATTTAGTAAAGTTTTAATAATATTTTTATTAAGACAGTTTCTAAATAGAGTGCAAATATACAATATAAGTCATGGATTCCAATATAACCTAACATTATATTAGCATATAATACGATAGGTTTTTATTATTAATCAATAAATGAAACTAGGGAATGAACATTTTTTAATAAGTATCTTGATATTTTGAAATATTACTTTATTAAATTGTTTAAAAAGTAATTGTATTTATTAACTTATGCTGCGGAAGGTTCAATTTGAAAGTCTTCATTATCATCAAATAATTTATGGCAACATTTACAGATTAATTCAGGAGAATCAGGACTTGTTTTTTTTAACCGCATATAATTATGCCCAAAAGTAAAGCAAAACAGGTTTGTAGTTAGTTCAGTTTTCATTTTAATGATTTTAGGGACAATAAATTTAAACAAAATACTGTTTTAATCGACAAAAGATTATATTTTTTCGATGAAATGCATTTTTTTATTGAATTTAATCGTTTATAAAATCCGGATTGCCTATAAAATCATAGTCAGAAAGTGCTAATAAAAAAGCTTTTAAATTGGATTTTTCTTGAATTGATAATCCAACACCACCTTGAGCTACTTTTTTCATTAGTGGGTCTATGGTTGAAGAGTTTTTTAAGCCTTCGCTATAATGATTGATAACTTCATCTATAGTTGTGAATCTTCCATCGTGCATGTAGGGTGCTGTGAATATTAGATTACGCAGAGAAGGGGATTTGAATTTGCCATTATCAGCAGGGTCTCCAGTAATGGTGCCTAAACCTAAATCTGTAAAGGTTTCGTCTAAACCATTGTTGTGAAAAATGTTATCTGTCCATAATGGGTTTTTATCACTTCCATGGCAATGAAAACAATCGCCCTTAGTTTCATCCATAAAAATATTAAATCCATCAACTTCTTCTGGTGTAAGTATAACTTCACCTAAAAGATATTTGTCAAATTTTGAATTTGCAGAAATAAGTGTTCTTTCAAATTGAGCAATAGCTTTTGTTACTAAAGTTGAATCTATTTTAGAAGTTCCAAAAGCTTTTTGAAATAAGTTAGGGTATTCTGGGTGTTTTTGTAATTCTTGCTGTAATTGTTTCCAAGAATTTTTCATTTCTGTTGGGTCTGAGACCGGAATGAAAGCTTGGTGTTCTAGACTAAAAGTACCGCCATCCCAGAAAAAATTTTCATCATAATTCCAAGCTAAATTAAATAATGGCATAGAGTTTCTTTTACCCAAGCTACCATCGATGCCTTCGCTAAATCTAGATGAATCAGTAAACGCATTTTCTGGTGCATGACAATCAGCACATGCTAGGGTTTTATCTCCAGATAAAATAGGGTCAAAAAAAAGCTTTTTCCCTAACTCAATACCTTCAACCGTTTGTTGATTATCTGAAGGAATTACTGGTTTTAAAATATTGTTTTCAAATAGTTCAGGAATTTTAAGTAAACTTGGTGTTGGCGCATATTGCTGAACATCTTCATTAGAACAAGACAAAATAATGAAAATGATTAATAGTATATGTATTGCAAGTTTTTTCAATCTAATTATTGTTCTATGGATTCTAAACTAAATACATTTTGTCCGTTTTCAAACATCATAATTTGAGCATCGTAATTAGGCATCAACATATTATTTAATACTTTTAAATCCCAGGTGTTTGGGTTTTTAAACCATTCTGCAATATTCATTTCAATATTAAATATGGTATCATCTGAAATTGTAACACTCCCAAAATTAACTTCAAAAAAAGTATCCTCAAAAATTAATGAATCACCTGTATTATCAACAGCTCTAATTACGTGGTAAGCATAACCAGTTTCTTGAGTATTATTATCAGTAAATTTCCCTTCTAATTGCATAAAATGATAACCACCACCAAGCATTGCAGGAACATTCCATGAAACTGAATTTAAATCGGCATAATTACCGTTATAATTTGCATCATTATCAAAACCAAAAGTAAAAGATACATTATTATAAGTGCCAATTGGAATAGTAGTAATTAAATTGTAAGATAAATTTGAAGCATAAGTTAAATCCACTAAATTATAATCATTAAAGACCAGTTTTTCACCGGCTGAAGTTGTAAAAGTAATTTTTGAAATAAGATAACGTAGTCTTTCAATGCTCAAATTTTCTCCGTTAGAATTTATAAATTTAATGGTATTAAAATCTGAATTTGTTATTGATGTACCATCCCAATTATGTTTAAAGTTGAATGAAATATTAGCTTGATTAAAACTGTTGTTAGAATTATCAGTACACGAAATAGTTGAGAGCACAATTATTAATACAAATAATAGATTTTTTTTCATGCTGGCTATTTATTTTATAGAAATAATTAATAAATCAGTAAATCCTTTATTTTCAATAATATCAAGATTTGAGCTATTGGATTCACCAACTGTAATTATAGTTCTATCTTCAAGTTCCAAAGCATCGTTTGCAAAATCAATTTTAGAACCACCAACTGTTTTTTGCCAAATTAAATTGGCACTGGCATCTATTTTTAAAATCCATGCATCATTTTGCCCGTTGTTATTTGTTGTATTGCCATCTGCACTTCTGGAGCTTCCAGAAATAATAAAACCATTATCTTGAGTTTTAAAAACAGATCTGCCAACATCAAAATTTGAGCCTCCAAAAGTTTTCTCCCACATTAAATCTCCCTCCGGAGATATTTTTATAACCCACAAATCGGCAGCTCCTTTGTTTTTAGAAACGTCTAAATCATTACTTCTAGTATCTCCAACTATAACATAATTACCGTCTCCAGAATTAGTGATAGCTCTAGCTTCATCAATTTCAGAACCACCAAATGATTTTTCCCAAACTATATCCCCGGTTTCTGAAATTTTAATAACCCAAAAATCGTATGATCCTTTATTGTTAGAAATATCAACATCATTACTATCGGATGAGCCAACAATTAGATAACCATTATCTGGAGTCTGTATGCAATCGTAAGGGGTGTCTGTAAAAGATCCGCCATAATAATGGCTCCATTCTTTGTTACCAAAAGCATCTATTTTTATAGCCCAATAATCGCCGCCTGCATGCCTTTTGTTTGGCATCGTTTTGCTAATTCCTTGTCCGCCAGAAGCAGATACATCTAAAACTCCCGTTAACAGAAAGCCATCATCATTTGTTTGAATGATAGAAATGCCAGTATCAGCACCTAAAAATCCAAAAGATTTTTGCCAAATAATTGCACCCAAATAATTAACTTTTAAAATCCAAAAATCTTGCGCTCCAAAATTTTCAGAAACGTTAATGTCGTTACTTTTACTATAACCTAAAATAACATAGCCTCCATCATTGGTTTGAATAATATCGCTACCTCTATCATCTTCGGTACCTCCATAGGTTTTTTGCCATTTAATAGTATTATTGCTGTCAAATTTTAAAAGCCAATAATCAAAAGAGTCATTTGATTTGTTTTCAATATCTCCATCATTACTTTGTGTGTAACCTAAAACGGCGTATCCACCATCAATAGTTTTAATAATAGATTGAGCGCTTTCATTTTTTGTGCCACCAAAGGTTTTTGAAAGACTAATAAGGTTTATTGAACTTCTTGATTCGTCATTATTAGAGCAACTAGAGAGAATAATGAAGCAGATAGCTACAAAAATATGAAGATATGAAAATTTATTTTTCATTTGAGTAAATAAGATATTTAAAAGTCACTCTTTCTAACTACAAATAAGCCTCTGTTTATATCACTTATAACAATGTTACCACTTTCGAAGAAAGGATATACACTCCAAGCTCCATCAAAAGCAGTGCCATTATCTTCTGGATAAGTATCGAAAAATGCCGTTTCAACAATCGTTTCATTTTGTATTTGAGAGACATCTAAAACTCTAAGTCCAGCTCTATAACTTGCTTGAAAATAAGAATTACCATTTACATAACCATTGTGATCGATGGATTGACTGGGGCCTAAATAATCAAAATGAAATTGGGGGTTATCTAAATCTCTAAAATCTAAAATAATAGTTCTAGTGTTGATGCCAATTCTAAGTTCATCCAATTCATCACCTAAAATAAAATAAGACATATCTTCTGTAAACCAACCTTGATGCGCATACCAAACATTATTATAACTGATTGTTGAAATTATACTGGGATTGCTTTTGTTTGTAACATCGGCAATAACCACTTCATTTTCATTACTTCCTATCAATATTTCTTTGCCATTATGCTCTGCATCTGGACCATTATAAGTAACTACTTGAGCATCATGTGAATAATTTCCTTCAGCAAAACCACCTTCCAATACAGGATTTTTAGGATCTTGAATGTTTATAAATATAGGACCACCTGCAAACGTATTACTTCTACTACCACCTACAATGTATGCATAACCTGTATCTTCGTTAATAACAATATTATGGGCTCTTCCAATATTAGTTAATCTATTATCTGCTACAAAAACCTCTGGTGGATTGGGAATATTACGTAATCGAGTTAAATCAAAAATTTGCATACCATGACTATCTTCTCCTGTATTATTATCAGCTACTATAAATGCATGATTTTTATATACTTTAACATCACGCCAAGGACTTGATATTGTTGCTGTTGGTAGTTTTCCTAAGTATATAGGATTTTCAGTATCTGAAATATCAATAAATGCGGTACTGTTATTTGTTGCCATTAAAGCATACTCTTTTCCAGTTTCTGGGTCTGTCCACCCCCAAGAGTCGTTTCCAGCTGAGGCACCAAAAACACTCAAAGGTATATGAGCCATTAAATCGTAACCATTACAAGGATATATATCTGCAAATCCATTTTCACAAATTGCTAAAGGTGATACTACGTTTAAAAAGTCATCATCACATAAGTTTCCGATGCCATCATTATCATCATCCTCTTGATTAGGGTTTGAGATAGAAGGACAATTATCAACGCTATCATCTATGCCATCAGAATCAGAATCAATTTTCGCAACCCTTTCAATAGGTTCTATATTACAAGAAAAATTAGTTAAAAATAATGCAAAAGCTAGCATTAGGGCATAAATAGGTTTATGAGGTTTCATGGGAATTTTAATATTAATAACTATTTAGGTTTAGTTTTAGTATCAAAGATAGTAAAAACAAAAATAGCTTCTTATTTTTGCAGCATGATAGAAGATAAAAACCAACAACGAACAAACCTTAGTGAATTAGGAGAATTTGGATTAATAGATCATTTAACTAAGAATTTTCAAATTAAAAAAACATCAACTATTAAAGGTATAGGCGATGATGCAGCTGTTTTAAATTTTGAAAAAAAGAATATTGTTGTAACTACAGATTTACTTGTTGAAGGTGTGCATTTTGATTTGAGTTATATGCCTTTAAAGCACTTAGGTTATAAAGCTATTATAGTTAACTTATCTGATGTTTATGCAATGAATGCTAATGCAACCCAAGTTACAGTTTCAATTGCTGTATCTAATAGATTTCCCCTTGAAGCTTTAGAAGAGTTATATGCTGGTATAGAGACTGCGGCCAAAATATATGATATTGATGTAATAGGAGGTGATACCACTTCGTCAAATACAGGCTTGTTAATTTCTGTTACAGCCATTGGTGAAGTTGACCCTGAAAAAGTAGTATATAGAAATGGTGCAAAACCCAATGATTTACTTGTTGTTTCTGGCGATATAGGTGCGGCTTATATGGGTCTTCAAATTCTTGAAAGAGAAAAAGAAGTCTATAAAGTAAACCCTAACAATCAGCCAGATTTAGAGTCATATAGTTACATCATTGAGCGTCAATTAAAACCTGAAGCTCGAAAAGACATTGTTAAATTACTAAGTGATTTAGATGTTAAACCAACCGCCATGATTGATATTAGTGATGGACTATCTTCTGAAATCATTCACCTATGTAAGCAGAGTGAAGTTGGTTGTGATTTGTACGAGTCTAAAATCCCTTTAGATCCACAATTAATTTCTACGTGCGAAGAGTTTAATATAGATAGTACAACAGTTGCTTTAAATGGTGGTGAAGATTATGAGTTATTATTTACTATTTCTCAAGAAGACTTTCCTAAAATTAAAGCAAACCCACATTTTAGTGTTATAGGATTTATAACTGAAAAAAAAGCAGGGTTAAATTTGGTAACTAGAGCAGAAACTAAAATCCCAATTAAAGCCCAAGGATGGAAAAACTTTAGTTACTAAAAACTAAAAGATTTTCAATGGATTGATTTCCTGAAGCTCTACTCTTTGTGCGTTTTGTATGTACAAGTTGTAAAACGTCGTTAATTTCTTTAGATTTTGTTGTGAGTTCAACAATATTACCATTAACATTAGTGGTAAATTGCTTTTTGCATTTTTTGCATTTGTACTCTTTAACATGATTGGTGACTTTTCGAGTAATACGAAGATCATGTCCAAACATTTTACAATGAATGTTTTTCATTTTTTAACTATTTTCTATTGGTAGAGACCATGAAAATATTAAAAAAAAACCGTTAAATTAAACTACTGCACTGTAAATCGACGAAGTGACTGTTTTCATCTTTAAACGTTCTCTTCTTGAGGCGTGTATATGCTCTAGAATAGCGTTTATTTCTTTAAACTTAGGTGTTAACTCGATTAATCTACCATTACTATTGGTAGTTAATTCTTTCTTACAATGCCTGCAAGTATATTCTTTTACATGGTATGTAACTTTCTTGCTTACTTGGTAATCATGACCAAATAGATTGCAGTATATCTTTGGTATTAGCATTGATTTGTTGGGAGTAGTTTTTTTCATTTTGGGAACAATTCGAATATAAATATAAATAAAAAAAACAAAGTAACGACAAAACGCTATATTTTTTCGACAAAACGCATTAATGTATTTAGTAAATCCTCTTTATTTTCAATATGGCTCATGTGTCCATCAGGAAACTCTACAACTTTTACACAGGTATTTATCGTTTGATTAATTAATGAATCATAATCTAAAACAGGATCTTTTTTACTAATAATCATAAGTTGTTTGTAAGAAGCTATTTGTAAAATTTTTTCTCTGTTTTTTCTAGTTTTCATACCCTCTAAAGCTGCAATTATACCTTGTAAAGGAGTTTGTAAGGCTTCTTTTTTTATTTGCTTTATTTCTTCTGAAAAAAGGATTCTATTTTTGGGCCTGAATAAATTTGATATTGCCATGTTTACAAACATTTTATAGTCTTGCTTTACAACTAAAATGGCCCTATCTCTATTTTTCTTTCGTTCTGATGAGTCTGCTTGTGCAGTTGAATTCATCAAACATAATCCTTTAACCATTTCAGGATTTTTTTCAGCGAAAGCAAGTGCTACATAACCACCCATAGAATGACCAACAAAAATAACTTTTGTGATTTTAAGTTTTTTAAGTACTGCTTCAACGGCTTCTGCCATAAGTTCCATGGTATGAATATATCCTAAACAATCTGTTTGTCCATGACCTAATAAATCAATACAAATAACTCGCTTGTTTTTTGATAAACTAGTGATAAAGGGAAGCCACATAGAAGAGTTTTCTAAAAAACCATGCAATAAAACAATAGGGTTTCCTTTGCCTTTATCGGTGTAAAAAATATGGGCATCTTTGTACTCTAAAAACATTTTTAATTTATATTAGACAAAGATAAAACCATCCTATGAATAAAACTAGAGAAACCTTCGTCTTCGGTTTTGCTTTATTTTCCGGTTTTTTTGGCGCTGGAAATTTAATCTTACCTCCTCTTTTAGGTTTTAAATCTGGTCCGGATTGGTGGATTGTAGCTATAGGTTTTATTATAACCACTACTATTATACCACTGTTATCTATTTTTGCTCATGCTAAATTACAGGGGACTATGTATGATTTTGGCAAAAAAGTTTCTCCTTTATTCAGTACAATTTTTTGTTTTGTTATTTATGCAATTGTAATTGCTTTACCATGCCCTAGAACAGCAGCAGTAACACACGAAATAGCTATTGCTCCAAATTTTGGAACAAGTGCATTACTAACCAGTTTACTGTATTTTATCCTTGTTTTTATTTTTGTTTTTAACAGAAGTCAAGTGCTTAATATTCTTGGTAAGTATTTAACACCTATAATAGTTTTAATATTAATTACTATAATTTGTGTTGGTATATTTTCTCCTTTAACCGAAATGAATATATCAACTTTTCAAACACCTTTAATTAGTGGATTATTAGAAGGCTATCAAACCTATGATGCCATTGCAGGATTGGTTACAGGTGGTATGGTAATAGTTTCTATAAATAGTTTTAAAACTAGTTTAAATTTTGAGGAAAAGAAAAAGATGATTTCCAAATCTGGAATTATTGCCATGGGAGGTCTATTTATCATCTACTTAGGACTTATAGTTATTGGAGCAATTTACAATAAGCAATTTGATACGAATATTTCAAGAACAGAACTTCTTTCAGGGATAGCATTAAAAACATTAGGACTGATAGGTTCTACTTTTTTAAGTGTTTTGGTGAGTCTATCATGTTTTACCACAGCTGTAGCTATTATTGTTAGTATAGCAGATTTTTTTAAAGTGTATTTTAAGACTTTTAAAAATGCTTATTTTTATACAACTAGTTTTTGCTGTTTGGTAGGAATTCTTATAGGGCAAATGGATGTAAAGTATATAATTAATATAGCACTGCCTGCTTTAATGTTTCTTTACCCCATATGTATTGTTTTAATTTTACTTAACATTATGCCAGAAAAAATGGCTTCAAAACTCGTTTTTAGATGTGTTGTTTTAATAGCTTTTATTTTTAGTATTCCAGATTTTTTAGGTTTTGTTTTTCCTACTAATAATTTAGAAAATTTAAAATCATTAATACCCTTAGCGAATCAAAATTTAGGTTGGGTTTTACCTGCTTTTTTAACATTTATTTTAGTAAATATTTTTGAAAAATTTAAATCTTAAACCTAAGATTTTACTTTTTTAATAGCCGTAAAAGCCTTATCTACGAACTCATCTTCAACCAAAATAGTAAATTCATTAGTTGTAGAAATTACTTCATAAAGGACAACGCCTTCCCAAGCTAAACGTTTAAAGAAGTGATAATATAAACCCGCAATTTTAGAGTTATCTTTTGGTAGATTTATACTAATAGCAGATAAGCCATCCTGAACAGCTAGAAATGTTTCATTTTTTAATTGTTCTTCTATAAAACTTTTTAAACTACTAGAAATTATAATGTTACTTTCATGAATCCCTCTAGTAAAGGTGTAAAACAATTTAGATTCCTGATTAATTCTCTCTAAAATTTTAGCATGATTATCAATGATAGTATCTGAATTCTTTACCGTAAAATCAGTTAAATTAGACCGTACTGTTATATCTCCTAAATTTTGGATAACACGTTTCATTTTAACCGAATTTGAAAGTGAAGCTGGTGGATTGTATCGTCTTAGAGCCATCATTATAGCTCCAGGTTTTACATCTTTTTTTAGCATTTCACTTATTGGCTTAGTAAGTTCAATAGCTAAAGCACTAAAGTTAATAATGTTTCTAGAAAGCGCCTCTTCTAAATAAGGTTGCGCTATTAAAATGTCTTCTACACAGTTAGATACAGTTTTCATGTTAATTATTTAACAATATGTGCAAAAATAAACATTTTTTTCAATAAACATAGTTAATTGTAAAATGAGTTATAATTTTACCAATAAATTAATGAAAATGAAGGTATTGAAATTTGGAGGAACCTCGGTAGGTTCAGTAGAAAATATGAACAACGTTAAAAATATTATTAACGATGGACAAAGAAAAGTTGTAGTCCTTTCGGCTATGTCTGGTACTACTAATCAGTTAGTAGCTATTGCTCAAGATATTGCAGAAAAGAATCCTAACGAAGCTATCGATAAAATTAACAAACTAAATGAAACATACTTTACTGCAATTGATAAACTTTTAAGAAATAAAAAGTTAAATGAAGATGTTAAATCCTATGTTTCGGGAATATTTAATTTTTTAGTTGAAAGTACTTATAAAGAATATTCAGAAACTATAGAAAATCAAATAGTTGCTCAAGGAGAATTGCTTTCAACATACATGTTTAATAGTTATCTAAATCAAGAAGGGGTAAGTTCAGCTTTATTGCCAGCTCTAAGTTTTATGCGAATTGACGAGTTTACAGAACCTGATTATAATTACATTGAATCTAATTTTAAAGACGTTTTTGAAAATGTTGAAGAGTCTGAAATATATATAACTCAAGGTTTTATTTGTTTAGATATTAATGGAGAAATTTCTAATTTACAACGAGGAGGAAGCGATTATACTGCGACTATTATTGGTGCTGCTATTAAGGCTGAAGAAGTACAAATTTGGACAGATATTGATGGGATGCACAACAACGACCCAAGATATGTAGATAATACTAAGCCTATTTCTAATTTATCATTTGATGAGGCTGCTGAATTAGCTTATTTTGGAGCCAAAATATTACATCCACAAACTGTTACTCCTGTGAGAACTGATAATATTCCGGTTAGGTTAAAAAACACTATGAATCCTGAAGCTTATGGTACTTTAATTTCTAGTAAAACTTCTGTAAATGGAGTAAAAGCTATTGCTGCTAAAGATAACATTACTGCAATCAAAATTAAATCTGCGCGTATGTTGCAGGCGCATGGGTTTTTAAAAAAAGTATTTGAAATTTTTGAAAGCTACAAAACCTCAATAGATATGATTACTACCTCTGAGGTAGCAGTTTCGTTAACAATTGATGATGATAAGAATCTTGACAAAATTTTAGTTGAACTTGAGAAAATAGCAACTATAGAGGTAGATAAAAACCAAAGTATTGTTTGTTTAGTTGGTCATTCAGTAGTAAACCATCAAGATACTTTTAAGTTATTTCAAATATTACAAGATGTAAAAATTAGAATGATTTCATATGGGGGTAGTAATAATAATATTTCATTGCTAATTGATACAAAACATAAAATTACCACACTTCAAAAACTAAATAATTATTTATTTGAATTAGTCACTCTGTAAATTTATCTTAGTAATTATTGTTAAAAGAGTCGATTTAAAACGACTCTTTTTTAATTACAAATGGTTGCATAATTTGTAACATCATCTTTAATCCAATTGGTTGGAATATTTGCTAATTGGGAATCATTTACTTGAATACAGGTGATATTATTTGATGTACAATTTAGGTTAGTTAAATTTAGATTGTTACTTAAGTTTAATCCTGTAAGTTGATTATTATAGCATTGAAGCCAAGTTATAGATGCATTATTACTTACATCTAAGCTTGTAAGTTGTTGATTATTATTACACCATAAAATCTCTAAAGCTAAATTATTAGTGACATCTAAACTTGTAATTCGTGTATTTAAACATGTTAAGTTTTCTAGAGCCAGATTACTGCTAATATCAATACTTGAAATAGGATTGTTTCCAAATGATAAGGTTCTTAATGCGATGTTTTTGCTAACATCTAAACTACTAATTTGATTGTTATCGCAAGCAAAACTTTTTAAAGCTCTATTTTTTGTAATATCAATATTATTTAATTTGTTTCCAGAACATCCAAAAGTTTCCAAGGCTATATGTTTGCTAACATCTATATTAGTTAAAAGGTTGTCTGTGCAATCTAAAAGTTCTAGAGCTAAGTTATTACTCAGATTAATCCTCAATATACTATTATCCCAAAAGGAAAGATGTTTTAGATTGGTATTTGTATCAACATCTAACACGCTTAATTTATTAAATCTACAATCTAGAAATTCTAAATCTATATTATTACTAATATCTAATTGGGATAAGTTATTCCCGTAACACCATAGTTTTTTTAAGTCCACGTTATTATCAATGTTTAGATTTGAAAGTTGCAGATTCTCATAGGTATATAATTCTATTAAATTAACAGCCTTACTTAAGTCTAGGTTTGTAATACCACTTCTAAAGCACTTTAATATTTTAAGCTCAATATTTTTGCTGATATTTAAATTGGCTAAATTTTCAGATCCCATATCTGCAATTTCTAATTCCTTTAAATTTAAATTATTACTTAAATCTAGTGAAGAAATGTTTTGGGCAGAACAATTCAATTTTGATAAGCTAGTAAAATATTCAATGCCTTTTAAATCTCTCATTTTATCAACTAAATTTAAATTATAGCCAGATATATTGAGTTCATTCACCTCAACTACATTGGCAGTTAAAATTTCTCCATCTAAAACATCATCATAACCCAATTCAATTAAAGCCTGCTCAAAAGCTGGGTCTGGAATATTTCCAATTCTAGGAATACCGTCCTCATCATTTGGGCTACAATTGAATAATAAAACACTAAATGTAAGCGCACCAATTATTGTGTTTTTTTGGGTTTTTATTTTCATTAGTGTTTATTAAATTAGTTTGATTTCTTAATTCATTAAATCTTCAATTTCATCAACTTCAATAGGAATGTTTTTCATTAAATTTATGGGTTCGCCTTTTTCTTGAATAACCACATCATCTTCTAAACGAATACCAAAATTTTCATTTGGAATATAAATACCTGGTTCTACAGTAAATACCATATTGGCTTGCATAGGTTCTGTTAAAATACCATAATCATGAGTGTCTAAACCCATGTGATGAGATGTTCCGTGCATAAAGTATTTTTTGTAAGCTGGCCAATCAGGATTTTCATTTTGAATGTCTGCTTTATCTAATAATTTTAAACCTAACAATTCGGAGGTCATTATCTTGCCAACTTCAACATGATATGCTGCCCAATCTGTGCCTGGAATTAACATTTTTGTTGCTTCTTTTTTAACTTTATTAACTGCATTATAAACTTGTTTTTGCCTATCAGAAAACCGTCCAGAAACAGGTATGGTTCTAGTCATGTCACTGGCATAATTTGCATACTCAGCAGCCACATCAAATAATATCAAATCGCCTGCTTTACATTGTTGGTTGTTTTCTATATAATGTAGAACGTTGGCATTGTTTCCTGATGCGATTATTGGTGTATAAGCAAATCCTTTTGAGCGGTTTTTTAAAAATTCATGAATAAATTCAGCTTCAATTTCATATTCCCACACACCAGGTTTTACAAAATTTAAAACGCGTTTAAAACCTTTTTCGGTGATGTTACAAGCATTTTGAATTAAATCTATTTCTATTTGGTCTTTTACTGAGCGAAGTCTTTGCAAAATAGGATTGCTTTTAGCAACTACATGTGCTGGATATTTTGCTTTTAGCCATTTAGTAAATCGATCTTCTCTTGTTTCAGTTTGCACGTTTGCACGGTAATGCTCGTTTGTATTTATGTAAACGGTATCACATTGCGTCATAAGTTCAAACATAATTTTTTCCATATCCTGCAGCCAATAAACAGTTTTAATACCACTAGTCTTTAAGGCCGCTTCCTTAGTTAGTTTTTCGCCTTCCCAAACAGCAATATGTTCGTTAGTCTCTTTTAAAAACAAAATTTCTCTATGTTTTTCTTTTGCACAATCCGGAAATAAAACTAAAATACTTTCCTCTTGGTCTACACCACTTAAATAAAAAATATCACGATGTTGTTGGAAAGGCATGGTACTATCTGCGCTTATTGGATAAATATCGTTTGAGTTAAATACAGCTAAACTATTTGGCTTCATTTTAGCCATAAAGTTTCTTCTGTTTTTAATAAAAAGTTTGTTGTTTATTGCTAAGTATTTCATTTTTATTTATTCATTTGATTTTATAAAATTAGCAAAACAAAATGAATCTCAGACCTAATTAATCATATTTGGCAACACACAATTTCGACTCCCAAAATAATTGATAAATAAAATCAACAAGCACTCTTTATAATCATTCTAAATAGCTAAAACAAGCAGATGTTATTTGTCTATATATGAACGCTGACGTACCTTTGTATTAAATAAATTAACGTTATAAAAATGGGCGGATTTTTTAAGTCTTCAATTGGAAGAAAAGTAGCCATGGCGCTTTCTGCATTCTTCCTTATGTTTTTCTTGGTTCAGCATTTATCAATTAACATTTTGTCGGTATTCAATCCCGATCTTTTCAACGAAGTTTCTCATTTTATGGGAACAAATCCATTGGTTCAATTTTTACTTCAACCTGTATTAATTTTTGGAGTTGTTTTTCATTTTGTAATGGGTTTTATTTTAGAGTTGAAAAACAATACTGCAAGAAAAGTTAGTTATGTTAAAACTAATGGTGCATCCAATTCTACTTGGATGAGTAGAAATATGATTTATAGCGGTATTGCTATACTTGCTTTTATTATACTTCATTTTATTGATTTTTGGTTTCCAGAAATAAATACTAAATTTATAAATGGCGATTGGTCGGGTACCATGGAAGGCGTTGAAGGTTTCAGATATCATGAAGAGCTTACTCATAAATTTCATAGTCATACAAGAACAATTGCCTACGTTATAGCGTTTGTTTTTTTAGCATTGCATTTGTTACACGGGTTTACTTCTGCTTTCCAATCTATGGGAGGTACAGCAGGAAGAAAGAAAACATTACAAAATATAGGTAAGGCCTATTCAATTATTATTCCAATAGGTTTCATTTTTGTAGCGCTTTATCATCATCTTAAATACGTATTAGAATAATATGGCAACGTTAGATTCAAAAATACCAAAAGGGCCATTAGCCGATAAATGGACTAATCATAAAAATAAAATAGACTTAGTTAATCCAGCTAATAAGCGTTTAATTGATGTTATTATTGTTGGTACAGGTTTAGCAGGAGGTTCTGCTGCAGCAACTTTAGCTGAGTTAGGCTATAATGTAAAATCATTTTGTTTTCAAGATTCTCCAAGACGTGCGCATTCTATCGCCGCTCAAGGAGGTATAAATGCTGCCAAGAATTATCAAGGTGATGGTGACTCTACATACAGGTTGTTTTACGATACTGTAAAAGGTGGAGATTATCGTTCGCGTGAAGCTAACGTACATCGTTTAGCTGAGGTTTCTACCAATATTATAGATCAATGTGTTGCACAAGGCGTTCCTTTTGCTCGTGATTACGGAGGTTTATTAGACAACCGTTCATTTGGTGGTGTTTTGGTTTCTAGAACATTTTACGCAAAAGGCCAAACAGGTCAACAGCTTTTATTAGGCGCTTATTCTGCAATGAATCGTCAAATAGGTCGTGGTAAAATTAAAATGTATAGTCGTCACGAAATGTTGGATGTGGTTATAGTGGATGGGAAAGCTAGGGGTATTATTGCACGAAATTTAGTGACAGGTGAAATTGAGCGTCATTCTGCCCATGCGGTTGTTTTAGGAACAGGGGGCTATGGTAATTTATTTTACCTATCAACTTATGCTATGGGTAGTAATGTAACTGCAGCATGGAAAGCTCACAAACGTGGTGCCTTTTTTGCAAATCCTTGTTTTACACAAATTCATCCAACTTGTATTCCAGTTTCAGGAGATCATCAATCTAAACTAACATTAATGTCTGAATCTCTTAGAAATGATGGTCGTATTTGGGTGCCAAAAAATATGGATGATGTTTTAGCTATTAGAGAGGGTAAATTAAAGCCAACTGATATTTCAGAGGAGAATAGAGATTATTATTTAGAACGTCGTTATCCAGCTTTTGGTAATCTAGTGCCCCGTGATGTGGCTTCTAGAGCAGCTAAAGAGCGTTGTGATGCAGGTTATGGAGTTAACAAAACAGGTGAAGCTGTTTATTTAGATTTTGCTGCAGCTATTCAACGTTATGGAAAAGAGCAAGCGCATATAAAAGGCCTAGATGAAAATGATAAGACCATAACTACTAAGTTAGGTAGAGATATAGTGAAGGCTAAGTATGGGAATTTATTCCAGATGTATGAAAAAATTGTAGATCAGAATCCATACGAAACACCAATGATGATTTATCCTGCAGTACATTATACTATGGGTGGTGTTTGGGTAGACTATAATTTAATGACTACCGTTCCTGGATTATATGCTATTGGAGAAGCTAACTTCTCTGATCATGGCGCTAATAGATTAGGCGCTTCTGCATTAATGCAAGGTCTAGCAGATGGTTATTTTGTGTTACCATACACGATTGGTGATTATTTATCTCATGATATTAGAACAGGAGCAATCTCTACTGACACAAAAGAGTTTGATGAAGCAGAAGAGAAAGTAAAATCTGACTTAGATAAACTTATAAATAACAACGGAACGCATTCTGTAGATTATTTCCATAAAAAACTTGGAAAAATTATGTGGAATAAATGTGGAATGGCAAGAAATGAGAAAGATTTAAAAGATGCCATTTCTGAAATAGCAGAATTAAGAGCTGAGTTCTGGAAAGATGTTAAAGTTCCAGGAACTGCTGGTGAATATAACGAAGAATTAGCTAAAGCCGGACGGGTTGCCGATTTCCTAGAATTGGGAGAGTTATTTGCTAAAGATGCGCTTCAAAGAGAAGAATCTGCTGGAGGACATTTTAGAGATGAATACCAAACTCCAGAAGGTGAAGCTATGAGAAGAAAAGAGTTTCAGTATGTTTCTGCTTGGGAATACAAAGGAGAACCTAAAGATGCTTTATTACATAAGGAAGAATTGGTATATGAAAATATTGAAGTAAAAGAAAGAAGTTATAAATAACAAAGTAGTTATGAAATTAACATTAAAAATATGGCGTCAAAAAAGCGCTAACGATCAAGGAAAAATTGTTGATTATAAACTTGATAATGTGTCCGCAGACATGTCATTTTTAGAGATGCTTGATGTTTTAAATCAAGATTTAATCGATAAGGATGAAGAACCAATTGCATTCGATCATGACTGTAGAGAAGGTATCTGTGGAAGCTGTTCTATGTTTATAAACGGACGTGCACATGGCCCAGACAGAGCAATAACTGTTTGTCAATTACACATGAGAAGTTTTAAAGACGGCGATACTATTTACATTGAACCTTGGCGTGCAACCGCATTTCCTGTAATTAAAGATTTAATTGTAGATAGAAGTGCTTTTGATCGCATTCAACAAGCAGGAGGTTTTATATCTGTAAATACTTCAGGAAATACGCAAGATGCGAATGCTACGTTAATTTCTAAACAAGCCGCAGATACAGCCATGGATGCAGCAACCTGTATTGGTTGTGGAGCCTGTGTAGCCACTTGTAAAAACTCAAGTGCTATGTTATTTGTTGGTGCAAAAGTTTCTCAATATGCCTTATTACCTCAAGGCCAAATAGAAGCTGCAGATAGAGTTAAAAACATGGTAGCTCAAATGGATTTAGAAGGTTTTGGAAACTGCACAAATACAGGAGCTTGTGAGGTAGAATGTCCTAAAGGTATTTCACTTGATAACATTGCTAGAATGAATAGAGAGCTTATGAAAGCATCTATTTAATTAGTATAATTATAATTCAAAACTCATATTATTTTACCTAATAATATGAGTTTTTCTTTTTTATAAAATTTGAATTTGTATGTTTAATTATAAAGATATTTTTCTTAATAAAATAATTTGCAATCATTATAAATGAATAAGTATATCTTATATTTTGTTATTATTTCTTGTTTGTTCATAAATAGAAGTCTTGCTCAAGTAGATATAATTGATGCTAATTTTTTTGACGAAATTGCTTTATTAAAGAACATTAAATCTTTGTCATCTGATGCTTTTGAAGGCAGAAGAACTGGTACAAGAGGCGCTATTAAGACACAGAAATACATAATTAATCAATTCCATTCTTTTAAAGTAAAGCCTTTAGTAAAAAATTATAATCAATCTTTTTCATTTATAGATAAAAGGGAGATATATAAAGCTGTTAATATTTTAGGTCTTATAAAAGGAACTGAACTACCAAAAAAATATATTGTTATTAGTGCGCATTATGATCATGAAGGTATTAAAAATGATAGAATATATAATGGTGCTGATGATAATGCTTCAGGATTAAGTGCTTTATTTAGTTTTGCAGAATATTTTAATAAATATCCGCCTAAGCATTCTGTGATTTTAGCAGCATTTGATGGTGAAGAATTGGGGTTACAAGGCTCTAAATATTTTGTAAATAATTCTATAATTTCTATTGATGATATTTTAATCAATTTGAATATGGATATGATTAGTAGAAATGCTAAAAACGAATTATTTGTTGTGGGTACATCAAAAAATAAAAAATTAGAAGCTATCGTTAATCGCTTAGATGATTCTGAAAAAATCAAACTATTAGCTGGTCATGATGGTTATGATGGTGAAGAAAACTGGACTTATTCTTCTGATCATGCTAACTTTCATAAAAAAGACATTCCATTTTTATATTTTGGAGTTGAAGATCATAAAGATTATCATGAGCCAACGGATGATTATGAAAATATTAATCCAGAGTTTTATATAGAAGCTGTTAAAACCATTATTTCAGTTTTTGAAAAAATAGATAGGTTATAGTTTTAACAGCTTGACTTTTATTTATTCTTCACTTCCATTTAAAACCATAAAAGCACCTTTTATAATAACATCTTTATTTATTAATCTATCAGCATTTATAATGTTAACATAAGTTTCAGATTCTGTACCTGTATCAACTTTAATTTTTTCAAAGTGAAATACGTTTTCTTTTTTACTTTTTAAAACTAAAACAAAGTTATTGCCATCTTGCTCAATAATAGCTTCTTTTGGAAGTGCTAGTTTGTTTTTAGATTCTATTATGATATCTGCCTCAATAAACATTCCAACTATAAAATTAGCCTTAGATTCATCATCCCTGTGTCCATGTACATTTACAGTTCGGGTATTTTCATCTATGGTAGTACCTACTAAATGTACTTCTGCTTTAAAAATTTTATCTGAGGCTTCAGGTATTTTAAATGCTATTTTTTGTCCCTTTTTTACATTCAGAATATCTTTTTCAAAAACAGATAATTCTAAGTGAATATGATCTGTATCTACAATTTCAATAATAACATCATTAGAAGAAACATGCATACCATTACTTATATTTACCTTGGTAATGTAACCATCTATAGGAGAATATAGGTTTATGCTAGAGGTAATAGTACCAGTTTCAACAGAAGTTGGATTGATATTTAACATCACTAATTTTTTACGTAAACCATTATAATTTGCTAAACTACTCTTATAAGAACTTTCGGCTTTTAAAAAGTTTTTTTGTGAGGTAATATTTTCAGCAAAAAGTGTTTCCTGGCGAATATATTCAGCTTTTAAATAGGTAAGTTGTTCCGCTACTTCTAGATACTGTTGTTGCAGTTCAATAAATTCAGGGTTTTCTAGCGTTACTAAAACCTGTCCTTTTTTAACTTTATCCCCTATTAATAAAGGTGTTTTGGTAATATAGCCACCCAAAAAGGTGCTTATTATAGCTTTGTTTTGAGGTGGTACATCAATCATACCGTTAGTTTTAATGGTCTCGTTAAATAAGTATTCTTCAATTCGACCTAGTTCCATTTTTTCGCTTGAAAATTGAGATTCACTAATTATAATTTCATTTTGGTTTAAAGTTTCCGAAACAGTAGTTTCATTGTTTTTTTCTGATTTTCCACATGCTACTAAAACAATTGAAAATAGTGTGATATATAGATATTTCATTTTTTAAAGTATTAGATAATTGATAGTAATGATAGTTTGGTTATAAGCATTTAGGTTGTCAAGGTAAGAGAGCTCAATATCGGTTGCAATCTCAATACTTTGTATGTATTGAAAGAAATCTATTTCGCCTTCCTTAAAGGTTTGTTCAGCGGTTTTTATAATTTCATTTGAAAGTGTTTTTCCTTGTGTTTCGTAATAAATTATGGCCTCGTTATATTGCTGAAGTTTTGCCAATAGTGATTGATATTCAACATTTAATTTAATGGAGTAGTCTTGTTTTTCCGCTTCAACTACTTCCTCAGCTATTTTTGATGCCTTGATTTTTGATGTATGTCCGCTAAAAAATAATGGGATTTTAACACCAAATTGATAGCCTTTAATATTTGTATTTAATGTACTGTTTGTTCCCTGAAAATATTCAACATTTAAATCTGGTAAAAGGTTTTGTTTTTCCTGTTGATTTAATGCGTTATAGTAGCTTTTAGAATTTTCGAAATATGAAAAACCTAAATTATTTTCAATTGAGATGCTTTGTAGTTCTAGTTTTTGTGGGCGGTTTTCAATAATAGAGAACGAATCAATTTGTATTATTTTTTTTAATTGTTCTTCGGCTAAAATAACTTCTTGTTGCGATTGTTTGTAAACTGTTTCAAGTTGTTTTCTTTTAGATTTTGCAGTAATCATTTCTAAATAATTCGTTTCTCCCAATTCAAAACGACGTTCAGACGCACTAACAAACTTTTCGTATAAACTATCCAGAAACTTATAGGTTTTTGTTTTATTCTTAGCAAAATTTAAATTCGAATATGCTAAATGCACATTGCGTTTTAAAGCTTCTAGCTGGATATCATAATGAGATTTTTCCATATTCAATTTTGCTTTATTTACTTTTTTATCAGCAAAATAAACGGTTGGAAATTTAAAATCTTGAGACACTCCAAAAACTCTTAATGGTTCACCATTTATAGCTAAATTATTTTCGTCATAACTATAATAAACAGCTGTTTTGTCAAAACTAAAAGCGCTTCCAACTAATGCTTTGGCTTCATTCGTTTTTAAAGATGATGCTTTTAAGTTTGAGTTGTTTTCAATAGCTAAATTAATAGCCTCATTAACTGTAATTTGCTCGTTTTGTGCATTTATTTTTAAACACAGTAAAAAAATAATAACAGTGATTATGTTTTTTTTGTTCATTTTAATTTCTTTTTTTTCTTCAAACCAAGCATATAAAACAGGTAGCACTATAAGTGTTAAAACGGTTGCGGTTACTAAGCCGCCAATAACAACGGTTGCTAATGGGCGTTGTACCTCGGCTCCTGCATTTGTTGAAATTGCCATTGGCAAAAAGCCCAAAGTAGCAGCAGCAGCTGTTAATAAAACGGGTCTTAAACGCTCTGTAGTCCCTCTTTTTATTAGTTCTTCTATATTTGTAATGCCTTCTTCTTTTAGTTCTTTAAAATGTTCGATTAAAACAATACCGTTTAATACCGCGATACCAAAAAGGGCAATAAAACCAACACCTGCTGAAATACTAAAGGGCATATCTCTAAACCATAATAATAAAATACCACCAACCGCCGATAGTGGAATAGCAGAATAAACCATAGCAGCTTCCTTTATTGAGCCAAATGCAAAATGGAGTAGAATAAAAATTAAAACAAGTGCTATGGGTACAGCTACCATTAATCTGGCTTTGGCACTTTGTAAGTTTTCAAATTGACCACCATAAGTGATACTATAGCCTACAGGGAGTTTTACTTTACTTTCAATAATGTTTCTAACATCATCTACAACAGATTGTAAATCTCTGTTTCTAACATTAATCCCTACAACAATTCTTCGTTTTGTATCGTCTCTAGAAATTTTTGCTGGTCCTGTTGTGTATTTAATTTCGGCTAACTCACTTAAAGGAATTTTAATTCCGCTAGGTGTATCCACATATAAATTTTCAAGATTTTCAATATTTGTTCTATGATTATGATCTAAACGAATTACTAAATCAAAGCGTTTTTCTCCTTCAAAAACATTCCCCACTATTTTTCCAGCAAAACCCATAGATATTATTTGATTAATATCTGAAATGTTTAAACCATATCGGGCAATTTTGTTTCTGTTATAATTAACACTCATTTGGGGTAAGCCTTCTACTTTTTCGATAATGATATCTGATGCACCTTCCACATTTTGAATAAGTGATTTAATTTCGTTTGCTTTATTAGCTAAGATTGATAAGTCTTCACCAAAAATTTTAACAGCAACATCGGCACGAACACCTGTAATTAATTCATTGAATCGCATTTCTATGGGTTGTGTAAATTCTACTTCCATACCCGGAATTATAGCAAGTGCTTCTTTAAATTTATCAGCAAGTTTATCTTTACTTTCCGCCGAAACCCATTCGCTTTTTGGTTTTAATTTTATGATCACATCACTCTCTTCCATACTCATTGGGTCAGTTGGTACTTCGGCAGCACCAATTCTACTAACTACTTGATCTACTTCCGGAAAATTTCCTAAAAGAATTTGTTCAATTTTAGTTGTTATTTCAATGGTTTTACCCAATGATGTTCCAGTTTTTAAAACGGGCTGAATTACAAAGTCACCTTCATCTAATGTTGGCACAAATTCGCCTCCCATTGTTGTAAAAAGCCAAATACTTGACACCAATAATAAACCCGCTAGAGAAACCACAATTTTTTTATTTTCTAAAGCCCAATGAATGGTTGGTTTATATAATTTAGTTAAGAATGTCATTAACCTAACCGATATATTTTTATCGCTTTGTTTATTAGGTTTTAAAAACATTGATGAAATTACAGGCACATAGGTTAAGCAAAATAGCATAGCACCAATTAAAGCAAAACTGAAGGTAAGCGCCATAGGTTTAAACATTTTGCCTTCAACACCACTTAATGATAAAATAGGAATGAAAACAATCAAAATGATAAGCTGCCCAAAAATGGCAGAATTCATCATTTTTGATGCACTTTTATAAGTAATTGTATCTATCTGAATTTGCTGATCTATTTTAGAAAGTGATGAAATTTTTGCACTCTGACTCGTAATTTGAAAGGCTATAAATTCAACAATAATAACAGCGCCATCAATGATGATTCCAAAGTCAATAGCACCTAAACTCATTAAATTGGCGTCAATCCCAAAAATATTCATGAGTGAAATGGCAAATAACAAACACAATGGAATTACCGAAGCCACAACTAAACCAGAACGTAAATTACCTAACAATAAAACCACAACAAAAATGACTATAAGTGAGCCCAAAATTAAATTTTCGGCTACGGTAAATGTTGTTTTCGCAATAAGTTCACTACGTTCCAAAAAACCATTAATATACACACCTTCGGGTAAAGAATTTTGTATAGAAGCAACACGTTCTTTAACGGCATCAATAACTTGTTTAGAGTTACCATCTTTAAGCATCATAACTTGCCCTAGTACTTTTTCGCCTTCGCCATTCCCAGTTATAGCTCCAAAACGGGTAGCACTCCCAAAACCTACTTGAGCTACATCTTTTATGTAAACTGGCAAGCGGTCGTTTTTTATAACTATATTTTCGATATCATTTAGCGAATTAACTAAGCCTTCACCACGAATAAAAAATGCTTTATTGGTTTTTTCGATGTATCCACCACCAGCAACACTGTTATTTTTTATTAAAGCATCAAAAATTTCCATGTAAGTAATATTCATGGCTTTCAGCTTTTCTGGATTAATGGCAACTTCGTATTGTTTTAAATTTCCACCCCATGTATTTACTTCTACCACTCCTGGAATTCCAGAAAGTTGGCGTTTTACTATCCAATCTTGTATGGTTCGTAATTCGGTAGAAGAATAACGGTTTTTAAATTCGGGTTTTACATCTAAAATATATTGATAAATTTCGCCCAATCCCGTTGTAATAGGTCCCATTTCTGGAGAACCAAAACCCTCCGGGATTTTCTCTGATGCCGATTTTATTTTTTCTGCAATAAGTTGTCTGGGTAAATAGGTTCCTAGTTTATCTTCAAAAACAATAGTAACCACTGATAATCCAAATTTTGATACAGAACGAATTTCTTCAACTCCCGGTAAATTGGCCATTTCTAGCTCTACTGGGTAGGTAATAAATTGTTCAACATCTTGTGTTGATAAGTTTCTGGAGGTTGTAATAACCTGTACTTGGTTATTGGTTATATCTGGTACAGCACCAATAGGAATTTGTGTTAAAGAGAAAATTCCAAGACCAATAACAAATGCTGTAAAAAGTAGAATAATTAGCTTATTTTTTAAGCTGAATTTTATGATGTTTTCTAGCATAATTCATTTTAATGAAAATTAATGATTCCTATTTAAACAATTAATTTTAAATAGGTTAAAAATAAATGTCGAAAAAATTAAGCTAATTTTGGAGGCTGAAAAACAGATGGTTTTTCAAATAAAGAAATAGATTCTTTGTAAATAAAGTTTAGAGGAACTTCTATTAATGTTGAAGAATTAGCAGGATAAATGATGGTTTGAAATAACGTAAATGACGTGTTTATATGCGAAAGTATATGGTGACTATCTTTAAAAGGCAAATCTTCGTGCTCTTTGTGCTTGTTTTGATGAGACGCCATTTGTTCGCCGTAATGTTCTGAAATAAATTCAAAAAAATTATCGCCATAAACTTCTTGATGATACTTGGCATGATCCAATAGCGCATTGAACTTTGAGATGTCTTCAATGTTGATATTGAAACTCTGAATAAGAATCAAAATAGAATAAGATATGACGGTTATTTTACTCATATACTCAGCAATATTACAAAAATATTTTTTAGAAAGTCTGATAATATATTTAAAAATAGGCTTTTAACTGAATAGAACCTGAATGAATAGTCCTACTAGTTTCTGTTTTTCTTCCAAAATAACTCAAATTGAGATCTAAAAAATTTGTTAGTTTTTTTTGAGCTAACAAACTCCAAGTAAAGTTTCTTCCAGGTTGTAAACCTTCAAGAATTTGATAGGCTACTGGCGTATTTGCGTTTCCAGCATAATTATTTGAAAAATAATTAAATTCACCATTTAGTGCACTTTTTTGACTGTTTGCTAAAGCGAATGAAACTCCATATTTCTGTTGTTTTAGAGACTCTAAGTTTCCAATGGTATTTTCTTTACTGGTATGTTGGTAAAAAATATCGAAACTAGAATTATCATTAAATAGATAAGATAATTTCGGATTCAATCGAACTTCATTAAAATTAAAGTTTCTGCTAGAGAAATTTTCGCTAACACTTTCATTATTATCAAAAGTTGTTAGTAAATTAAAAAGCCAACTTTCGGCTATTTTATGATTAAAATTTAACTGATGGCTTTTTAAACTATTTTCTATAAAGCCTATAGATAAAATTGTTCTGGTGGTATTTTCAAGAAACGTGTAAGATGTTGTATAATGTTGTTTACCCCTATTAAAAAATAACACATTCCTAAAATTTAATTGCAAACCTAATTGGTTTTCTAAATTATTTTCAAAGGGATTAAGATTAAAACTATTGCCATTTCGTCTGGTTTTTCTATCAATTAAATAACTGGTTTGATTGTAAAAGTGTGACCAGAATTTTTTTGATTTATTGTCTAAAACCGACCATTGTGAAGGATTAATAATGATTGTTTGACTTAATCTGTTTTGATGAGTTTTTATAAAAATTCTGTTTGGTAAAAGTATTCTAATGTATGTTCCTTGGTCTTGAAATTGCGCAATTTCAAATTCTTCTAACTCCTGTATGCCATTGTTGTTATAATCAATCCAAGTATAGGTCCCTTGTCCTGCTTCTACTTCAACATAGGTAAAATCTTGCTGTGGCAAGGTGCCCGAGTTTGTTTCAAAAACAGTATTCCATTGAATAATTTGCTCAAAAAGTTTTTGATTAAACTGCATTCTCGAATTTACAGATTGCTCATCTTCAATAGTTTCATCAACACTTTTTAAATTTCTGTAATTGGCATAAAAGGATAGATTAGTTTTTTTATTTTGAATTAATTTTGAATTTATATAAAAGGTATTAGAGGTGTTTACCTTTTGTAATTCGTTATTTCTAATACTATCATTCACTCGGTTTTTATAACCAAATTCTCCAAAAACCTTAGTGCTGTCTCCTACACCAATAAACACTTGGTACGATTTAAATTTTTGACTTAGTGGTGTTAGTGTTTGTGTTAAAACCGATCTTTGTTCATTATCTTCAATTGCTATTTTTGTTCCAATCCAACTCTTTTTCATACTGTAAGTAATCCTATTTTCAGACCTTAAAAAAGTTGAGGTGTTAATATTAGAGCCTGCATTTAAAAAACTTGAGTAAGATGAAATATTAAAGTTATTTAAAAGTAAATTACTATTTAGAACGTGCCTATTACCATTAAAACTATCCGAAAAATTTAAATGTTCAAAACGATAATTTAAATACCCTTTTTTATGATGGAACATTCTAAAGCCAGAATTTAAAAGTGTCTGATTTCCTAAGTTATAACCAATGCCATTAATATTGTTGAGGTCTAAATTCCAATCTCTATTAAATTCTGGATTGTATAAACCTTCAATATTTCGATAGTTAGAAGTCACATAATCCGTATCAATAAAAGCCTCTAAATTCCAAAGGCTGTCTTTTTTTATAAGAGCTTGTTCTATATTGATTTTACCAGCAAAACCATTATTATTTTCATCATCAATATTCGAAAACAAATTCAAATCATTTTTACTAGCCGAAGTTTCAAAATTTATGACTGTTTTTTCTGTTGGCTTATACCGTCCGTTTAAAACGGCTATTTGCAATTTTGTTGGTGCAACTAATTGTATAATCGGTGCAAAATTTCCTTGATTAACACCAACATATTCATAAATGTTATTAATAGCATTAATACTACTTAAAATGTAATCACCTTGATTATCTCCAACTAAGGTAAATGTTACTCGATACAATTCGTCATTTGGGTCGTTTGAGAAAACAAAAGCTTCGTTACCACTAATAAGTTCTTTTCTGTATAAAATTCTATTCTCGTTTAAATCTTCAAGCACTTCGGATGGTGCTGTCATTAGGGTTCTATCATCACCAGCATTTGCCAAAATTTGAACCTGATCTTGAGAAATATTTTGTTGTAACGGTTGGTTTTTTGCATCATTTTCGGAATATACAGATACCCCAATATTCAGTTTTTCACTTTCAAATGTACCACCACCATAAGCTACAAAACGGGAATAATTTCTATCGCTAAATTGATAATCAACCGTAATACGCATTTCGGAAGTAATGGGAAATGTTGCATTAAAAATAATTTCGCCGGCGTTATAATCTATGATATAATCTTGATCTTCACCACGTTTTACAGCAACACCATTCACATAAACTGTTTCGCTACCAGAAACTATTAAAACAAATAACTCACCATTTTGCCCTTGTAGTTTATACGGACCTTGATTGCCTTCTTGTGCAATAAATTGACTGGTTGTAAACTGCCCTCGAACAATAGCACCTGCAGCAAATAAATTTGTTTTTTGGGTATCACCGTTAAGTTTGACATTCAAATTTAAACCTTGAACGCGTTTAGAAAAAGAAGCAAAATAGGATTGGGTATTTATTAAATCAATATCTCCAGCTCGGATATTCCAGTTATCACTAAATAACTCAATAAAAACCTGATCAAATTCGTCTAAACGCTGACTATAACCACTTTCTTGTAAAGGGATATTGGCATCTTGAATAGAAGCTCTCAACGAAACTTTGTCATTTAATTTTCCTGAAATTTGTAAATCTAATTCACTATTTAAAACCGAGTTTTGATTATTACCAACAGTTACCCCTCGAGAGATACTTCCTGAAGTAGTTAAACCATCAAATGGAATAAAATTATTATAAGTATTAGGTTGAGATAGTTTATATAAGGTTGCATTATTATTGTTTTCTACAATAATTTTTTCGTCTAATTGTTTGTAAGTTTTAGTTAAAAATTCTGGGTATCTTAAATAACTGATTACAAGAGAATCTGTTTCAATCGTCTTTTTAAGAGTTAAACTAGCTGTAGAAAAATTTATATCATAAAAACTAGAATCTATAATATTATTATTTTTTGTTTTGACTGAAAACAAACTCGGATTTATGCTTACGCTATCAACCTGTATTGTATCCTTAATTGCAACTTTTTTGATTTTATAATTAGGATTTTGCTCTTGTGAAAACCCACAAAAACTAATTAAAAACCAAAGCAAATAAGTAAAAATCTTCATCAGATACTTAAACTGTAAATTGATTAAAATATTTTGTTAATAGCTTCGTTAAAACTCGTGCTATAATTAATAGTGTAAAAGTAACGTATTATTTATTTTAGCTGAAATTAACTGGCTTTATAAAGTACTTTTCAGACTTAAGCCAAAACATTTAATTTAATTCATAATTAATGAAAATTATATCTTACAACGTTAACGGTATTCGAGCAGCTATAAATAAAGGGTTTATTAATTGGTTACAAAGTGCCAACCCAGATGTGGTTTGTTTACAGGAAATTAAAGCTTTAGAAGAACAACTAGATTTAAATCTATTTATTGAAGCAGGATACAAATATAATTATTGGTTTAGCGCCCAAAAAAAAGGCTATAGCGGCGTAGCTATTTTAAGCAAAACAAAACCCAACCACATTGAATATGGAACAGGGATAGAATCAATGGATTTTGAAGGTAGAAATTTAAGAGCAGATTTTGATGGATTTTCAGTAATGAGTTTATATTTACCATCGGGAACAAATGATGATAGATTAAATCATAAATTTGAATATATGGATATGTTTCAAGATTATATAAACAAACTTAAAATAGACATTCCTAACCTAATTATTTGTGGCGATTATAATATCTGTCATGAAGAAATAGATATTCACAACCCAAAAATGAAAAATGTTTCAGGGTTTTTACCAGAAGAGCGCGAATGGATTGGAAATTTTATTGATAGTGGTTTTATTGATTCTTTTAGATATTTAAATCAAGAGAAACAACAATACAGTTGGTGGAGTTACAGGGCTAATTCTAGAGCAAATAACAAAGGTTGGAGATTAGATTACGCAATGGTTTCAAAACCATTACAAGAAAACATAAAAAGAGCCGTTATACTCTCAGAAGCCATGCACAGCGATCATTGCCCAATTCTTTTAGAAGTTTATAATAAAGAAAATATTTAATAAATAAATGAATCCAAACAAAATGACAAAAAATTTTTTACTTGCCGTATTAACTTTAGCCATTATAACTTCATGTGTATCGCCTAAAGTTTATAAAGATTTAGAAGCAAAATATGCAGATTTAAAAGGAGAAAACAGAAAGATTACCTCAGAAAACGAAGCACTTTTAAATGCAAAAATAGCCGCAGAAAACGAATTAAAACAACTCCAATCAGCTTACGATGAAGCCATTTCCAAACGCAATAAGTTGCAATTAGATTATGAAGCAACAAAAGCGAATTTAGATAATCTAAAAGCCTCCTACGATGCTTTAGAAAAAAACAGTTCAGCTGCAATAGCTTCCAATGTTCAAAAAAACAGAGAGTTATTAGCACAATTAGAAGCTAAAGAATTAGCGTTAGCGGCCGAAAATCAACGTTTAGAAAAATTAAAAAAAGAACTTGAAGATCGCTCAAATCGAGTAGCTGAGTTAGAAAAAGTTATTTCAGATAAAGATGCTGCTATGACTGCTTTAAAAGATGCTATTTCTAGAGCCTTAACAGATTTTGAAGGTAAAGGTTTAACCGTAGAGCAACGAGACGGAAAAGTATACGTATCCATGGAAAATAAACTTTTATTTAGCTCTGGAAGTTGGGCAGTTGGAAGCGAAGGTAGAAGAGCTGTGGAGCAATTGGGTAGTGTTTTAGGGGATAATCCTGATATTGCAGTTTTAATAGAAGGGCATACAGATAACGTACCTTACCAAGGCACTGGTCAATTAAGTGGTAACTGGGATTTATCAACCAAACGTGCTACGGCAATCGTTAATATTCTTAGAGAAAACAATAGTATAAACCCCGAAAATCTTACAGCAGCCGGAAGAGGAGAATTTGCCCCTATGGCAACTAATTCAACCTCAGAAGGTAGAGCAAAAAACAGGCGAATTGAGGTTGTTTTAACCCCTAAACTAGACGAGCTTTCTAAGTTACTAAACGAAAATTAATATTTTGGCGTTACCACAAGGGTAGCGCTTTACGTTGCAATCTTTTTTTCCTGCCTCAAAAAAGGATTTTCACTTCAATCGCTAACGCATAAAAACTTAACATAGTTTTAAACCTTTCAGTTCATATAGAATTGAAAGGTTTTTTATCTTTAACATCTTATTTTAACATTTAAAAAAATTTGTCATTCCTACTTAAGCAGGAATCTATATTTATAAAAGTTTAAATTATTAAGAATCCCAATTGTGGAAAAAACAAATAAATTAATGAAATACACAACGTTACCAAATACCGACATAAAAGTTAGTAAAATATGCTTAGGCTCTATGACGTGGGGAAACCAAAACACAGAGGCAGAAGGGCACGCACAATTAGATTATGCTCTAGAACAAGGCGTTAATTTTATTGATACAGCAGAGTTGTATCCCGTGCCTGCAACCGCAGAAACTAGTGGAAGAACTAGCAAAATTATTGGTAATTGGTTAAAAAAATCAGGTAATAGAGATAAGGTAATTTTAGCATCAAAAATAGCAGGACCAGGTGATTATACAGCACATATTAGAACCACAGGTTTTAGTAAAAATGCCATAGAAGAAGCTATAGATTTAGAGTTAAAAAGATTGCAGACAGATTATATAGATTTATACCAATTACACTGGCCAGAGCGACAAACTAACACCTTTGGAACCAGAGATTATATACATAACCCCAACGACCCTTGGATCGATAATTTTAACGAAGTACTTTACGCCTTAGACACCCAAATAAATGCTGGAAAAATTAGAAATATAGGCATGTCAAATGAAAAAGCTTGGGGTGCTATGCGTTACATAGAAGAATCTAAAAAAGGCTTACCAAGAATGATAACTATTCAAAATGCTTACTCATTAATTAATAGGGTTTTTGAAGGTGATATGGCAGAGGTTTCCTTAAGAGAAAATATTGGTTTATTAGTATATTCTCCAATGGCATTCGGCGTGCTTTCAGGTAAATATATTAAAGGAGTTGAAGCAGAAAATGCCAGGTTAAAATTATTCCCAAGATTTGCTAGATACAGTAGTGAAAATTCAACAAAAGCCGCAAAACATTATTTAAAAATAGCTGAGGAGAATAATATATCGTTAGCACAAATGAGTTTAGCATTTGTAAACCAACAACCTTTTGTAACAAGTAATATTATTGGGGCAACTAATTTAGAACAACTAAAAGAAAACATAGACTCTATAAACCTTAATTTGAGTGATGCAGTTTTAAAACAGATAAATGAGGTACATGCAGTGATACCTAATCCAGCACCATAATTTTTGTAATTTCTAATAAATAAAAACCCTTAATTTTTAGTGAGGGTTTTTTAATTTAAAAAATTGATTATTCAAATAATCAAGAATATTGATATAATATGTAAATTGAAACACTTAATTAATTAACTAGTAACATGAAATGGAAAGGTAAAAGACAAAGCTCTAATGTTGATGATAGAAGAGGGCAAATTAGCCCTAGACAAGGTGTTGGAGGGTTTAGTCCAACACTGTTAATGCCTTTAATTAGAATTCTCTTTTCAAAAGTAGGACTTTTTATTGTAGCTGCTTTTCTGGTTATTTCATTTATAATGGGTAAAAATCCATTGAGTTTAATAAGTCAATTTTTAAGTGGAGGTTTACAAAGTGAAACTTCTACAACATATCAATCATCAGCTGAAGATGAAGAGCTAGCACAATTTTGCGCTACTATTTTAGGAAATACAGAAGATGTTTGGAACAAACTTTTAAGTAACTACAGAGAGCCAACTTTAGTGCTTTTTGCAGGATCTGTTTCTTCTGCATGTGGAGCAGCATCTAGTGCTACAGGTCCTTTTTATTGCCCAGGAGATGAAAAATTATATTTGGATTTGAGTTTTTTTGATGATATGGCTCGCCGTATGAATGCGCCTGGAGATTTTGCACAAGCTTACGTAATTGCTCATGAAGTTGGGCATCATATTCAAAAAATTATGGGTATTACAGATAAGATGAATCGGTTAAGAGGTCAAGTAAGCCAAACAGAATACAATAAATATTCCGTAAGATTGGAATTGCAAGCCGATTTTTTAGCCGGTGTTTGGGCGCATCATTCTCAACAAATGTCTAAAATGATGGAAACAGGAGATTTAGAAGAGGCTATGAATGCAGCTAATGCTATTGGTGATGATAGACTACAAAAGCAATCTAGTGGCAGGGTGGTTCCAGATACGTTTACTCATGGCACTTCGGCACAACGCATGAGATGGTTTAAAAAAGGTTTTGAAACAGGAGACATATCTCAAGGAGATACGTTTAGTATCACATTATTGTAGTAAATACTTTTTTGGTTTAAAAACAAAAAAACCGCAAATTTTAAACTTTTACGGGTTTCCCACATCAGTTTTTCAAATTATTTAATAAAACACCTAATTTTATTTAAAAAAAATAAAAAAAAATAAAATAAAGGTTTTAAGTTTATGCTATAGCAATCTTCCTTAAACAAAATTAATCGCAAAAAATAATATTAACATTTAAATTATAACAAAATATCCTAAAGGAAGTGCTTTAAATTCAACAAAATTACCAAAAGGCACAAAGTTGTCTGGAGATTATTTTTTAGAAATTCCATTATCCAATAAATCCTTTTTTGAAAATAGCACTATTTTTCAGCAAGTTTTAAACCAATTTAATGTAGACAACAATGTTCTTGTCAAAATTAAATATTTAGTAGAATAAAATTATGGAATTAAAAGAAATATTTGAAAAAATAGATTTTGTAAACCGCTACCAAAAAATATGCGAATCATATAATGATTTTGAGAATAGTATGTCTGGTAGCAATAAAAAAAAATATTTAGAAATTTTGAATTCGATTGATGATACTGTTAGCTATTCATCTAAGGATAGAACTTTTAAATATTCATTTAGATATAAAAATTATATTTTAGATATGATTTTGACTATGCATGGAGGAATGGTAGAAACTCATTTGAATTTTATAAAAGATGATGAATGGCTATTGTTCAATCGATTTGATTTTATTTGTGAAAAATTGCAAAATAGATTTAGGGAAAAATATAATATTCCAAAATATTCATCAGAAGAAGAACTTGAAGAAATCTTGAAAGAAATTTTTTCTATATATGAGGATTTAAAAAATGAATTTATTAGACAGTATAGTTAAAAAACCGGCAACTCAATTTTTTGGGTTGCCTAAAAACTTAAAAATAATGAAAATCACCTTTTTATTAATAGTATTGCTAACCTTAAAAGGCTTTACGCAACCAAAAAGCGAAATTAATTTACCCAACGGTGGTAAAGATATAGAAATAGAAAACTTAACAAGCTTGTTTAGTTTATACATAACAAAAAACCAAGAAGTTTTTAATGATGATAAGAGGTTAGAGTATTTTCAAGATATAAATTATGCTTTTTTAAATCAATTATATAAGAATATTTCAATAGGCATTCCATTAGTTTTAATTTATGCAGACATTAAAACACCATTTAAATTTATTTCTAAAATAAAGCAATATATACCAAACCGTAGACCGGTGTTTTACATGACTGAAAACATTAATGACTTAATAGCTACTGGTTATTCAAATTATGGTTCGGCTAAAAACTTTGCACTAGAAGAAATTTTAACTAAGGAAAAGGAAGAAGAAAATGATTTATTTGAAGATGAATTTGAGTTTGTACCATTAAATTCTTGGCATATTGATTTTGAAGAAATAATGCATTCTGGTAAAAAAGAAGCTATTACAGAAGCTTTAAAAAGGCACTCCTATTCAGTGTTAACCATTTCACAAGATAAAACACTAATGCATAGTGAATTGTTTTTAAATGATGAATCTCTAAAAAAATTAATAAAAGCAAATCAAGTTCTTTTTCTAGATTTTGACGAGAATATTTTTTATGAAGATTATATTGATGCTATTCAAAAAATTAAAGAACACCAAATAGCATTAGAGAAAAACAAGGAAGATAAAGCTTATATAGTTGAAGTATCTTTGAATTTAAAAAATAGTCTAAAAGAGATAGGGCTTGAATTAAATTAAAGATATTACCTATAACACGTTATATAAAAATAACAGTTAAGAGCTAAATTTAAAGTTTGGTTCTTTTCTTGAAGATTAAAAAACACTTAAATCTCTAGTTATCTCGAACTCAGGTTAATTATATTAAAGCCAGCCACTAACCTAACTGATATTTTAAAATTATTTAGTTTGTAATTGAGTAAAAAATAGAAATCTTCATTAAAACAAAAACCCGCTAACTATAAAAGTAGCGGGTTTTTTAATTATTTAATTTGATTACCATCTTTGTCGAAAAAATGATATTCTAAGTATGTGTAAGCATCTCTTGGTAAAACTTTAACCCATTTTTTGTGTTCAAAAAACCATTTTGAACGTGTTGATGGAAAACCTTTTGTTAAAAAGGCTGCTATAAAAGGATGTGTGTTTAAGGTAACCTTCCTATAGTCTTTTTTAAATAATTTTTCAAGGTCTTGTGATATTTTTTGCACAATACCTATTGGTGCTTCAACCTCAGAGCCATTAATAATGGCGTCTGGATTTTCCTCGCGCGTTTTAATGTCCATTTCTGGTCTAACCCGCTGTCTTGTTATTTGTATCAATCCAAATTTACTTGGAGGCAATATTTTGTGTTTTGCTCTATCATCTTTCATTTCATCACGAAGATGATTAAACAATTGTTGCCTGTGTTCAGCACTACTCATGTCAATAAAATCTACTACAATAATACCTCCCATATCACGTAAGCGTAATTGTCGAGCCATTTCAGTAGCAGCTATTAAATTAACTTCTAATGCTGTATCTTCTTGGTTATTGGCTTTGTTTGATCTGTTTCCGCTGTTTACATCAATTACATGCAGTGCTTCGGTATGTTCTATTACCAAATATGCGCCTTTTGCCATAGATACGGTTTTGCCAAATGAGGTTTTTATTTGTCTTTCAATTCCAAATTTTTCAAAAATAGGAACATTAGACTGATACAATTTAACTATAGATTCTTTTTTTGGTGCTATTTCTTGCACATAATCTTTAATTTGAATGAAAAGCTCTTCATCATCCACATGAATACTGGTAAAGGTATCATTGAATATATCTCTTAAAATTGACGAGGCTTTATTCATTTCTCCTAATACTTTACTTGGGTGATGTGCTTTGTCTAGCTTTTTACACATTGCCGTCCAACGACTAAGCAAATTTTGTAAATCTTTATCTAGTTCAGCTACTTTTTTGCCTTGTGCTACCGTACGTACTATAATACCAAAACCTGGAGGAGTTATACTCTTTACCAATCGTTTAAGTCGGTCTTTTTCTTCTTTATCTTCTATTTTTTGTGAAATAGATATACGACTGGAAAAAGGAACTAATACAATATATCTACCAGCAATAGAAAGCTCAGAGCTAATTCTAGGACCTTTGGTTGATATAGGTTCTTTTACTATTTGTACTAATAGCGATTGATTAGATTTTAAGACATCGGCAATTTTGCCATCTTTCTCAATATCTTTTTCAAATGGGAAGTTTTTTAAATAAAAATCTTTTAGTTTACCTGTGCTTACACGTTTTGTGAATTTTAAAAGTGAAGGAAGTTTAGGGCCTAAATCATGATAATGCAAAAAAGCATCTTTCTCATAACCTACATTAACAAATGCAGCATTTAGTCCAGGAACAGCTTTTCGTATTTTGGCTATAAACACATCGCCAACTGAAAAGTTATTTCCACCTTCATCTTTCTGTAATTCAATAAGTTTTCCATCTTTTAATAAGGCAAAATCAACATCATCGGAACTAGATCGAATGATCAATTCTTTATCCATTTAGTTAATTTTAATCCGTTACGTAAAATTACGTAACAGATGGATTATACATTATTTTTCACAGGATTTGTAATATCCGTGGAGTTCATAAACACTTAAAAGTGCTAAAAATTTAATGAACTCATTTCAAAGAACTTGTTGTTTTTTAAAATCAAAAAAAGTAGCTAATCTAACTACTTTTCCGATTTATTTTTTCTTTTTATGACGGTTAGCGCGTCTACGTTTTTTACGTTTGTGCGTCGCTACCTTATGTCTTTTACGTTTTTTACCACTTGGCATAAATAGTGTCTTTTTAAATTAATAATTATTTTAATGTTTTATTTAACGTCTACATTTGTTTTAACACCTTCAACAAAAACTTTTGCAGGTTTAAATGCAGGAATATTATGTGCTGGAATTTTAATCGTTGTGTTTTTAGAGATGTTTCTACCAGTTTTTTCAGCTCTTGTTTTAATAATGAAGCTTCCAAAACCTCTTAAGTAAACATTATCACCACTTTCTAAAGAAGTTTTTACTTCTTCCATAAATGTTTCAACAGTTGCTTGAACATCACCTTTTTCAATTCCTAATTTTTCAGAAATTTTTGCTACTATATCAGCCTTAGTCATTTTTTAAATATTATTTTTTGGTTACTATAAATTCTAAAAGGGATGCAAATATAGGAATTTAATATTCAATATTTCAAACCTAATTCATTAAAATTTAAGATTATAAACGTTTATTTTTGTTTACTATATTTATTTAATTAATGAACTTCTCAAAATCACTAATACATTGGTATTCAATTAATAAGCGAAATTTACCTTGGCGAAACACCAAAGACCCTTATCGTATTTGGCTATCAGAAATTATTTTACAGCAAACACAAGTAGCTCAAGGGTTGCCTTATTATGAAGCTTTTTTAGAAACATATCCCACAGTTTTTCAATTAGCAAATGCTGATGAAAGTGAGGTTTTAAAACTTTGGCAAGGACTTGGTTATTACTCTCGCGCCAGAAATTTACACGCTACTTCCAAGTATATTGCTAATGAATTAGATGGTGATTTTCCAAATAACTACAAAGATTTATTGAATCTAAAAGGCGTTGGTGATTATACAGCAAGTGCCATAGCATCTATTTGTTTTGATGAAGCTAGTGCAGTTGTTGATGGAAATGTCTATAGGGTTTTGTCTCGTTATTTTGGTATAGATACACCTATTAATTCTTCAAAGGGTGTAAAAGAATTTAAAACTTTAGCTCAAGAATTAATTGATAAAAATAATCCAGCTGAGTTTAATCAAGGTCTCATGGAGTTTGGAGCTACGCATTGTAAGCCACAAAATCCATTTTGCAACAAGTGTCCCTTTAGTGAAGGTTGTATCGCTTTTAATGAGAATAGAATTTCAGAATTGCCAGTTAAAATTAAAACGGCAAAAGCTAAGAAAAAGTTTTTTAACTTTTTAGTTTTCATTTCTGAAGATGATACAATTATTTTAGAAAAACGAGAAGGCAAAGGTATTTGGCAAAACTTGTACCAATTTCCATTGATAGAAACAGATAACGATCTTAATGCAGAAAATTTCAAAAAGCACATTGAAAACTATAATCTATTAAAAGGAAAACGCTTTAAGTTTTACCTATATAATGAAGAGTCTATCATTCATAAATTATCACATCAACATTTGTTCACTAAATTTTGGATTATTAACATAGTTAAACTTCCTTTTGAAGGTGTTTCAATAAAAAAAATAAGAGAATATCCAGTACCTATTTTAATAGGAAATTTTATTGAGGCGTTTAATTTTGATTAGTTTATTATTCAACTTCATATTTTTTTATTAATTTTAAAAAAATGGAGTGCAATTGGTTATTTTTGCCCTTTCTAAAACAATTATTATGTCTGGTACTTTAAATAAAGTGATGCTTATTGGTCATTTGGGTGATGAAGTTAAAATGCATTATTTTGAAGGTGGCGGTTGTGTAGGTAGATTTCCTTTGGCTACTAACGAAACTTACTTAAATAAGCAATCAAATGAGCGTATTACTAATACAGAATGGCACAATATTGTAGTAAGAAATAAAGGCGCAGAGATTTGCGAAAAGTATCTAAGTAAAGGTGATAAAGTATACATTGAAGGTAGATTGAAAACCAGAAAATGGCAAGATGAAAAAGGAAATGATAGATATTCTACTGAAATTCAATGCAACGATTTCACTTTTCTATCAACCAAAAAAGAAAGTGATAGTGCTGGAGCGATTTCCTCAGAAAATCAAAGCAATATTTCTAGCCAACAATCTGCAAACCAACTACCTGTAAATGATAATGACGATTTGCCGTTTTAATATAATATGCGATTACGTATCGATAATCCTATGTTTAACTAAAGCTACTATCTTTGGATCCTGACCCCACGTTTTATAAACCATTATTTTTAGCAGTTGATTTTTCTGTTTTTTTTGGTTTTACATTATTAATTTTACTTTTAGTGTGTTCAGCACTTATCTCTGGTGCAGAAGTAGCTTTATTTTCTCTAAGTCGCTCGGATATTGAAGAAGGTTTAGAGCAAAAATCGAAACGCATTCAAATATTATCAAAACTTTTAGAACGTCCTAAAAAATTATTAGCTACCATTTTAGTAGCTAATAATTTTATAAATATCGCTATTGTTATTTTATTTGCTTTTTTAGGTGATTTGATGTTTAGTAACATTTCGAATCCACAAATGAAATTTGTTTTTGAGGTAGTTGTTGTAACATTTTTGATTTTATTATTTGGAGAAATTTTACCTAAAATTTATGCTAGCAGAAACAATTTAAAGTTTGCTGTTTTTATGGCATATCCTTTATACGCTTTAGATATTTTTTTATCGCCAATAAGTTTACCAATGCGAAGCGTTACTTTGTCAATACACAATAAATTAGGTAGGCAAAAATCTAATTTAAGTGTCGATCAATTATCACAAGCTTTAGAATTAACGAGTAAGGAAGACACGACTAGAGAAGAGCATAAAATATTGCAAGGTATAGTATCTTTTGGTAACACTGATACCAGGCAAGTGATGCGACCTAGAATTGATATTTTTGCCTTAAATATAGATCAGAAATATACAGATATTATGCAGGAAATTATAGCTAATGGTTATTCTAGAATCCCTGTTTATAAAGATAATATTGATACTATAGTTGGTATTTTATATGTTAAAGATTTATTGCCGTATATTGATAGAAAACAATTTGATTGGTCAAATCTAATACGAGAGCCTTTCTTTGTGCCAGAGAATAAAAAGTTAGATGATTTAATGGCTGAGTTTCAAGAAAAGAAAGTACACTTAGCTGTTGTAGTTGATGAATATGGTGGTACTTCAGGGTTAATTTCTTTGGAAGATATTATTGAAGAAATTGTTGGAGACATTAGTGATGAATTTGATGATGAAGATCTTACATACTCTAAGTTAGATGATAATAATTATGTTTTTGAAGGAAAAACAGCCTTAAAAGATTTTTATAAAATCATTAAGATTGAAGATGATAGTGTGTTTGAAAGTAACAAAGGTGAGGCCGAAACTATAGCTGGTTTTGTTTTAGAAATTTCTGGAAGTTTCCCAAAACTAAATAGTAAAATAAATTTTAAAAATTACATTTTTACTATTGAAGCTATGGATAAAAAACGTATTAAACTTGTTAAATTTACAATAATATAATGAGAAATAGTATTTGTATACTTATGGTAATACTTTGTTTTTCGTGTGGGCAAGATTATATACCAAAACCTAAAGCTTTTTTGCGGTTAGAGTATCCTAAAGCAAATTATGAAGAGTCTCATTTAAAACAGTTGCCATTTACATTTGAAACCAATTCATTAGCAACTAATGTAATTCTTAAAGAAGTTAAATCTCCCACAGAAAGTTATGGTATTAATATAGAGTATCCATCGTTAAGAGGAACCATTTTTTTAACTTATAAAGCTATTCAAAATAACGAAAATAATCTAAGAAATTTTTTAAGAGATGCTCAAAAATTCACTTTAGAGCATACTCAAAAAGCAGATGAAATTCCTGCATATCCTTATGAAAATAAAGAGAGAAAGGTTTATGGTTTATTATCAGAAGTTAAAGGAAATGTAGCATCACCAGCACAGTTTTATGTCACAGACAGTATTAATCATTTCTTAACTGGCTCATTGTACTTTTATACAAAACCTAATTACGACTCCATATTGCCTGCAGCAAATTATTTGCAAAAAGATATTAAGCAGATTATGGAAACTATAAAATGGAAATAAAAAAAGCATCTTGAACTCAGGATGCTTTTTTAGTTAATTAGAATATTTTCTTTTAAGCCTTTTTTACGCAACAAGCTTTTTTGCAATCTGCTGCACAAGCCATTTTTTCTACTTCAGTTTTATCAGCACAACAAGGTTTCTTGCAATTTTCATCACAAAGTTTTTTTATTGAAAAACCATTAAGCATTTTCATGTTGCTTACAGTATAAATATCAGACACGTTAGTGACAGTTTTTTCAATTAATATTGGCGATACTTTAGCTTCGTTATATTCAACCATAGCTAGTTTTTTATCAAAATCTACTTTAGCAGATTTTACACCATCCATTTTAGCTAACTTTTTTTCAATAGTGGCAGCACAACCAATAGCACAAGTCATACCATCAATTGTAAATTCAGCTTTAGCGTATGTAGCATTAGGATCTATTATTTTAGTTGTTACAGTTTCAACTCCAACTGTTTTAACCTGAGGTTTCATGTCATTTTTACAATTAAAAGCAAAAAATGAAATTAACACAGCAACTAGAATTTGTTTTGTAGTTTTCATTGAGTCTTTATTTATGGATTGTATTTGCAAAATTACTAAATAAGTAGGTCTTAATTGATTGAAAAGTGAAATTTTAACTCAAAATAAACAAAACGTTTGTAGTTTAATTAAATAGCAGTATATTTGCACTCATTTTGAACAAAATTAATTAATAAAACGTTACGCTATGTACGCAATTGTAGAGATAGCAGGGCAACAATTTAAAGTTGTAAAAGACCAAAAAGTTTTTGTACACCGTTTACAAACAGAAGAAGGAAAGCAAGTAGCTTTTGATAATGTTCTTCTAATTAGTGATGGTGACAATGTAACTGTAGGCGCCCCAGCTATAGACGGAGCTCAAGTAGGAGCAAAAGTCTTAAAGCACCTTAAAGGTGATAAAGTTATAGTTTTCAAAAAGAAAAGACGTAAAGGTTACCGTAAGAAAAACGGACACCGTCAATCTTTAACTGAAATTATTATTGAAAGTATTGCTGCCTCAGGAGCAAAAAAAGCGGCTCCAGCTAAATCAGAAAAGAAAGCAGAAGTTGCAGCGCCAAAAGTGAAAGCAAAACCAACAGCAAAAAAATCAACAGACAAAGCTGATGATTTAAAAAAAGTTGAAGGTATTGGACCAAAAATAGCTGAAACTTTAATAGCTGCAGGAATTTCAACCTTTGCTGAATTAGCAAAAACAGATGCTGCAAAAATTTCAGAAATCATCTCAGATGTTCGTGGTAATCACGTTGCTGATACTTGGCCAGCACAAGCTAAATTAGCTGCTGAAGGTAAGTGGGATGAGTTAAAAAAATGGCAAGACGAATTAAATGGCGGAAAAGCTTAAGCTTACCGTTAAGTTTAACAATATAAAAACTTAAGACAATGGCTCATAAAAAAGGAGTAGGTAGTTCTAAGAATGGTAGAGAATCAGAATCGAAACGTCTAGGTGTTAAGATTTTTGGAGGACAAGCTGCTATTGCTGGAAACATTATCGTAAGACAAAGAGGAAATACACATCACCCTGGTGAGAATGTTTATTCTTCTAAAGATCATACTTTACACGCACAAGTTGATGGTGTTGTGAAATTTACTAAGAAAAAAGACAACAAGTCTTATGTTTCTATTGAGCCTTTCGAGGTTTAGTAAACAGTTTTCTTAAGATATTATTAAACCCTTTTTGGAAACAGAAAGGGTTTTTTTATTTCCAAAATTTCCAAAATCACATATTTTGTAAACTTTTATTTAATGTTAATTAAATATGAAATAGATGTATTTTATTATTCACAGATAACGTTAATTTAAAAAATACTTAAACTACTTGAGTCTTCATTTTTGTTAATTAGGTGTATTAATTAACCAATAAAAATCATGAAGAAAAATTACGTATTTACAGCAATATTTACATTGCTTATTTCCCTTTTAGGGCTTTCACAAGAAGGTAATATTCAAGGTGTTGTAATAGATGACAACGGACTTAAAGTACCTTTTAGTAATATTATAATCGAGTCTTTAAATAAAGGAGCCATTTCAGATGCAGACGGTAACTTTTTATTTGTTGATGTACCAACAGGTAATCAAACCTTAACAGTTAATTATTTAGGTTATGCAGCCACTCAAAAAGAAGTTGTTGTTGCAGCGGATAAGACAATTACTGTAACCATAATTATTTTACCAGAAGCTTTAGAATTAGACGGTGTTGTTATTAACGGGTACAATAGCGGACAAGCAAAAGCTTTAAATGCACAAAAGAATAAGCAAAACATTACTAATGTAGTATCTACAGATCAGATAGGTAAATTTCCAGATGCCAATATTGGTGATGCTATAAAACGTATTCCTGGAATTACCATGCAGGTAGACCAAGGTGAGGCACGAAATATTATCGTTCGTGGTTTAGCGCCACAATTAAATTCGGTAACATTAAATGGAAGTAGAATTCCATCTGCTGAAGGCGATAACAGAAACGTACAAATGGATTTAATTCCAGCAGATATGATTCAACTTATCGAGGTAAATAAAGCAGTAACACCAGATATGGATGCCGATGCTTTGGGCGGCTCAGTAAACTTGGTTACAAGAACATCACCAGATGGTTTTAGGGTATCTACAACCTTAGGTTCAGGTGTTAACTTAATTACGGATAAACGTATTGTAAATGGATCTTTTTTAATGGGAGATCGCACCAAAAACAACAAGTTTGGTTGGATGATTGGCGCTTCTATAAATGACACTGATTTTGGATCTGATAATGTAGAAGCTGAATGGGTAAACGAAGCTGAAAGTCCTATTTCTGGAGATGATATTGATGTAAATCCTTTTGTAGAGGAATCTGATATCAGAACATATTTAGTACAACGTATAAGACGCAGTTTTTCGGCTAATTTAGATTATTCGTTTAACCCTAATAATAAGGTGTTTCTAAAAACGATGTATAACTGGAGGGACGATCGTGAAAACCGTTTTAGAGTCCGTTACCGTTCAATCGAACCAATTTTTGAGGATGGTACAGAGAATATTATGGGTTATCAAGGTGAAATTAGGAGAGAAACTAAAGGGGGAATTGATAATAATAGAAATCAAAATACACGTTTGGAGGATCAGCGTATGCAAAACTATAGTTTAGGTGGCGAGCATTTAATTGGAGGGCTTCAGTTTGATTGGTTAGCCTCTTACGCAAGTGCCTCTGAGGAGCGTTTGAATGAGCGATACATAGAGTATGAATTAGAAGAAACTGCTGGTGGCGACCCTATTCCTTTTACTACTGATTTTGAAAATGAAAGATTTCCGCTAATTATCCCAGCAAATTCAAGCGATGTATTATTGAGTCGTTATTCACTCAATGGAATAACTGAAGAAAATGGATTCACCGAAGAAAAAGATTTTAACTTCTTTACGAACTTTAAACTGCCTTTAAGCTTAATAAACGAGAGAGAAGGGTTTCTAAAATTTGGAGGTCGTTTAAGATTCAAAGAAAAAGATAGAGATAATAACTTTTTTGAATTTGAACCTACAAATAGCTTTTTTGATAGCATGATTAATTTACCATTAGTTGATAAAACGGATGATAATTATTTAGCAGGCAGTAAATATGTCGCTGGTGCTTATGTAGATCCTGAATATTTAGGAAGTTTAGATTTGTTTAACGAATCTCAATTTGAAAATGAATCATTAGTTGAAGAATTTTTATCAGGAAATTACCTTGTAAAAGAAAATGTTTATGCAGGTTACGCTATGATAAATCAACAAATATCTGATAAATTATCAGTACTTGCTGGTATTCGTATTGAAAATACAGAAATAGAAACAACAGGAAATTTAGTAGTTTTTGATGATAATGGCGATTTTGATGCTGATGCCTCTGGAGAAGTAAACGATGACAACTCTTATATTAATATTTTACCCGGAGTTCATTTTAAATATAATTTTAATGACAATACTGTGTTACGTTTTGCTTGGACAAATACATTGGCAAGACCAAACTATATTGATTTGGTGCCTTTTAGAAATGTAGCAAATGAAGATGAAGAGGTAAGCTTTGGTAACCCTGAATTAAGTGCTACTAAATCTATGAATTTTGATTTAATGGCAGAACATTATTTTAAAAGTGTTGGTATTATTTCAGCTGGTGTTTTTAATAAAAATATTAAAGACTTTATTTATACATTTCAGTTTCAAGACCCAACTACTGGTTTTGATGCTTTTCAACCACAAAACGGTGATGATGCCACTATTTTTGGAGCTGAGTTGTCTTTCCAACGTCAGTTAGATTTTTTACCAGGTTTTGCTAAAAACTTTAGTGTGTTTTTAAATTACACCTATTTATCATCAAGTGCTGATGGTATTAGAAATGAAGATGGTGATGTGCGTACAGATTTAGATTTACCAGGTACTGCACCGCACATGTTTAATGGGTCTTTAGCTTATGGAGGCAAAAAACTAAACTTACGTTTATCTGCCAATTTCAGTGATGCTTACATAGATGAAATAGGCGGAAATGCTTTTGAAGATAGATATTATGATGAACAATTCTTTTTAGATTTTAATGCGTCTTATGCGTTAAGCAATGTGCTACGTGTTTATTTCGATTTAAATAATATTACAGACCAACCATTACGTTATTTCCAAGGTGTAAAACAAAGAACTCAGCAAGTTGAATTTTATGGCAGACGTATTACTTTTGGTTTAAAGTATGATTTATTCAAAAGAAAAAATTAAAACTATTTTAAATGAATAAATACATATACTTTATAGTTGGACTGTTATTATTATCATGTGGGAAAAAGTTGCCAGTGATTGAGCCAAGCATCGTCACAGAAAAGACTTTACATGATACCGACGATCCTGCTATTTGGATAAACCCAAACGATGCTTCAAAAAGTATTGTTTTTGGAACAGATAAAGAAACAGAAGGTGCTATTTATGCCTTTAATTTAGACGGAAAAATTATTAAAGAGAAAACGATAAAAGGTTTAAAACGCCCTAACAATATTGATTTAGAATATGGTTTTCAGCTTAACGATTCTACTAAAGTTGATATTATTGCTTTTACCGAAAGGGAAAGACAACAAATACGTTTGTTTTCAGTACCCGATATGAAACCACTTGATAATGGCGGGTTTAAAGTTTTTGAAGACGTTACTGAAGAAGGAGCTAATTTACCAATGGGAATTGGGTTGTATAAATCGCCAATAACAAAACGTGTTTATGCTATTGTTGGTAGAAAAACGGGGCCAATAGAAGGGTATTTGTATCAGTACGAATTGGTTTCAGATAGTTTAGGAGTATATTCTAAATTAACAAGAAAGTTTGGTCAGTTTAGTGCAAAGAAAGAAATCGAAGCCATTGCCGTTGATGATAAAAACGGTATTGTTTATTATTCAGATGAGGGGCATTGTATCAGAAAATATTATGCAGAACCTTCAAAAGGAGATGAAGAAATTTCATGTTTTGGTGGAGAATATTTTAAATCAGATATAGAAGGGATTGCCATTGCACACTACCCAAATAAATCGTTTTTAATAGTGTCCAATCAACAAGCCGGCACTTTTAATATTTTCGATTTAAAAACGAATACTTTTATTAAAGAACTTAATTTAGGAACACTTGAAACTGATGGGTGTGATGTTACAACAGAGTCTTTAGGTAATAAGTTTCCAAACGGATTATTTGTTTCAATGAATGATGAAATGAATTTCTTTTTTCATGATTTAGCGAAGCTTAAATTATTAGAATAAATCTTTTAGTTTAAATTTTTGTACCCTTTCTGGAAACAGAAAGGGTTTTTTATTTCTTCAAAATATCTCTTATAATTTTTAAATGATGCTTGGTATGCATTTCTATAAAACGAAGTGTTTGTTTTTTTGTCAGCATCCCAAAAAGGAAATGTTTAAAATAAACACCATCAGGTAAATTATTTAAAATTCTAATGTGGTTTTTTGCAGTTTCTACCTGATTATTTAAGTCTTCTAAAGTAATTATTTCTGGTGGCAAAACATGTTTTGGAGCTTTACCTTTTCCTCTTGGTATGTAGCATAGAGGAAACATAACCAAACGCATAAAATTAAAATTCCACTTGTAGTCTTCAGGATTTGAATTTGCAGTCCATTCGCTAACTTTTATGAAAACTTTTAAAGTATGGTCTAGTTGCCAGCCCACTGTAGATTTTGAAATTGAATGATTTTCTTTATCCTTAAATGGAATATTAGCTTCAATTTCAGATAAAAGTTGTTTTAAAACTTCAATACGTTTATTGCTCATTGCTATAATTTGAATGTAAAAGGTATTAATAAAATGCTTAACTTTAAGGAATTGTGTTTACAATAATTAGAATGTTTTACTTAAAATTATAGTTGTATGCTTCCGTTTAGATCAGAAATCAGAAATTCCCCTTCACAGCCTACTATTAAAATTTTTTTAAGTGATGAGTCGCTTGACTCCAGACTTAAAAAGCATTTAGAACATTTTAAAGAAATTGAATCTATTGAAATTAGAGAAAGCATTGAGCAAACTGAATCTACTGAAAATCTTACTATATTTTTAAAAGATGATGTGGATATTGCTAAAATGAAACAATCAATCGATTCCAGTTTGTGGTGGTATTTTGAAGAGGACTTGGTGGATGAATGATTTAATTCCTTTTTTGCGTTAGGGATTGAACGGCATGTTTGAAATCCCCGACGTAGGAGGGATTGAGTAGTGAAAGCCCGACCCTTGTGGTAACGCCCAAATAAAAAAATCCTAAACATTGCTGCTTAGGATTTGTATTTTTACTAATTATTAAGAGATTGCCACGTCGCGAACTCCTCGCAATGACGTATTAATATCTGTAATACTCAGGTTTAAAAGGACCTTCTGGTTTAACACCAATATAACTGGCTTGGTCTTCACGAAGCTCTGTTAATTCTACACCAATTTTTTCTAAATGTAATTTTGCTACTTTTTCATCAAGATGTTTTGGTAACATATACACATCGTTTTCGTAAGCATCTGCATTAGTCCACAGTTCAATTTGCGCAAGAGTTTGGTTTGTAAACGAGTTACTCATAACAAAACTTGGGTGTCCAGTTGCACAACCAAGGTTAACTAAACGCCCTTCTGCAAGTATAATAATGTCTTTGCCATTAACAGTATATTTGTCTACTTGAGGTTTTATAGTGTTTTTTGTATAACCATGGTTTTTATTCAACCAAGCCATATCAATTTCATTATCAAAATGTCCAATATTACAAACAATAGTTTTGTCTTTTAAGGCTTCAAAATGATGTGACTGTACGATATCTTTATTTCCTGTTGAAGTAATTACTATATCAGCAGTGGAAGCAACAGTTTCTAGTTTTTTAACTTCAAAACCATCCATTGCAGCTTGTAAAGCACAAATAGGGTCAATTTCGGTAACCGTAACAATACTTCCAGCACCTTTAAAAGAGGCAGCGGTACCTTTACCTACATCACCATATCCACAAACAACTACACGTTTTCCTGCTAACATAATATCTGTTGCTCGACGTACAGCATCTACAGCACTTTCTTTACAACCGTATTTGTTATCAAACTTACTTTTTGTAACTGAATCATTAACATTGATAGCAGGCATTGGCAACGTTCCGTTTTTCACACGCTCATAAAGTCTGTGAACACCTGTAGTAGTTTCTTCACTTAAACCTTTAATACCTGAAATTAATTCTGGATAACGGTCTAAAACCATATTAGTTAAATCGCCACCATCATCAAGAATCATGTTAAGTGGTTGTCTGTCTTCGCCAAAGAAAAGTGTTTGCTCAATACACCAATCAAACTCTTCTTCATTCATATCTTTCCATGCATAAACAGAGGTTCCTGCAGCAGCAATAGCAGCGGCAGCTTGATCTTGTGTTGAGAAAATATTACATGAACTCCAAGTAACTTCTGCGCCTAAAGCTTGTAATGTTTCAATTAAAACAGCGGTTTGAATGGTCATATGTAAACATCCTGCAATTCTAGCACCTTTTAAAGGTTGAGAGTTTCCATACTCTTCACGTAAACTCATTAAACCTGGCATTTCTGCTTCAGCTAATTCAATTTCTTTTCTACCCCAAGCCGCAAGCGAGATATCTTTCACTTTATTAGCTACATAAGGAATTGTTTTAATACTCATATCAATTTTTCTTTTTGTTTTAATAACTAAACTTCATTGTGATTAGCACTTAAAATACTTAAATTCGCTATTCAAAAATATTTAATTTGCCTTAGGCGATGCAAAGATAATCAATAACTTTTAGAATATTAAATGCCACTTCATAAAACCATCAATCCAAGTTCACAAACTACTGTTAAAATCTGGAAGATTTCTGAATCTTACACAGATTTGATTTCTGGTCTTGAGCTAAAACCAGAGAGTTTAGAGCGTGTTTTAGGAATGAAAAGCGACATACATCAAAGAGGGTTTTTAAGTGTCAGACATTTATTAGAAGCATTTGGATACTCTGATAATGATTTGTTTTATGATGAAAACGGCAAACCCCATTTAAAAGATGGCAAACAAATTTCAATAACCCATTCGTTTAGCTTTTCAGCAGTTATTGTAAGTGATGCTTTAGTTGGAATTGATATTGAAAAGCAACGTGATAAAATCTCAGTAATAGCTCATAAGTTTATTGATTATGAATTTGAATACTTAGAAAAAAATAAGCCAGATTATATTAAAAAACTCACGTCTATTTGGTGTACAAAAGAGTCGCTTTATAAATTGTTTGCTACTCCTGGTTTGAGTTTTAAAAAATATTTTTTAGTGATTCCTTTCGAAATTAAAGATGAAGAAACTATTGCATGGATTGATTATCAAGAAAAAAAGCATCGTTTTAAAATTCACTTTTTAGAGTTTGAAGGTTTTACTTGTGCTTATGCCATAGCTTAATGAATACAATTTATCAAAACATAAAGCTATCTGTTTCACAAAGTGAAAAATTATTAGCTATCTTAATTGATCCTGATAAATTTTCTATCGATCGTGCAAAAACCTTTTTTGAAAAGGTAAATGCTTCAATTGCTACACATATTTTTGTAGGTGGAAGTATTGTTGAGGCCCACAAAACAGATATTTTAGTAAAAGAAATAAAAACACACACACAACTACCAATAGTTTTATTTCCTGGTGATGTAAGTCAGATTTCGAATGAAGCCAATGCATTATTGTTTTTATCATTACTATCAGGTCGTAATGCAGAGTTTTTAATAGGAAAGCATGTTGAAGCCATTTCAAAATTAAATAAAACTAATTTAGAGATTATTTCAACGGGATACATTTTAATTGAAAGCGGACAAAAAACAGCAGTTGAAAAAGTAACACAAACCAAACCAATATCTAGAAATGACTTACAACAGATAGTGCATACTGCAAAAGCAGCAGAGTTTTTGGGGATGAAACTGATATATTTAGAAGCGGGAAGCGGCGCTCTTATACCTATAAGTGAAGAAATTATTACTTCTGTTAAAGCTGAAACTAAAATCCCTTTGATTATTGGCGGTGGGATAAAATCAATTTTGGATTTAGAGAATGCTTATCACGCTGGAGCAGATTTAGTTGTAATTGGTAACGCTTTTGAAAACAACGAATCACTCTTTAACGAATTAAAAAAATAGAAAATGAAAATATCAGTTGAATTAACCCTAACCCCTTTGCATGATAATTACGAACCATTAATTATTCATTTCATAAAAAAATTAAGAGCTTCAAATTTAAAGGTTCTTGAGAATCCACTAAGTACACAAGTTTATGGGGATTACGATGAAGTGATGAACATTTTAACAACTGAAATAAAAGAAGTTTTTGAACTCTTAGAAGGTGGTTTAATGTACATTAAAATAGTAAAATCAGACAGACACGATTATGAGCCACATTTTTGATTTTTTCATGAAGGCTTACCATGAAGCACCTACGTTTCAGATCGTACTTGAGGCTATGGCTTTTATATTTGGAATTTTAAGCGTTTGGTTTGCTAAAAATGAAAATATTTTGGTATACCCAACAGGCATAATTTGCACTGTAATTACGGTTTACCTATTATACATAAACCAGTATTTTGGTGATATGATGATGAATTTTTATTACTCAGTTATGAGTATTTATGGTTGGTGGAATTGGTCTCGTAAAAAAGAAAACAAACCTGTTTTGCTAATTTCAAGAACCACTCTAAAAGAAAAAAAAATAGGGGTATTATTATTTGTTTTAACCATAATAGTTACATATTTAGTTTATAAAGGTTTTAATTATTCCATAGAAATTCCTAACTATATTGATATAGTTACTTCCGGAATTTTCTTTATAGCTATGTGGTATATGGCAAATAAGAAATTAGAAAATTGGACACTTTGGATAATTGCAGATTTAATTACGATACCACTTTATGCTTATAGAGGTTTAGGCATGTTATCACTTCAGTATTTAATCTTTACTATATTAGCAATTCAAGGATATATTGCATGGAAGAAAAATATAAGCAGCAACCTGCAAACTGTTTAAAAATAGTATTATTTGGTCCAGAAAGTACTGGTAAAACTTCGTTGTCTCATCAGTTGGCACGCCATTATAATTCGGTTTGGGTTCCAGAATATGCTCGTGAATATCTTCAAAGTAAGTGGAACAACGAACGTAAAACTTGCGAGCCACACGATTTATTACCCATAGCGGCAGGACAAATGGCGCTGGAAAATAAGTTGGCAAAAAAAACAAATACAGTTCTAATTTGCGATACTGATTTATTAGAAACTAAAGTTTACTCAGAGGCTTATTACATAGGTAGTTGCGACCCAATTCTTGAGAAATATGCTTTAAAAAACACCTACGATTTATATTTTTTAACTTATATTGACACACCCTGGGAAGAAGACGATTTACGTGATAAACCAGAAGCGCGTTTAGAAATGTTTGAAGCATTTCAAAACGAACTAATAAAACAAAAAAGACCGTTTGTCTTGTTAAAAGGCGACAAGAAAACACGATTAGAATTAGCTATTAATCATATTAACAAATTATTAAACCCAATATCTATGTTTACCGAGAAGGATATTCAACAAATTGAAAATAAAGGAGCAACATTAAGTCAAGTTGTAGCACAAGTAGAACGCATTAAAAACGGGATGTCGTTTTCAAATTTAATTTCTGCAGCAACCATTGGCGAAGGTATTGAAAGTTATTCTGCAGATGAAGAAAACGCATTAATCAATCTTTATGATAGTAAACAGAACAATTTTGATATTGTAAAATTTGTTCCAGCATCAGGAGCAGCTTCTAGAATGTTTAAGTTTTTATTTCAGTTTTTAAATAATTTCAATCCTTCAACAAATACTTTCGAGGATTATCTTCAAAATAAAGGTGATAACTTAATTAAAGCCTTTGCGTCAGGTTTAGAAAAATTCCCTTTTTATGACGAAGCTATAGAGAAATTAAAAAGTATGCATCCTGATTTTGAAAGTTTAAGCGAAGGAGAAAAGCTTTTTGAATTTGTTAAAATTACTTTAGATGAAGAAGGATTAAATTATAGTTTTTTACCAAAGGGATTATTGTCTTTTCACGGTTACAAAGAGGGTCCTGTAACCGCTTTTCATGAGCATCTATTGGAATCAACATTATACGCTTCTTCAAATGCTATGGCAAATCTTCATTTTACAGTTTCAGAAAAACATCATGAATTTTTTAATGGAGAATTAGATAAAATCAAAAAATCTTTAGAAGAAAGAACACATACAACTTTTAACGTATCATTCTCGTATCAAAAAGGAGAAACAGAAACGTTAGCACTAACTACTAATAATGAAATTTATAGAAATGAAGATGGATCTATTTTATTCAGACCAGCAGGTCATGGAGCATTATTAGAAAATTTGAATGATTTAGATAATGATATAGTCTTCATAAAAAATATAGATAATATTGTTGTTTTTGAGCTAAACAAAAAAGTATCAGATTACAAAAAAATGATTGGTGGCGTTTTAATTAGAGCACAAGAACAGGCTTTTGCTTTTTTAAATGAATTAGATGAAAGTGATATTTCAGAAAAAAAATTACTAAATATGGCTTCGTTTTTATCAAAAAGCATGAATGTTTCTATTGGTGATGAATTTGATGATTTCAATTTAGAAACTAAGAAAACCTTTTTAAGAGCCAAATTAAATCGTCCAATTCGTGTTTGTGGCATGGTGAAAAATGAAGGAGAACCAGGAGGTGGACCTTTTTGGGTAAAAGACAAAAATGGTATTATTTCATTACAAATAGTAGAGTTTGCTCAAATAGATATAGATAATAATCAACAAGCAGATATTGTTAAAAATGCGACTCATTTTAATCCAACAGATTTAGTTTGTGGTATTAAAAATTATAAAGGTGAAAAGTTTGATTTGATGAACTATGTAGATCCAGAAGCTGCATTTATAACAATGAAAACTCAAAATGGTATAGATATTCAAGCTTTAGAATTGCCAGGTTTATGGAATGGTAGTATGTCAGATTGGAATTCTATTTTTGTTGAGGTTCCTCTAGAGACATTTAATCCAGTAAAAACGGTTAACGATTTACTTAAACCAGTCCATCAGGGAAAATAATGTATGATAAGGGTGTTTTATTAAGTGAGCTTAATTTTAAAGCAACACGAAGTTCTGGTGCTGGAGGGCAGCATGTAAATAAAGTGTCTTCTAAAATTGAATTATCTTTTAATTTAATAGAATCGGGAGCTTTTGATGATTACCCAAAAGTTCTCATTCAAGAAAAACTGGCAAGTAGACTCACTAAGGATGGCGTTTTAATTTTACAATGTGATGAAACTCGAAGTCAGCATAAAAATAAAGAACTCGTGATAAAACGATTTTTTGATATAATAAATTCTGCTTTGGTTATTGCTAAGAAACGTCATCCAACAAAAATCCCAAAAGCAGTAATAAGGAAACGTTTAAAAAGTAAACGTAATCTCTCTGAAAAAAAAGCAAATAGAAAAAAACCAGGTTTTAATTAAAAAAAAATACAATTAATAATTATTAATTACCAATTGATAACTACTTTTGCAGCGTTCTCAAAAAAGGGGTGCCTATAATCGGCTGAGATCATACCCATTGAACCTAGAACAGGTAATGCTGTTTAGGAAATTGAGTTTTAATTTATGTAAATATTACACGTGATTGAGCTCATGGAAAACGAAGTATTTTGCTTCAAAAACTAATTTTTAACAAATAAAGAATAATTACCTCTTTTTATTCGATTATAACATCATAATCGTATGAAAAATTTATTTCTTTTTTTAACACTATTCGTGTTATCGCTCCGTGCTAAAGCACAAGAAAATCAAGTAAAACAAGATTCTACTAAAACAGAAAAACTAGATGAAGTTTTAGTAAAAGCAGTTCGTGTAAATGCAGATTCTCCCATTACACACTCAAACGTTTCAAAAGAAGCATTGGCTAAACGTAATTTAGGGCAAGACATTCCTATTTTACTTAATTTTTTACCTTCTGTTGTCACAACCAGTGATGCTGGTGCAGGTATTGGTTACACAGGTATTAGAGTTCGTGGTACAGATGCTACACGAGTAAATGTTACCATTAATGGTATTCCTTATAACGATCCTGAAAGCCAAGGTACATTCTGGGTTAACTTAGGGGATTTTGCATCCTCAACTGAGAGTTTACAATTACAACGTGGTGTTGGTACTTCAACAAATGGTTCTGGAGCTTTTGGAGCTAGTTTAAATCTTTTAACTGATGCGTTTTCAGAAGAAGCATTAGCCGAAATAGCAAATAGTTTTGGAAGTTTTAACACACGTAAGCATACAGTAAAAATGAGTACAGGATTGATAAATGATCATTTTGAGTTTTCTGGACGATTTTCAAAAATTGATTCTGATGGTTATGTTGATAGAGCATTTACCGATTTGAAATCATACTTTTTGCAAGGTATTTATAAAGATGATAACACCTTAATTAAAGCTTTAACATTTGGTAATGCAGAGCGTACTTATCAATCTTGGTTTGGTTTAACTGCCGAACAGTTACAGGAAAACCGTCGTCAAAATCCATACACCTATGATAATGAAACTGATAATTATTGGCAAGACCACTACCAGTTGCATTGGAATGAGCGTTTGGATAATAATTGGTCTACAAACTTGGGGTTAAATTATACTAAAGGAAAAGGCTACTTTGAGCAATACAAACTGGGAGAGTCTGCTGCAGATTTTGCTAATTTAATAGAAGATGATTCAGATGTTATAGTAAGAAGATGGCTAGATAATAATTTCTATGTTTTAAATGCCAACATTACTTACAAAAAAAATCTATTAGAAATTATTTCTGGAGTGTCTTACAATACTTATGATGGTAATCATTTTGGAGAAGTAATCTGGGGAAGTGATTTAGCTGCAAATACCAATATTAGAGACAGATATTATAATGGGGATGCAACAAAAAATGACTTTAGTGTTTTTTCTAAAGCAACCTTTAAACTAGCTAAAAAAGTTACAGGATTTATTGATTTACAAGGACGATTTGTAAATTATAAAACAAATGGATTAACGCCAGATTTGGCAGAATTTGTAACCGATGCTACTTTTAGTTTTTTCAATCCTAAATTTGGTTTAACTTACAAGTCATCTGATTTTAATAGCTTTTATGCGTCTTATGGAAGAGCAAATAGAGAGCCAAATCGAGACGATTTTCAAGTTGGAGTTACAGAAAACGAAACATTAAATGATGTAGAGTTGGGATGGCGTTTCAATACCAATAAGGTTAGTGTAAACACAAACTTATATTACATGTTTTACCAAAACCAATTGGTTTTAACAGGAGAACTTGATGATGTAGGAAGCCCAATTAGAGCAACAAGCGGACAAAGTTACAGGTTAGGTTTAGAGGTTGATGCTGCTATCCAATTTAGTAAAGTTTTTAGTACATCTACAAACGTTGCTATTAGTAGTAATAAAAATAGAAATTTTAATACAGTAATAAATGGCGAATTACTAGATATAGGAAATACTAATATTTCATTTTCACCAGATTTGGTAATAGGTAATGCGCTTAATTTCTTTCCAGTTGAAAAACTGCAACTATCATTATTAAGTAAATATGTAGGTGAGCAGTATATGGGAAATACTGATAATCCAGAATCAAAATTAGATAGTTATTTTGTAAATGATTTCAATATCAATTATGAAATAAAACCAAATAGTATGTTTAGGTCTATTATTTTATCTGGTTTAGTAAATAATATTTTTAACAAAAAATATGTTTCTAACGGCTACTTTGGTTCTTTTGATTTTGAAGATCCTTCAAGTACAACTGGAACAACAACAGGTTATTTTGCAGGTTACTATCCGCAAGCAACTACAAACTTTTTAGTGGGATTGACTATTAAGTTTTAAAAAAATAAAATCATATTTAAAGGCCTCAGCCTGTATGTTGAGGCTTTTTTAATTAAAAATTAAAAGACTATTGCCGTTGCGTTCCACTCGGTAGTTTTTCAAGGCACACCTTAGTCCGTCATTACCTTCGCCAGTTACAAAATTGTAGGTGTTACCATCATCACATCCGCAAGTACCAAACAATCCGCTAGGTGTTAAGGCAGAACAAGCATTTGGTTCGTGATTAGGATCGCTGGCATCCCAAGCTAAGAAATCGGCACCAGTACTAGCCACTATAATACCTGCGTTTCCTATATTTGGTATGTATATAGAATTACCTGCAAAATTTAGTTGATTGTATTGTGGTAAACTTAAATTGATATTAATATTTACACCTATATCTAATAAAAAATTACAGTTTCTATTATCAACAGTATTGCTACTACAAGAGAATAAAAAAATAATGCAAATTGTGTATAAAATGGACTTCATTGTACTTTTTAGATTAGTTAGCAATTTACAACAAAAAGAAAATTGATTTAAATATTTTGTATATTTGTATTGTAATCTCGTATGTACGGGATTTTTTTGTTGCTGGACCATGTTCAGCTTCTTTTATTAAGTAAAACGATGAAGTTATGAGTAAAGTATCATACTATACACCTGAAGGATTAAAAAAGTTAAGAGACGAATTAAAACAGTTAAAAGATGTTGAACGTGTAAAAGCTTCAAAAGCGATTGCAGAAGCCAGAGATAAAGGTGATTTGAGTGAAAATGCAGAGTACGATGCTGCTAAAGAAGCACAGGGCATGCTGGAAATGCGTATTTCTAAACTTGAAGATGCTTTGGCTGGTGCGCGTATAATAGATGAATCACAACTAGACAATTCCAAGGCACTCGTTTTATCAAAAGTGAAAATAAAAAATCAAACCAATGGGATGGAAATGGTTTATACCCTGGTAGCAGATGGTGAAGCAGATTTAGCTTCAGGAAAAATTTCAGTAAATTCTCCTATTGGTAAAGGATTATTGGGTAAATCAGTAGGTGAAGTTGCAGAAATTCAAGTTCCAAATGGGGTTATGAAATTTGATGTTATTGAGATTTCTAGATAATTTAAATCCTACAAACTTTAAAAATTATGGCTTCAATTTTCACTAAAATAGTTAACGGTGAAATTCCTTGTTACAAAATTGCTGAGACAGATAAGTTTTTAGCTTTTTTAGATGTAAATCCAAATGCTAAAGGACACACGCTTTGTATTCCTAAAAATGAAGTTGATAAGATTTTTGAATTAGATGAAAGCAGTTATATTGATTTAATGAATTTTTCCAGAGAAGTTGCTATAGCTATTGGTAAAGCTATCCCGTGTAAACGTGTTGGTATAACTGTAATTGGTCTAGAAGTGCCACATGCACATGTGCATTTAATACCATTAAACACTATGGAAGATGCTCGTTTTATTCAAAAAGTAAAATTCACAACTGAGGAGTTTCAAGAAATTGTTAATTTAATTAAATCACAATTATAATTTTACATAAAATATTGTAAGTACTATTACAGCAATTATTATTAGATTAATTATAATTAATATCCACGATAAGTTTTTAAAGTAAGTAGAAGGTTTTTTGGTAATTATAGCCTTTTTTTGGTAGTCAATTACTCTCTCAATATCATCTGTCCATTGTATAGGATATATGATAGATTGACATTTTTCACATACTAATTCATGATTTATTTCAGAAGTAATTGATTTGTAAAATTTAGTTTCTATAATTTTTTGCTGAAAAGTTAAGCGCAAGCCTTCTTTACCAAAACATACAGGACAATTGTTTTTTAAAGCTACTTCTTTTATATCAAAGTGTTTTTCAGACATATTTAATTAGCCCGTAAATGAATTTGAATAGTTGTTCCTTTACCTAATTCAGAATTTAAAACCTTTATTTTTCCATCATGAAAATCTTCAATAATACGTTTTGTAAGAGATAAACCTAAGCCCCAACCGCGTTTTTTAGTTGTAAAACCTGGTTCAAATATTTTATTAAAATCCTTTTTTTGAATGCCTTTTCCTGTATCAGAAACACTTATCATGACATTGTTTTCTAACTGTGAAATTTCAATGGATAATTTCCCTCTTCCTTTCATGGCATCAATGCCATTTTTTACCAAGTTTTCAATAGTCCAGCTGTAAAGTTGCTTATTAAGTTTTACAGGAATTTCAACATTTGGTGTTTTAATTTCAAAATCAATAAGTTTGGATGAACGTGCTTTTAAATAATCATAAGAATCAATAGTTTCCTCAACAATATCAGCCACTTCAAGGGTAGGAATAGATCCTATCTTACTAAATCTCTCGGTGATTGTTTTTAATCGGTCTACATCTTTTTCTATTTCAAAAATATAGTCAGGATTTACATTTTCACTTTTTAAAATTTCAGTCCAACCAATTAGCGAAGATAAAGGCGTGCCTATTTGATGTGCAGTTTCTTTAGCCATACCCGACCAAAGTTTGTTCTGGGTGGCATTTTTATTACTGCTGTAAAAGAAGAAAATTACCGCAACAAACAAAACAATTATTAAAAGAAGGGCAAGTGGATAATATTTTAATCTATTTAACAAAGGCGAGTTGCCATAATATAAAGTACTAAAAAGTTTTCCATCAAAAACAACCTCAATAGGTTTGTTTTCTTTTTCAAATTTTGAAATCAAATTTTGTATATAAATGGAATCTTTAGGGCTTTTATTATCAATATTATTAAAATCTACACTACCATCTACATTAACCATTATCATAGGGGTAGTTTTATTACTAGTTATAACCTTTAAAGGTAAATTACCTATATTCTCATTAAGGTTATCTGTTTTAAGTAAATCACTTTGTGCAAACGACCAGTTTTCCATCTTTGTTCGTTCTTCTTCCTTGAAATGTTGAAAGAACTCGTAAGTTTTCCATAAAATAAGAGAAACTATAGCAAATGAAGCTATAATGATAACCCAACGAAAGGCATTACTATACTTTGTAAAAATCATTAATAACAGAATTTGATTTGTAATATAATGTAAATCTGTTAATATTATTGCGCAACTTGTTAGTAAATCTTTTTTCTCTTACGTTATAGTTTAGTTACATTTGTTAAAATTAAAAATCAAATGCTCTCATTAGATCCAAAAATTTTACAAACTAGCAAATTACATAGTTATTTGTTAAGCGCTGTGGCGCCAAGGCCAATTGCTTTTGCTAGTACGGTTGATACTAATGGAAACCCTAATTTGTCGCCTTACAGTTTTTTTAATGTGTTTAGTTCAAATCCACCAATTTTAATTTTTTCACCTTCTAGACGTGTTAGAGATAATTCAGAAAAGCATACTTTACAAAATGTAGAAGCTACAAAAGAAGTTGTTATAAATGTGGTAAATTTTGATTTAGTTCATCAAATGTCATTAAGTAGTTCTGAATATCCAGAAGGGGTTAATGAGTTTGAAAAAGCCGGTTTAACGATGCTTAAATCAGATGTTGTTAAACCTTTTAGAGTAGGTGAGGCACCAATACAATTTGAATGTAAGGTTAACGAAATAATAAAATTAGGAACAGAGGGTGGTGCAGGAAATTTGGTAATTTGTGAAGTAGTTAAATTTCATATTGATGAAGATGTTTTAGATGAGGATGGATCAATAAATCAAAAAAAATTAGACTTAGTAGCAAGAGCTGGTGGAAGTTTTTATAGTCGTGCACGAAAAGGTTTTTTTGAAATACCAAAACCACTTTCGAGTTTGGGAATAGGCGTTGATAGTTTTCCAGATTTTGTTAGCAATAGTATGGTTTTAACAGGGAATGATTTAGGAATGTTAGCAAATATTGTAGCATTGCCAACACAAGAAGATGTTATAAATTTTATTGCTGATTTAGGAACGCGATATCCAAATATTAAAACAGCAACTCACAGACAAAAACATAAATTAGCTCGTAATTATTTAAGCTTTGGAGATGTTGAAAGTGCTTGGAAAATATTGTTGAGCTAAAAAATACTTTTCTTTGTAAATGAGGAACTAGTTGAAATTTGCATTATGTTGAATGCGCGAATTTAGTAAGAGTAATTAATTTAGATATAAATAGTAAGAAATGGAAGTTCAAGGAAGAATCAAAATGGTTGGAGAAACTCAAACTTTTGGAGGTAATGGGTTTAGAAAAAGAGAAATTGTAATAACAACTGAGGAGCAATACCCACAACATATTATGGTTGAGTTTGTTCAAGATAAAACGGATTTGTTAAACAATTACAAAGAAGGTCAGCAAGTAAAAGTAAGTATAAATTTACGTGGTAGAGAATGGGTTAATCCACAGGGAGAAACTAAATATTTCAATTCTATACAAGGATGGAGAATTGAAGCTTTACAAAGCTCTGAAGGCGGAAGTAATTTGCCACCAGTGCCACCAGCTGATGCTTTTGAACCAGCAGGTGATTTAAATCAAGATGATCACGACGATTTACCTTTTTAAATAATTTTTGCTTAAGTAAAAACCAAATAAATTAAACCTCGATGTTTGCTTAATGTCGGGGTTTTTCGTTTTATTAAAATAGTTTCATGCAATTTCTATCAGAAAAAATATGGTTTCCTAATGTTAATGAAGCAACTGATGAAGGCTTGTTAGCATATGGAGGTGATTTATCTATAGAGCGCTTATTATTAGCTTATCAAACAGGTATTTTTCCATGGTTTGATTCGGAAGAACTGATTCTGTGGTGGTCTCCAAGCCCACGATTTGTCTTGTTTCCAGATAAGTTGAAGATTTCAAAAAGTATGCAGCAAGTGCTGAGAAATAAAGATTATGTTGTTACTTTTAATAAAGATTTTAAAGGCGTTATTACAGAATGTTCCAAAATTGAAAGAGCTGAACAAGCAGGCACTTGGATAACAAAAAACATGATTGAAGCCTATGTTAAACTTCATGAGTTAGGTTATGCAAAATCTATTGAAGTTTGGAAAGAAAATCGATTAGTTGGTGGCCTTTATGGTGTTGATACAGGTAATGGTGTGTTTTGTGGCGAAAGTATGTTTACAAAAGAGAGTAACGCAAGTAAAGTGGGGTTTATAACTTTAATTCAAAATAGTAATTATAAACTTATTGACTGTCAAGTTTACACTAGTCATCTAAACAGTTTAGGTGCAGAAGAGATTTCAAGGGAGTTGTTTATGAAATTTTTGAAAGTGAACTAAATCATTCACCTAATAGAAAAATCATATTTTTAATATCGCTGTAGTCATTAAAAACAAATTATTTTTTGCTTTGATGTTAAAAGCTTCCATTCGATATTCTAAGCCTACTTGAAGCTTTAAATCTTCAGATAATTGCCAGCCAATTTGGAGAGTAGTTCTTTGGTCAATTTCAGGTGATTCCTTCGCGTTTAAACTCAGTAAACTTTCCAAAGAACCAATAAAATAAGCTTCACCAATATCAAGTTTCTCCCCATTTAATGGAAAATCTACTGCAAAACGGTAGCGTTGTCTAAAAATAGTTGCATTATTAAAAATACGTTGTTCGGTTCTAAATCGTTGTCCGTATCTAAAACCAAGTTTCTGCTTTTTATAATTAAATTGCTGAGTAATTCGAAGTTCGTCACTTCCAGTTTCAAATAAATCTCGGTTTCTGTAATAAATTCCAAAACTTAAATCGCTATTAAAATTTAAATTAAAAGTTGAAAAATGAAAAATATCAACTTGTTGTTGTTTGTATTGGATAGTTTGGTTTCGATATAAAAAATACCGAGATCTAGTTGCGAAATTAACACTATATTTTTTAGATGCTTTATGATGTATTGAAAAAGCACTTTCACCTAAAATATCAAAACTGTTTTGCGCTTTAAATACAAAAGACGTGCATATTAAAATTAAAAAAAGTAGATTTTTAATAAAAGGCATATTCATAGGATCCAGATGATATGGGTCTTGATTTTTCAAATATGCCAGTACTCTTAAAAGTGAATTCTTTTAAAAAGCGTTCTTTTTTAAGGGTTACTTCAGCAATAATTTCAAAATGGGTATGTAGCTCAGAAGAATTTTTAATAACGCTATTAATAAATTCCTGATCGATTATTTGTGAAACGTTAATATATTGTTTTTGAATTTTAATGTGGCGTACTTTATCAAAATTTAAAGTATAATATGCCATCATTTTTTTAAATACATCTTTAGGAATATCTTTCTCTCTTATAAGAATTTCTATATCTTCTAATTTCCCTATCGTATCAAATTCAATACTGTAATGAAGCTTCTTTAGTTTAAATTTAGCTTCAAAACTTTTCTTTTGTCCGTCACTTTCTCTAAAAAATCTTAAGTTTTTTATTTGGTTTGAAATATCACTGAAATACCTAATTGCTATTTCTGGAAAATCGCTCGAATCGATGCGTTCCTCTTTTTCGTTTTTACTTTGAGAGAAGCAAATAGCAGAGTAGCAGAAGAGTATTAGTAAGCTAAACTTTTTCATTCCTAAAACAACTAATTTCATGATCGTTGACTAAGCCTGTGGCTTGCATAAAGGCGTAAACCACTGTGTTACCAACAAACTTGAAGCCTCTTTTTTTTAAATCCTTACTAATATGATCGCTTAAAGGGATATTGGCTGGAACAATTTTGTAATTTTCAGGATTATTTTTTATTGGTTTCCCATCAACAAAACCCCAAATATAGTTACTAAAACTACCAAATTCTTCTTGTATTTTTATAAAAGCTTGGGCGTTTGTAACGGTGGCTTTTATTTTTAATTTGTTTCTGATAATACCCGTATCTAAAAGTAAAGTATCTAACTTATCTTGCGGGTAATTAGCTATGTTTTTGAAGTCAAAATTATCAAAAGATTTTCTAAAATTTTCACGTTTACGTAAAACAGTAATCCAACTCAACCCAGCTTGAAAAGTTTCTAAAATTAAAAACTCAAAAAACGTAACATCTTCAAAAACAGGAACACCCCATTCTTGGTCATGGTAAGCTTCATATAAATCATCTCCAACACACCAACCACATTTTTTTTTCATTTTTATTTTTTAATAATTTTAAGAGTTGAACTATTTTTAATTTTTAAAAAATAAATGCCTGAAGGGTACGATGAAACTGTTAAAACATTGCTTTTTCCGGTTTTAATAATTTTTCCATGAATATTATAAAGCGACCACTCCTGTTCTTTACTTAAGTTTACTATGCCTGTTGTTGGGTTTGGATAAATAGAAATCTTTTTATTTTTTGTATTTTCAGAGAGACTTAATAAATTTGGAGAGGACCACTGAGCAGTATTATTTGCAGAAATTGAACCGGCATTATTAAAATTACCGCCAACAAATATCCTGTCAAATCCATCACTATCAGAAGCAAAAGACATGGTATTAATTTTAACATCTACACCTACGTTGGTATTGGTACCTATAGCTCTCCAACCATTAATGTCATTCCATTGGGCTATATTATTAACTATAATGCTATTAGTTAAATCAATATTAGCATTATCAAAAGCTCCTGCAGCATATAAATTGGTTCCATCGTGTATTAAACTGTTTACGATGTTACTAAGTCCATTACCTAGAATAGACCAGTTATTTCCAGTTTTACTCCATTTAGCAATACGGTTTGCGGTTATACCACCTGCTATAGCAAAATTTCCAGCAATATAAACATCCGTATTTGTTGAAGTGATGGCCTCTACAAACCCGCTAGTACCACTACCCAAAGTGCCCCAATTAGAGCCATTCCATGTAGCGATTCTGTTTGCCGTATTTCCTCCGGCTTCATCAAAATTTCCACCAACGTATAATATGCCATTGTTGTCTATAGCTAAAGATCTGATTTCGTTATTAGTTCCAGCAATTGAGTTTGATGCATCAGTTAAAACAGACCAAGTACTCCCGTTCCAGAGGGCTATATTTCTTGCAGTAAGGCCATTTACTGTTTCAAAAACACCGCCAACATAAATATTTCCATTGCTATCTATTTCTAAAGCAGCTACAGGACCATCAACACCAGTTCCAACTTGGTTCCATGTGCTTCCATTCCAAACAGCTATATTGTTTGCGGAGACACCTCCAATTGATGAAAACGAACCACCAGCATAAAGATCTCCATTACTAGAAACTTTTAAAGCTTTAATAGTGCCATTGGAACCAACTCCTAAAGACTGCCAACCATTATTTTTATTCCAAACGGCAATATTATTTGCAGAAATTGTTCCAACTTGATTAAAATTACCTCCATGATACACGTTTCCGTTTGGCGCTGTTGCTATAGCTTCAATGGTGCCATTAACGCCTTCATTTAAATGGCTCCATACTCCAATACCGTTTACTGTTGTTCCTGAAGTAGTAGTTGTTCCATCAACTAATTTGTAAATTTTAGCGTTAATACCATAATCACTAAAGTATAATTCATCATTTTCATCTACTCCAAAAGAAGATATAGATTGCCCATTAGTTTTAAAAAGTAACGTGCTACTGGCACTGCCTGTGGTTGCGTTATAATCTAAAGCCCACACTCGTCCACTTACATAATCTCCAAAAATATATTTAGAATTGATATCTGGACTTAAACTTGTAATTTCTGTTCCTCGATAAACATAGCCTCCTGTTATAGAAATATCTCCTGCAGATCTCCCATAGAAAAAAACAGGCAACTCTGTTGGCCCAGAAATGGTTATATTATTTCTAACAATATTTCCTTCAAATCGTTTCCATCCATAGTTTTTTCCTTTTTCTATAATATTAATTTCCTCAAAATTGTCTTGACCAACGTCTGCAGCCCATAAAGTTCCATTTAATTCATCAAATGAAAATTTCCAGGTGTTTCTTATGCCATAAGCATAAATTTCGTCTAAACCACTCATTCCAACAAAAGGATTGTCAAAGGGAATTTCATAGTTTCCATTTGGTAAAATGGGATTTGATTCTAAGGGGTTACTGCCATCTATATCAACATCAATTCTACAAATACTACCAAAAACATTATTAATATTTTGAGCATTATTTTGTGGATCAAAAGCACCACCGCCATCTCCAAAAGATAAATATAAATAGCTGTCAGGACCAAAAGCTATTTTACCACCATTATGATTGCTGTTATTTTGATTTTTATCAAATTGGAAAATAATAAGTTCGCTATTTGGATCAGCAAGATTTGTATTAAAACTATTAACGGTAAACCTAGATAAAACGATTTTGATGTTTCCTCCAGTGGCAGAAGTAGTAGTGTAATATACATACAAATAATCATTATTAGTAAAATCTGGATGAAAAGCTAGCCCTAAAAGACCTATTTCTTGCCCGTTTGCAAAACTAACTCTGTCTGTAATATCCAAAAATGTTGTTAAATCACCTAAATTTACATTAGGGTTTCTTGGAAAAACCTTTATTCGTCCTTCTTGTTCTACAACAAACATACGGTCTGTTCCATCTTTTGCAGATTGTATCTCTACTGGAAATCGAAAATCTAAATTAGGAAACGCAGATTCGTAGGTTATTTGAGCATTTAAAACTAAAGTTAAAAAAAGTAAAGTAAATAGCAATTTTATTTTAAGAGAATTCATAATCAAATCGTTTTGAGAGTTTTAATTCAAAATTAAAGAATTAATTGGGAAATTTCTATTTAGTAAAGTTAATAACAAAAACTTAACGTTTACCTGTAAAATAAAAGGTTATGGTGCCTATTTGGTTTTGTTTAGAAGTATCTGTACTAAATTGTGATTGTTTAGCATATTCAACAGCATGTTCAATTAAACATTCATTATTTGAGGTTGATGAGGTATTCAAATAAGCATCTGTAACACTGCCTTGAGAGTTTACTTTAATAGTAACAACAATTTTTCCATCTACTTCACAAAGGTAAATAGGAATGGGGATGTATACTTTTTTTCTATCTGTTAATGAAAAACTAATAGTACTTTTTGAATTATTACCATCTGATTTCTGTTTTTTTAGAAGTTCATTGAATTTACTAAATTTTGAAAGTTCTTCTTCTTTTAATTTAGAATTTCCATCATACTCATAACTTCTTTGGGCGTTATTTGGGCCATCAGATTGATTATTTGTTTTTGGAACATAATCTTCAGGAGGGGCAATAGTTTTATAAGCTTGAGCGAAATGATTATTTGCTTTTTCACTTTCATTAAAAGCATTATTAGTTTCTGCTTTAGTATTATTTAGTTTTTCTAAAGCTTCAATAATTTTTATTTCTTTTTGTGTAAGTTCTTTTTCTGGTTCTACTTGATAATAGCTTTCAGTTATAAATTTACTCTGTTTTTTAAGACTTAAATTAAAGACAGACAAAACAACACTTCCAGATAGGAAGCAAGTAATTAAAAGGGCTTTATGTTGATTTGTTAGGTGCAAATCTTTAATGTCAAATAAATAGGTTTACGAAATATACGTAAAATAAAGGAATTTGGTTTTTTTTAAGCTTTTAGGGTATCAATAAATATATCAATTGTAGTAGCTTTTTTAACATTAAAATCCCCAATTTTTGTGCGTCTTAAAGCTGATAAATGTGCCCCAGATTGTAATGCTTTACCAAAATCGTTAGCTAATGATCGGATATAGGTACCCTTACTACAAACTACTTTAAAGTTTAAATTTATACTATCAATTTTAGTGATTTCGAATAAGGAAATGTTAACCATTCTAGATTTAATTTCTACTTCTTCACCAGATCTTGCAAATTCATACAATCGTTTTCCATCTTTTTTTAATGCTGAGAACACGGGAGGAAATTGTTGAATATCACCAATAAATTGTTTCGTAGTTTGATGGATTAGTGCTTCTGTAATATGGTTGGTTGCAAAGGTTTCGTTTATTTCTGTTTCTAGATCAAAAGAAGGGGTCGTGCTGCCCAAAGTTATGGTTCCGGTATATTCCTTTATTTGTCCTTGAAACGTATCAATCTGTTTGGTCATTTTTCCTGTGCAAATAACTAATAAGCCTGTTGCTAATGGGTCTAAAGTACCAGCGTGACCCACTTTGATTTTTTTTATTTTGAAAGCTTGCCGTATTTCCCAACGCAATTTATTTACTACTTGAAAAGAGGTCCAGTTTAAAGGTTTATCTATTAGAAGCACTTGTCCAGAAAGATAATCTTCGGATGTTTTCATATTAGTTCAACAATGAAAATGTAATAGCTATAATGCCAACAATTACACAATAAATAGCAAAATAAGTAAGTTTACTTTTTTTAACTAAGCTTATCATCCAGGTACAAGCAAATAATCCTGCAATAAATGCTGCAAAAAAACCTATAGCTAGCGTGGTAAAGTTTCCGCTTTCATAAGTTAAATCTCCACTAAAAATATCTTTAGAAATTTTTCCAATTATTAAAGGTACTACCATTAAGAAAGAGAAACGGGCTGCTTTAGTTTTATCATTTCCTAATAAAACCGAGGTGGAAATTGTTGCCCCAGATCTAGAAATACCAGGTAGCATAGCAATAGCTTGAGACACTCCAATTATAAAGGCATTTTTAAAGGATACTTTTTTATTGGTGTCTTTAGCTTTTTCTGCTAAAAATAATAAAACAGCAGTAACAATTAGCATACAACCTACCAGTAAAATATTTCCGCTAAAAAGTTGTTCTAATTCTTTTTCGAATAGAAGACCAATAACAGTAGCTGGAATTATAGAAATAGCAATTTTTAAAATGAATTGTAAATCTTCATTCCATTCAAATTCTAAAGCTCCTTTAATAAGACTTAAAATGTCTTTTCTAAAAACAACAATGGTGCTTAAAGCCGTTGCAAAATGTAAAACTACCGTTAAAAGTAAGCTTTCTTCTGGCACAGAATGATCTCCTAAAATAGCTTTTCCGAGTTCTAGATGCCCACTTGATGAGACAGGTAAAAATTCTGTAAGTCCTTGAATAATTCCAAGTATTATGGCGTCAATTATATTCATCAGGTAAAAATAGCTATTAACTCAAAACAAACATAGTGTGTTTTTGTAAAATGTTCAAATAAAAATCCATCCGATAATCATGATTATAACAATTCCAGATAAGCCTTGAAATAATGTAGAAACTGTTTGTGTCTTTATAGCTGTTTTAGTGTCCATTTCTGAAAATTGAGCAACTACCCAAAAGTAGCTATCGTTTAAATGAGAAACTGTCATAGCACCTGCACCAATGGCAAGTACTGTTAAAGCGCGTCCTAAAGATGAATCTAAACCAAAAGATTCTAAAACGGGAGCAATAATTGCTGCCGTAGTAATTATGGAAACCGTAGATGAACCTTGAGCTGTTTTTAAAATAGCTGCAATAATAAATGGTATAAATAAACCTAAATTAAGTTTAGAAAAACGACTGCCAATAATATCCCCTACACCTGTAGTTTCTAAAATAGCTCCAAAAGCACCACCTGCTCCAGTAATTAAAATAATTATACCTGCTTCTTTTAAACCACTGGTTACCCAATTAAAATGTATAGCATCTTTTATATTTATTTTTAATTTGAATGCAAGAAATACACCAATTAAAAGAGCAATTACAGGGTTGCCTAAAAAATTAGCGATTTTAGAGATAATGCCTTCACCTAGAGGATGCGTTGGATAATTTGAAATGGATTTTAATGCTATTAAAATAATTGGAATTATGATAGGCATAAAAGCTTCAGTTGTTTTAGGAATTTTATTAGATTTTAAATCTATTTCATAATCATTATCTATGATATCTGAAATTATTGGGTTGTTTTTATATCTTTTTTGAAGATATTTTGCCCAAAAATAGCCAACCATTGAAACAGGAAATGCTACTGCTAGCCCCAAAAGTATCACTAAACCTAAATCAGCATTTAAAGCAGCAGTAGCAGCTAATGGCCCAGGTGTTGGTGGTACAAAAACATGTGCTGTATATAAACCAGCAGCTAATGAAACAGATAAAACAGCTAATGGAATTTTATTATGTTTACTTATTGCTTTATTTAACGATGAAAGTATAATGAATCCCGAATCGCAGTAAACAGGTATCGAAACAATAAACCCGGTAATATTCATGGCTAAAATTGATCGGTTTTTACCAATAGTTTTTAAAGCCCAATTTGCCATAGTTTTTGCGCCGCCACTTTTTTCTAAATAGGCACCTATGATGGTTCCAAAAGCTATAATAATGCCTATACTTCCTAATGTTTTTCCAAAACCTGAAGTAAGAGTTGTTATTATTTCTTCTTCATTTAGACCACCTACAAAACCCATTACTATAGCTGCTAATAATAATGATAAAAAAGGATGAAATTTGTATTTTGAAGCAGCTATAATCATCAATAAAACAATTACTAGTAAGGCTATTAAAATTTCCATAATGCTTATATTTGGTAGAACTAAAAGTACTAATAAATTTAAACAGATGAAATTTATACTGGCACCAGATAAATTTAAAGGCTCTTTAACAGGTTTGCAATTTTGCAAAATTGTTGAGCAAACTATAAAAATGATACTGCCTGATTCTGAAATTTTAAACTTACCACTATCTGATGGTGGTGATGGTACTATAGAAATTTTAGAATATCATTTAAAAGGTGAACTTATAAATTTAGAAGTTAACGACCCGCTTTTTAGAACTACAAAAGCTTCATATTTATATATAGATAACATTAAAACTGCTTTTATTGAAATGGCAGCAGCTTCAGGCTTGGCTCTTTTAAAGGCGGAAGAGCAAAATTGTTATTACACAACTACTATTGGCACAGGGGAAGTTATTTTAGATGCTATTAAAAGGGGTGTTAAAACAATTATTCTTGGTATTGGAGGTAGTGCTACTAATGATTGTGGTGTGGGAATGGCTGCTGCTTTAGGTTACAAGTTTATAGATAAAAATGGGTTTGAGTTAAGCCCAATTGGTAAAAATCTATCTAAAATTCATCATATAAAAACGGATAATGTCATTGGAAATCTGAATGATATTGAATTTAAGGTTGCATGCGATGTTAAAAATCCTTTACACGGTTTACAAGGTGCTGCATATATTTATGGTCCGCAAAAAGGAGCTTCTAAAGAAGAGATAGCGCTTTTAGATAATGGTTTAAAGCATATCTCTAAATTATTTTCAGAACAGTTTAATAAAGATGTTCAAATAATAAAGGGAAGTGGAGCGGCTGGAGGAATGGGAGCAGGTTCGATAGTTTTTTTAAATGCCGAATTACAATCAGGGATTGATTTGGTAAAACAATTAATTGAATTTGATAAAAAGATTTATGATTCTGATTGGATTATTACTGGAGAGGGTAAGTTAGATTCTCAAACACTATCGGGTAAAACAATTAAAGGTGTTTTAGCTTCAGCTAAAGCAAAAAACATAAAAGTTGCAACCTTTTGTGGCGCTCTAGACTTAGATGAAAATAGTAGTGAAAATTTTGGAATCCATTATACCGATGCTGTAATTAATTATTCCAAAAATTTAGATGATGCTATAAAAAATAGTGAGAAGTATGTTAAAGAGATCGCAATAAACTTTGCTAAATCATTAATTAAATAATTATTCTTTACCAGGATTTAATAAAATAGCATAAATCTCAAAACCAAATCCAATAAGAACTAACATAGGAGCCAAACGTATACGTCTAAAATTAAAAATTTCAGGATTAAAAACGTTGGGATCCTCACTACCGCCGCCAGACATTAAAATAAAACCTAGAGCAATAATTGCTAAACCAATAAACATGAATTTATAGTTTTTCTTTCCAAACACAAAAATTGGTTTAAGGTCTTCTTTTCGTTTTTTCTCTCCCATAATTAATTTTTTGTATTACAAATTAATACATTTATTTAAAATACTATTGTTAAGAATTTAATAAATTGTTTTCAAATCAACTAATAATAAAGTTCGTCAGTTTTCAAATTCAAAAAACGTTGGGTAGCAAAATGGGTACTAATCCAAGTGATAACAATACCTAAAGTAAAAATTAAAACAAATAATAAGCTTACTAAAATAGGATTACTTAACAACTGTAAATCTGTGAATGTCTTATTTAAATAGTATAGCACAACAGCCATTCCTGTTAGTGCTAAAAAGGCTCCAATCATACCCAAACGTACACTTTTCCATACAAACGGACGCCGAATAAACTGTTTTGTTGCTCCAACCATTTGCATGGTTTTAATAGTAAAACGTTTGGAATAAACTGCTAATCTTATAGAGCTATTTATTAATAAAACTGCAATTAAAGTAAAAATAGAGCTAATAACCAACACCCAAAAACTTATTTTTTTAACGTTTTCGTTCATTAAGTTTACCAAATCGTTATCATAAGTTACTTCGTCAACAAAATTTTTATTTAACGCTTCTGCTGAAATTTTTTCAAGATGCTCAGAGGTTACAAAATCTGCTTTCAAATGTATATCAATAGAGTTTTGTAGTGGATTATAACCTACAAAATCCATAAAATCTTCACCGTTATCAGCTTTCATAAATTCAGCGGCCTGTTCTTTTGAAACATATTCGGTAGATTTTACATAGTCTGCCATAGCTAAACTTTTTTCGAGTTGTTTGGTTTCAACTTCTTTAGCGGTATCTTTTAAATAGATGGTAACAACTACTTGTTCTTTAAAATGGTCGGATACTTTTTTTGCATTTAAAACTAACATGCCTAATAAACCCAATAAAAACAATACCAAAGCAATGCTTAATACCACAGAAAAGTAAGAAGATATTAATCTACGTTTTTGGTGTTTTTCGAAAGATGAGCTCATAAATATTGAATTAACGATGTAAAAATAACAAAGAAAAATAATTCAATACTGTTTACAACGTTTAAACTTTTAATATTCTTTTAAGTAGATTTATTTTTTTTGGGTTTACTAACAATATAAACACCTGCGGCAACAAGGATACAACTTAGTATTTTAATTAAACTTATATCTTGGGCATAATCACTTTGCATAAAAACATAAGCAAGTGTACTAACCATAAAAAAGCTAACTACAGGCTGTAAATATACGTAGCTACTAGTTACAGCTGGTGATAGATATTTTAGTGCGTAAATATTAAAAAGGTATGCGAAAAAAGTAGTAAATAAAACCACATAGCCAACAGTTAAATAGGTGTTTGTTGTGAAACTTTTAAAATCAGTATTTAAAAAATCGTTTATCCCAATAGGGAAAGCATATATAAAACCGAATAAAAACACCCAACTTACTACCGTTATTGCATGATATTTTTGCATAAGTGTTTTAGCAATAACCAAATATAAGCCATAACTGCAAGCATTTAGAAAAACAAATAGATTGCCTAAAAACGAACTAGAACCTTGTGCTTTATTACCATACAAAATTAAAAAAATAGCACCAACAGCAGCAATAGTAATTCCAGTTATTTTATTTCTAGTAAGCTGTTCTTTTAAAATAATGAGGCTAAATATTAAAACCAAAATGGGGTTTGATGTTTGAATTATGGAGGCATCAATAGGTGAGGTTAAGTTTATGCCATGAAAAAACAACATTTGGTTTAAAGCACCACCAAACAAACCGCAAAGCGCGAGCCTAAACAAGTCTTTTTTTTCAACTTTTTCCTTAATAAACAGAAACTTAATAACCCAAAATAATAGGGCACAACAAGAGAGTCTAATAAAAACAAATGCTGAAGGACCAATTTTATTTGGCATAATACCTTTGGCAATTATATAATTAGCACCGTAAATAATATTAGCACCTAGCAGAGCTAAATGCGCTTTAGTAGTGTTTTTTGTCAAAAAAATGTTTTAATATTTTTAAAGTCGTTACGAAGGTAAAAATTTGAAATCTATTTTTTTATAATTTGAGTGAGGAAAGGATTTGATCAATTTCTTTTTTTGCATGATTGTAACCAATTTCAAAAGCAGTATCAATACTTTTTGTTTCTAAGGTTCCAATTTTATCAATAGGTTTTGGTTCAAAAACATAATTGCACAATTTAAATTTTTTAAGGTTATTAGCTTCTAAACCTAGGTGATATACGCGATAGATTAATTTTAAAGAGGTATTGATGTCAGACTCTTTTATGGACGTTATAGGATTTACAAAACTTCCAATAATTTTTGTTATTTTTTTCTTTTTGAGAGGTTCAACAGGAAAATTATTTAAAATGCCACCATCAGAATAAAAGTTGTCATTGATTTTTAATGGTGAAAACAAAGGCGGTATGGCACACGATGCAATGAGTGGTTTAATTAATTCGCCTTGACTAAAATATTCTAGTTTTCCTGTTAATAGGTTTGTAGCAGTGGTAGTCATAGGATATTTTAAAGCTTTAAAATCATTTTCATCAAAATACTTTTTAAAAAACTTTTCGTATTTCTCGCTATCCAAAATACCCGGTTTCTTAATAGCGTATAATGAAAAATCCAAAATAGGCGTTTCCTTAAAAAAACGAATCATTTCGTTGGCATCATAACCATTAGCATAAAGTGCGCCAACTAAAGCGCCTCCGCTAGTGCCTGATATATCGTTTGGAATAATTCCGTGCTCAAGCAATACTTTAATTAACCCAATATGGGCAATGGCTCTAACACCACCTCCAGATAAAACTAAGCCAATTTTTTCATCCATAAAACCCTAACAATAGTCTACCATAAATATACAATTATAAAAATACTTGCAAGTAATTCAAATTGCTTTTAGTTTTTTCTATTTAAAGAGTAACTTTGCGTCATTGTAAGGAGAAAAAGACTATAATGAGATACAATTTTAACGAGATAGAGGCCAAATGGCAAAAATATTGGGCAGAAAACCAAACCTTTAAAGCCGAAAACCAAAGCGAAAAACCTAAATTTTACGTGTTAGATATGTTTCCGTATCCAAGTGGTGCTGGCTTACATGTTGGGCATCCGTTAGGGTACATTGCTTCCGATATTTATGCGCGTTACAAACGTCATCAAGGGTTTAATGTGTTGCATCCGCAAGGGTACGATAGTTTTGGTTTGCCTGCGGAACAGTATGCCATTCAAACAGGGCAACATCCAGCAATTACTACCGAAACTAATATTGCAACGTATCGTCGCCAGTTAGACCAAATTGGTTTTTCATTCGATTGGAGCAGAGAAGTTAGAACATCAGACCCGAGTTATTACAAATGGACACAATGGATTTTCATTCAACTGTTCAATTCTTGGTATAATAACGATTCGAATAAAGCTGAAGACATTTCAACATTAACAAACATTTTTTCTTCGGAAGGAAATTCAAAAGTAAATGCGGTTTGCGATGACGCTATTGCAACTTTTTCTGCTGAAGATTGGAAAGCTTTTGATGCTGTCAAACAACAACAAATATTATTACAATACAGACTAACTTATTTAGCTGAAACCGAAGTTAACTGGTGTCCAGCTTTAGGAACCGTTTTAGCAAATGATGAAATTGTAAATGGCGTTTCAGAACGTGGTGGGCATCCAGTAATACGTAAAAAAATGACCCAATGGAGTATGCGAATTTCTGCGTATGCAGAACGTTTACTGCAAGGTTTAGAAACTATAGATTGGACAGATTCTTTAAAAGAATCGCAACGTAACTGGATAGGAAAATCGGTTGGTGCTGCGGTAACTTTTAATTTAAAAAATCATAGTGAGGTTATTGAAGTCTTCACAACCAGACCAGATACCATTTTTGGGGTTTCTTTCATGACACTTGCTCCAGAACACGAATTAGTATCAAAAATAACAACCCAAGAACAAAAAGCTGAGGTTGAGGCTTATATTGAAGCTACCGCAAAACGTAGTGAGCGCGATAGAATAGCAGATGTAAAAACCATTTCGGGTGCGTTTACTGGTGCATATGCAGAACATCCGTTTACAAAACAACCCATTCCGGTTTGGATTGGCGATTACGTATTAGCAGGCTACGGAACAGGAGCAGTTATGTCTGTGCCTTGTGGTGACCAGCGTGATTACGATTTTGCAAAACATTTTAATATTCCTATTCCTAATATTTTTGAGAATGCCGATATTTCTCAAGAAGCTTATGCTTCAAAAGATAATGTTGTTATTGCAAACAGCGATTTCCTTAACGGATTAAACTATAAAGAAGCTACCAAAAAAGCCATTCAAGAACTAGAAAAACTAGGTCAAGGTCAAGGAAAAACCAATTATCGTTTGCGTGATGCTGTGTTTTCGCGTCAGCGTTATTGGGGCGAACCATTTCCTGTGTATTATATAAATGGGATGCCGCAAATGATTGATGCTAAACATTTGCCAATACGTTTACCAGAAGTTGAAAAATATTTACCAACCGAAACCGGCGAGCCACCTATAGGAAACGCTACCGTTTGGGCTTGGGACACCAATAAAAATGAAGTTGTTTCTAACGACTTAATTGATAATAAAACCATTCATCCTTTAGAACTTAACACCATGCCAGGTTGGGCAGGAAGTTCTTGGTATTTTAACCGCTATATGGATTCTCAAAACAATGAGGAGTTTGCCAGTAAAGAAGCGCTTAACTATTGGAAAGATGTCGATTTATACATAGGCGGAAGTGAACATGCTACAGGGCATTTGTTGTACTCGCGTTTTTGGCAAAAATTCTTGTTTGATAAAGGTGAAGTGCCTGTGGATGAGTTTGCTAAAAAACTGATTAATCAAGGAATGATTTTGGGGACTAGTGCATTTGTTTATAAAATATCTTTAATTTGGCCAAAAACCTCACGTCATAATGATAATTTGGATTATTTAAATCAAATATCTTCTAAGTTTCCAAGTATCTTTTGTTCTAAAAATTATTATGAAAAATCTTTACATGAGGATATAAGCTTGAGAGATATTGCAAAAGATTTTAAATTGCCAAGTTTAAGTTCATTTATTGGAACTTTGGATCCTGTTAAAGTAAAAATAGAACAATTAAGTTTTGGCGAATATCAACTTCATGCAGATGTTTCTTTTGTAAATGCATCAGATGAATTAGATATTGAAGCTTTTAAAAACTGGCGAGAAGAATATAAAAAAGCGGAGTTTATTTGTGAAGAAGATGGAACTTTCAAAGTAAAGCGAGAGGTAGAAAAAATGTCCAAATCAAAATACAACGTCGTGAATCCAGACCAGATTTGTATCGATTATGGAGCGGATAGTTTACGTTTATACGAAATGTTTTTAGGCCCATTAGAGCAATACAAACCTTGGAATACGGCTGGTATTACAGGCGTTCATGGTTTCCTTAAAAAACTATGGAAATTATATGTTGGCGAAAATGGATTGCTTGTAAATGATGCAGAACCATCAAAAGATAATTTAAAAACGCTTCATAAAACCATAAAAAAAGTAGAGGAAGATATCGAGAATTTCTCATTCAACACGTCGGTTTCAACCTTCATGATTGCAGCAAATGAGTTAACGGCTCAAAAATGTACATCAAAAGAAATCTTAGAACCTTTATTGATTTTGATTTCACCGTATGCACCACATATAGCTGAAGAATTATGGAATCAGCTTGGGAATAACAAATCTATTTCAACAGCACCATTTCCAAAATTTAATGCTAGTTATTTAGTTGAAAGCAGTAAAAATTATCCCATTTCATTTAACGGTAAAATGCGTTTCACGTTAGAATTACCAATGGATATGAGTAAAGAAGCTATAGAAGCTGCAGTAATGGCAAATGAAAAAACACAAGAACAATTACAAGGGCGTACGCCTAAAAAAGTGATTGTAGTTCCGGGTAAAATTGTAAATATTGTTGGATAACCAATATTAGGTTAACCATTTTGTAATTCCCTACCTAATCAGACATGCAATTAATTAAAACGTTATGAAAAAAATAATCTTATTAGGTATTTTGTTGTTGAGTTTCTCGTGCAAGAATCAAACTTCTAAAAAAGAAATTGTTGAGCTGTCTTGTGGCCAGTGTCAGTTTGAATTAACATCTCAAAAAGGTTGCGATTTAGCAGTTCGAATTAATGATAAAGCTTATTTTGTAAACGGTGCAAATATTGACGATTTTGGAGATGCACACGATGAACTTACTGGTTTTTGCGAAGTTATTAGAAAAGCTGAAGTAGAAGGCGAAATTGTTAACGGTCGTTTTATGGTGAGTTCAATAAATTTATTGGATTAAAGCATGGAAATAATAGGCTTTATTTCAGCTATTTTAACCACAACTGCATTTCTGCCACAAGTTTATAAAACATGGAAAACTAAGGACGTTTCAATTTTGTCATTCCCCATGTTGCTCATGTTTTTTTTAGGTATTTTTATGTGGTTAGTTTATGGATTTCTTAAAGAGAGTCCATCAATGATTTTTGCAAATGCTGTAACACTCATATCTTCTTTTATCTTATTATTTTTTAAATAAAACATGATAAGAAATAATTAACACTGACAAACTTTCATATTATAAAATTGGCGTTATTTTTGTTATCTTTAATTTAAATAATCATAAATAAAAAAAATGTTAGGATATTATATATTAATTGGTGCAATTACTTTATTAAGTTGGTTAGTAAGTAATACGTTAAAAAGGAAGTTTGAAAAGTACTCCAAAGTACAATTAAGAAATGGCATGAGTGGTGCTGAAATTGCTGAGAAAATGTTGGCAGATCATGGTATTAGGGATGTTGAGGTTATCTCAACACCTGGTCAATTAACAGACCATTACAATCCAAAAAATAAAACGGTTAACTTAAGTGAAGCTGTTTATAATCAACGTAATGCAGCTGCTGCAGCAGTTGCAGCGCATGAGTGCGGACATGCCGTGCAACACGCAAAAGCTTACAGTTGGTTACAAATGCGTTCTAGTTTGGTGCCTGTTGTAAGTGTAACTTCAGGAATGTCTCAGTGGTTAATTATTGGTGGTTTGGTGCTTGGTGGTGCCGCAGGCCTTGGTTTAGGTTGGTGGGTTGCTGCAGCTGGTGTTGCTTTTATGGGGTTTGCAACCTTGTTTAGTTTTATCACTTTACCTGTAGAATACGACGCAAGTAACAGAGCTTTGGCTTGGTTAAAAAATAAAAATATCGTATCTCCAGATGAATATCTAGGGTCTGAGGATGCCTTAAAATGGGCAGCAAGAACTTATGTAGTTGCAGCTATTGGTGCATTAGCATCTTTGTTATATTGGGCACTACAAGTATTTGGAGGTAGAGATTAAAACAAATTTAAATATTATAAAAAGCTCTGAATTTTTCAGGGCTTTTTTGTTTCTTTATATCAGAATTAAAACAAATGAATAGTCCTTCAACATACTATAAAAAATACTTAGAAATTTATACAGAATCAGTAAAAAAACTGACCAATAAGATAACACTTTTTAGCATCTATCGATTAGCGGTTTTTACACTAACATTTTTCGGTGTTTATATTACTTTTTATAAGTGGCAATTTGCGGTTATTATAGTTTTAACAGGGATGGTGGTTTTTGGTTTTTTACTTTCAAAATACACCGATTTAAAAACTCAAAAAGCCTTAAACAAAGCACTTGTTCAAATTAATGAAGATGAAATCGAAATAGCTTCAGGTCATTTTTATAACAGAAATGAGGGACTTCAATTTCAGGATGGAAATCACTTTTATAGTTTAGATATCGATTTGTTTGGAAGAGGCTCATTCTTTCAATTTATAAACAGGACTTCAATAAAAGAAGGAGCTCAAGAGTTAGCAAGGGTTTTAAAAGCTAATAATATTAATGATATTGTTTCAAGACAAGAAGCTATAAAAGAGCTAAGTGATAAAATAAATTGGCGTCAGCAATTTTCTGCAACTGCTAGTTTAGTTGAAGTTGAAACGCCTGCCCCAAAAATTATAAGTTGGTTAAAAAACCACAAAACATTTTTGCCAAAATACATGCGTTTGTTGCCTTTAGTTTTTACTATAATTTCCATCATTCTTCTTATGCTGATTGTTTTAAAATTTATCACAAATCCCGGAATTATTGGATACTGGTTGCTAATTGGTTTAATAATTACAGGAAGTTATCTGAAAAAAATAAACATCCTAGCATCGAATACTGATAAAGTTAGAGGCACGTTTAGACAATATGCTTTGCTCTTGAATTTGATTGAAAAAGAATCATTTTCTTCAGAATTATTAAAAGAAAAGCAGTTGCAAATTCAATCTATTGACAAAAAAGCTTCGGCAATTTTTAAAGCGTTTTCAAAATCATTAGACGCTTTAGATAATCGTAATAATTTGATTGGTGCTATTTTTGGCAATGGCTATTTTTTATCAGACATCAAAAACAGTTTTGAAATTGAACAATGGATACAACTGCATGCTAATAAAGTTGCCGATTGGTTTGAAGTGGTTTCTTTTTTTGATGCCTATAATTCACTTGGTAATTACGCTTATAATCATCCAGATTTTGTGTTTCCTGAAATTGATTTAAAAGGATTAGTTATAAAAGCCGAAGAATTAGGGCATCCTTTATTAAAAAAAGAAAAACGAGTTACTAGTGATTTAGTCATTCAAAAAGAACAATTTTTTATTGTTACAGGTGCAAATATGGCGGGAAAAAGTACTTTTTTACGCACGGTTTCACTTCATATTGTGATGGCAAATACTGGGTTGCCAGTTTGTGCTAAATCCAGTAAATATGCACCAGTAAAGTTGATTACAAGTATGCGAACTTCTGATTCTTTAACAGATGATAGTTCGTATTTCTTTTCTGAATTAACGCGATTAAAATACATTGTTGATGCGATTAAAAAAGAGCCTTATTTTATTATTCTAGATGAAATTTTAAAAGGAACCAATAGCACTGATAAAGCTATTGGTTCTAGAAAATTTGTTGAAAAATTAGTAGCCTCAAATGCTACTGGTATTATAGCTACACACGATTTGAGTTTATGTGAGATTGAAAATGAATTAAGTGATGTTAAAAATTATTATTTTGATGCAGAAATATTAAACGATGAGCTTCATTTTGATTATACTTTAAAACAAGGTATTTGTAAAAACATGAATGCGTCATTTTTATTGAAAAAAATGAATATTGTTTAGTTATTACATAACTGTTTTTATTTTCTCAATCATTTCAATGGCATTTTTATCATCAGGATTTAAACTCAAAACTTTGAAGTAGTTTTTTAAAGCATCTTTAAAATTTTTAGCAACAAAATAGGCTTCACCCAAACTATCATATACATTGTATTTGTATGGGAATATTTTAGTATTCAAGTCAAAAATGTAAAGCGCTTTTTCAATTTGATTAGAACGTAAAAGTGAATATCCAAACGTATTTAATTCTCTGCTTCCTTGTACAAATTCAGTAAGTCTTGAAACTAAAATCAACTCATCTAATTTTAGGCTGTCAATATATTTAGTGTTTAATAAATAGTGCATGTAATTGGCTGCCATGTATTTTGAAGTATACTTATTATTAGTAACAATTTTTAATATGTCGCGCTCCAAAGTTTCTTGCGGAGATTCTACAATTCTGTTAACCTCCAAACCGTTTTTATAAAAAATAAAAGTAGGTACTCGATGAATATTTAGACCCTTTTGTTCGTGATTAGGACTTTGTTTGTAAGCTTCTTCGGTTTTATCAACAGCTATAACTTGTAGTTTGTTTTCTGGAAATTTTGCAGCTTCTAAAATTTTATAAAATACTGGGATTTCACGTTTGCTATCTCCACACCAAGTTCCTAAAAACACGTTAATATCATATGTGTTTAAGGAATCTTTTAATTGTTTAACGATACTTTTATTAATTGAATATTCGTTATAATTTTCAGAAAACCATTCGTTAAATGAGTTATTGGTTAAGCCGTTTTTTTTTATTTCTCCAAGTAATATTTCGTTGCCTTTTTCATCTTTTTTAAGATGATTTAAAGTTTGTGCCAATGAAAATTGTATGCTAAGAAATAAAATTACGATTGTTACTGTTCGTTTCATTTTTTTGATTGTTCATGAAACCAAACTTATTACTGTTTTATAAGTTTAACCAATTAAGTTTACAAACAACATACTTAAGTTTACAAACGTCTTTTTTTTGGTTGTTTGAAAATACAAAACCTACTTTTATACATATTGTTTGATGATTTTAGCTTTTCTAACTACATTTAAAACATGACATTAATTAATAAACATATATCACAAATATTAGTTCATATCCTTTTTTGGATGTTGTTCGTATTTGTATCACTGTTTTTATTTTCAGATTATTATTGGAGAGAAAATCCGTTTTTACAATATGTTTCGCTTTTAGTAGTCATTGTTTACATCAACAACTTTTTTTTGTTACCCTTTTTTGTTAGAAAGAAGTTGTATGCACTTTATGTATTTGTTTTTGCAGCCATTTCATTTTTTGCAACACAGCTTTATTGTTATGCTTTTGCTCAATGCGGCTGTAGTTTACCTAAATGTTTAAGTGATTATTTATGGCAAACGTTGGTGCCGCTTATTTTCTTTTCATTTATATGGATTTTGTATCGATTTATAGATGAACAGGAAGAGGTAGTGAAAGTTAAAAAGGAACATGCCGAAATGGAGCTTAAATTTTTAAAATCTCAAATAAACCCCCATGTTCTATTTAATAATTTGAATACTATTTATTCGTATTCATTAGAAAAACCTAAAGAAACACCTGAACTCATTTTGATGCTTTCAGATAATTTGAAACACGTCTTATACGAAAGTAATGACGAAACAATTTCTTTAGAAAAAGAAATTCAGTTTATAGATAATTATATCAAATTTCAAAAAATTAGAACAGAAGGCGTAAAACAAATTCAGTATACAAAATCTATTGATTCATTTCAGTATCAAATAGCACCATTGCTTCTAATTACAATTATTGAAAATGCTTTTAAGCATAGTGCTTTAAATAGTAACATCATTATAGATATTTTAGTTGAAGAAGGGAATTTAAATTTCAATTGCCAAAATGATTTTAGCTTAGAAAAAGTAAGTTCCAATGATTTTAAAATTGGGCTTCAAAACTTAGAAAAAAGATTGAAACTTATTTATAAAGATACCTACACTTTTTCTATTGAAAAAGATGCAAGATTTAAAGTGACATTAAAATTAGATTTGAGATGAATTGTGTTATTGTAGAAGATGAAATTCCAGCTCAAAAAATTTTAAAGAATTTTATTGAGAAACTACCGAATTTGAAATTACTGGGTACTTTTAAATCTGCTATTGAGGCTAATTCATTTTTAATTACCAGAAAAGTTGATGTTATTTTTTTAGATATAAATTTGCCTGATATGTCTGGGTTAGATTTTATAAAAACCATTAATAACCCACCAGCAATTATTATGACAACAGCTTACCCTCAATACGCTGTAAATTGTTTTGAGCTGGACACTATTGTTGATTTTTTAGTAAAACCTTTCTCGTTTGATAGATTTTTAAAAGCGATAAATAAAGCTAAAGATCGATTAGAATTGCAAAAAAAACACATAGAAGAAAACGGAAAAACTATTTTTTTAAACGTAGATAAAACGCTTCATAAAATAATTTTAAATACTATTTTATTTATTGAATCGGATAGAAATTACATCACCGTAGTTACAAAAACACAAAAGTTTTCTTATATTGATTCGTTGAAAAACTGGACTGTAAAACTACCCCAAAATGAATTTATCCAAGTCCATAAATCCTTCATAATTAATAGTAAATTTGTAGAAAAGATTTCTGGAAATATCATTTATATAAGAGATTATAAAATCCCTATTGGACGATTTTATAAACAGGAATTATTAAAACAGTTACAAATAGTTTAACCTCATTATATGCAGTATATTTCTAAACTCCCAAATGTAGAAACCACTATTTTTTCTATTATGAGTGGGTTGGCTAAAAAACACGATGCTATTAATTTGTCTCAAGGATTTCCAGATTTTGAAAGCAATCAAAAGCTAGTAGATTTAGTTTCAAAAGCTATGAATTCGGGCTATAATCAATATGCGCCCATGGCAGGGAATTTAGAATTGAGAGTAGCCATTGCAAAAAAAATTCACCTGCTTTATAACTCAAGTTATCATCCCGAAAATGAAATTACAGTAACTGCGGGTGCTACGCAAGCTATTTTTACAATCATCAATGCATTTATTAAACCCAATGATGAGATCATTATTTTTAAACCTGCATATGATAGCTATGAACCTTCAATTATTTTAAACGGAGGTACTGTAATTCCAATACAATTAAAAGCACCTATTTTTTCGGTAGATTGGAATACTGTGAGGGAATGTATAAATAATCGAACCAAGATGATTATCATTAATACACCTCACAATCCATCGGGAACTATTTTTTTAAAAGAAGACATGTTGAAGTTGCAAGAAATAACAAAAGACACTAACATTATTGTTTTGAGTGATGAGGTTTATGAGCACATGATTTTTGATGGTGAAAAACATCAAAGTGCGTGTATGTTCTCAGATTTAAAATCTAGAAGTTTTATAACGGGTTCTTTTGGTAAAACGTTTCATAATACTGGCTGGCGTGTTGGATATTGTTGTGCGCCAAAAGAATTAATGGAAGAGTTTATGAAAATACACCAGTTTAATGTGTTTTGCATCCATCATCCAACTCAAAAAGGTATCGCAGATTATATGCAAGAGCCAAAACATTATCTGGATTTACCAGATTTCTTTCAAAGAAAAAGAGACTTATTTTTAAATTTAATTAAGGATTCTAGATTTAAATTCACTCCTTCAAAAGGCACTTATTTTCAAGTGTTAGATTATTCAGATATCACAGAAGAATATGATGTAGATTTCGCAAAACGATTAACAATAGAGTTTGGTATAGCCTCAATACCTTTATCTGTTTTTAACACAAATAATCTTGATAACAAAGTATTGCGTTTTTGTTTCGCAAAAACAGATAACACTTTAAAAAAAGCTGCTGATATTTTAAATAAAATTTAGTCTAAAGCTTTTGTAAGTTTTTGCATAAATTCGCCTATTTTAGAGGGTTCTAACCATCTTATTACAGCTACAACATGATGTTTTTTATCAATTAAAATAAAGTTACCTCCAAATCCTGCAGCATAATAAATATCTTCAGATACGTTTTCCCAATGGCGTGGTCCTTTTTTGTTTAACCACCACATATAGCCATAATTTACATTAGGGATTGATGGGTTTGTTGCATGATTAATCCAATTTTCACTTATAATTTGTTCATTTTTCCATTTGCCATCATTCAAAAATAACAAGCCAAAACGAGCCATATCTTCAGTTGAAATAAATAGACCACCACCAGAATGCCCTCCTCCAGTTACAGATTTCATTTGTATACCATCTATGGTTGTCCATGCGTTTTCGTAACCAAACCATCTCCAAGTTGTTGAGGCTCCTATTTTATCCATAACTTCATCTTTAAGAACTTGCGGTAGCGGTTTTCTCCATATTTGAAGTAATGAATATGCAAGTACATTTACACGAACATCATTATATTCCATAAAAGTACCTGGCTCTTTAAGTTCTCTGTATTTCCAAATATCTAAATTGCCTTCACTTGGTGGGCGATCTGCCCAATCTTTTCCTCCCCAAATTTCACCAGACCAATCGGAATTTTGTTGCAGTAAATGTTGAAATGTAATTTTAGAATTATGAGAACCATCAAAAGTACCATCCCAAATATAATCTTTGGCTTTATCTGTTTCATTTTTAATCAATCCTTTATCTACAGCTAAACCAGCCATGGTAGATAAGAAGCTTTTAGTAACACTAAAGGTCATGTCGACACGTTTTGTATCACCCCATTGGGCAACTATGTATCCTTCTTTTATAATAAGTCCTGACGGGCCTCCTCGTTTTTTTGTAGGACCCAGGATTTGATGAAAAGGTTCTCTTGCAAAACCTTCTAAAATAGCAATACGTAAATCTCTCGAACCTGAATACTCATTAATAATTGCAAAATCAATAGCCTCTTTTAAGGTGTTTTCTGTAATACTAAAACTTGATGCAGATTTGACTTCCCAATTTGCATTTCGGTCTGGGAAATATTTTATCTGAGCTTCTATTAAATTGACATAGAGTAAAACAGTTATTATAAGTAAAAGGAATTTGTTTTTTTGCATATTAAGTTTATGATATTTTTAACGGTTCAAATTACTCAATTAATTTTAAATCTTATTTAAAATGTGTAATTTTAAGACATGCAAGACGAATTAAAAATAGCGCTAATTCAATCTGATTTAGTTTGGGAAAATCCCGAACAAAACATACAGAATTTTACTAAAAAAATAGAAAGTATTTCAAATAAAGTTGATGTTATTGTACTGCCAGAAATGTTTACATCGGGTTTTACAATGAATGCATCTGTGGTAGCTGAGACTCTATATGGCGATTCTGTAAATTGGATGAAAGCAATTGCTAAAAAAACGAATTCAGCTATTGTTGGAAGTTTGGTTATAAGAGAGGGCGAACATTATTTTAACAGGCTATTATTTGTCGAAGCGTCAGGATATATTTCAAATTACGATAAACGACATACTTTTACATTAGCAGGAGAAGATAAAATTTATAAAGCTGGTACTGAAAAAGTGATTATAAACTATAAAGGTTGGAAAATATGTCCACTTATTTGTTACGATTTACGTTTTCCTGTTTGGGCCAGAAATGTAGCTGATTATGATGTTTTATTATATGTTGCTAACTGGCCAAAAACTAGGATTTCTGCTTGGGATACTTTATTAAAAGCACGCGCTATTGAAAACATGTGTTATTGTATTGGTGTAAACAGGGTAGGAAAGGATGGTGTTAATTACGAGTATTCTGGTAACTCTGCAGCGATTGATGTTTTAGGTAATGAAATAACTTCTATAAAACCAAATAAGGAACAAATTGAAATAGTTACTCTAGAAAAACGCCATGTTGATGTGTATAGAAATAAACTTAAGTTTTTAGACGACAGGGACAACTTTACTATTATTTAAATTGAAGTGTTTCTTGATATCCCCAATCTGCTCTAACTTCAATTTCTTGAAAATGACTAACACGCTCTGGTTGTATTTTTTTCAAATAATTACCTGTATCAAATTTCCCATTCCCATTAGTGTCATGAATAACTCTAATAAAATATTTTCCAGGTAATAAGTTTAAAAAATCAACAGGATCTGAGTTTGTAACTGCCTGTTCCATTTTCACTTTTCCTTCACTATCAGTTAATTGAATAATAAGAGGGTATTTAGCATTTACTAAAGTGAATCTAGCATATCCAAAATCTGAACTCTTTTTTGTGCTTACAGTAAAGTTTAAAGAATCGTTCTTATAATCAAAAAAATCAATAAATGCTTCTGGTAGGATTTGCATTTTATACCCATTATTTTCAGTTTTATTAAATCTTAAAGCGAATGTATTAGTGATAGTATCAAACTCAGAAGTAAAATCAATATTTATGGAATCTTTATCAATTAAAATAATTTTTGAAGCATCAAAATTAGTAAATGGTGTATTGCCTATAATTTTAAAATCTTCATCTAAATTAATGGTTCCTGATGGTGTTCTACTAATAGTTAAAGAGTCTCTTTTTTGTTCACTAATTTTTACTGTAAATTCTTTATCAAAATTTAAATTAGATACTTTAAAAACAAGAGAATCAACTTTCATTCTTGGTTTAAACCAATAATAAAGAGTATCAGCTTTCTCATCTTTTGTAATACGATATTCAAAATCTTCGGGAGTTTCCGAAAGGATTCTTATATCCATATTCTTATAGTCTCCTTCATAACCAAAGGCAATTTTTTCGCCAGAAAGCAATTTAGGTCTACTGGCACTAAAATCAATCTCTTCTGAGAATAATCTGAGTGTATATACTGAATCATTTGGAACTTCTATAAAACTTTTATAAAATCCTATTTGGTCTGTTTTTTGTTGAAATTTGTTATCGCTATTTTTATCTTTTAATGCAATCAACATGTATTTCCCAGCTTTAATATTTTCAATAGAAAAAGTAGTTAAACTATCTAAAGTATTGCTAACATATTTAGGGGTTTCTTTATAAATAATAGAATCTGTAAAGGTTGAGTCTACCTCATAAAGGACAACATTAACAAAGGTTTCTGGTTGTTTTTTTAGAGCATCAACAATATTGCCTTTTACAGTTAGTGAATCTATATAGTTACCAGTTGAAAATACATAACGGTAAAATGGATATGGGTTTCCTTCGTTATTATCGGTAATGCTATTTCCAAAGTTGAAAGCGTATGTGGTGTTTGGCTGTAGGGTATCAAAAATTTTTATAGAAATATATTTACTTGCACCACTAAGTGGCTTGACCACTGGTTGGGTTTTCATGGGTGGCGAAATAATTAGCTGCTTTTTTAAATCTTTGATCGTTATATATTCATCAAAATAAATTATGATTTCATTGCCAGCAAAATTTGTATTAAAATTTTCGGGTTGAGACTTGATAATACTTGGAGGTATGTCGTCCTTAGGGCCTCCATCTGGTGATCCTGTGTTTGCGCAGTTTATAAAAAAAGAGCCAATAATAAAGGCTAAAATAAAATTTGAAAGGGTCTTGTTCATTAACAATTTTAAATTTCTACAAACCTACATAATTTTAGAGATATAACGGCTAATACCTTATGCTATTGCCATAGTAGCTATACTTATTTTTACATTTTTAACTTGTTGTAAAATATTAACACAAGCCTCTAAAGTAGCACCTGTAGTTATGATGTCGTCGACCAATAAAACATGCTTATTGTCAATTGCATCCATATTTTGAAGTGCGAATAATTCATCATTATTATTCCAACGAGTTAATCTTTGTTTAGTAGTTTGAGATTTGGTATTAGTAATCTTAATTAAAATATCCTCGTTATAATTTGCGTTTATTGCTTTTGATATTTGTTGTCCAAATTTCGTAACTTGGTTATAGCCTCTTTTTTTTAGTTTATTTTTATGGAGCGGTACAGGTATTACTAAATCTATATCTTGGTATTTTTTTAATGTTTTTAACTCATTTCCAAGCCAATCTCCAAGAATATAACTAATTTTTTCATTGTTTTTGTATTTAAGTGAGTGCATTAGTTGTTGTACTAATCCTTTTTTTTCAAACCTAAAAAGTGCCGTTCCATTTTCTATTTTAGCTCGTCCATAAAGTACTTTTATTACATCATCCTTATCTTCAAAATGGAAATTTGTTACCGGTAGATCGTGTCTACAATTTAAGCAAATAGTATCTTCATTATCAGTTAGTAAGTTATGGCAAGCATAACAAACTTCCGGAAAAAATAAGTTTATTAGCGGTTTAAGCATTGTGTAATAAATGTTGTATTGTAAACTTAAATAAAAATTAATGAATCAACTGGTTATTTTTTTAACAAACCAGCTATTAGTTTGAAGTGGTTTTATATTTTTGCAGCATGATAAATCAAGAAGATCAATTTAAGAAGGTAATTTCGCATGCTAAGGAATACGGATACGTATTTCAGAGTAGTGAAATTTATGACGGTTTAAGCGCTGTTTATGACTATGCGCAGAACGGAGCAGAATTAAAGAAGAATATACGTGACTATTGGTGGAAAGCCATGGTACAGATGAATGAAAATATAGTTGGTATTGATGCTGCCATATTTATGCATCCTACTACTTGGAAAGCTTCTGGACATGTTGATGCCTTCAATGACCCATTAATTGATAATAAAGATTCTAAAAAGCGATATAGAGCCGATGTTTTAATTGAAGATTATTGTGCCAAAATCGAAGCCAAAATTGATAAAGAAGTCGCTAAAGTGGCAAAACGTTTTGGTGATACTTTTGATAAACAACACTTTTTGGCAACAAATCAGCGTGTTGTTGAGTATCAAGAAAAAATGAACGCTACACTTTCCAGAATGGCAAAATCTTTAGAAAATGAAGATTTAGCTGATGTTAAGGCACTAATTGAAGAATTAGAAATAGCAGACCCCTTAACAGGGAGTAGAAACTGGACAGATGTTAAACAGTTTAACTTAATGTTTGGAACCAAGCTTGGTGCATCCGCAGAAAATGCTATGGATTTATACTTGCGACCTGAAACAGCTCAGGGTATTTTCGTAAATTTTTTAAATGTTCAAAAAACAAGTCGTTTAAAAATTCCTTTTGGGATTGCTCAAACAGGTAAAGCCTTTAGAAATGAAATTGTTGCAAGACAATTTATTTTTAGAATGCGAGAGTTTGAACAAATGGAAATGCAGTTTTTTATTAAACCAGGTACACAAGTTGAATGGTATAACCATTGGAAGGAAACTCGAATGAAATGGCATTTAAGTTTAGGAATGGGTGCTGAGAATTATCGTTTTCACGATCACGAAAAATTGGCTCATTATGCAGATGCAGCTGCTGATATTGAGTTTAAATTTCCCTTTGGTTTTAAAGAATTGGAAGGGATTCATTCTAGAACCGATTTTGATTTAAGTCAGCACGAAAAATTCTCAGGTAAAAAATTACAATATTTTGATCCTGAAGAAAATAAAAGTTACGTGCCATATGTGTTAGAAACATCTATTGGTTTAGATCGCATGTTTTTAGCGGTTTTTTCAAATGCTTTAGTTGAAGAGGAATTAGAGAATGGTACAACAAGAACGGTTTTAAAATTACCAAGTGTTTTGGCGCCTGTAAAAGCAGCAGTATTGCCATTGGTGAAAAAGGATGGCTTACCAGAAATTTCTAAACAAATTGTTGATGATTTAAAATGGGATTTTAATGTAGATTATGATGAGAAAGATGCTGTTGGAAGACGTTATAGACGCCAAGATGCCAACGGTACGCCGTTTTGTATTACTGTAGATCATGATACTTTAGAAGATAACACCGTTACTATTCGCCATAGAGATTCTATGGCGCAAGAACGCGTAAAAATTGAAGATTTAAGACAAATTATTAAACAAGAAGTTGATGTGCGTACTTGGTTGATGAAAATGTAAAATTCCTGTAAAATTAGGAATCTCATAAAACAAAAACCCAAGCATTCGCTTGGGTTTTTGTTTATAAATTTTGATTTTCTAGAATCTATAACCAAGGGCAATACCACCTCTACCAACAACTTCAATATCACTTTGTTCTAACATGTCTCTACCAATACCTAAGTATATTTCTGCTATAAAACCTCTTTTTGTAACAAATTTTGCTCCAGCGGAAACACCAATGGCTAAATCTGTATATTTTTCACCTCTAAAACTTTCGGTTTGAGTTATTGGGTCATAACTATAAAATTCATCTTCGCCAGAATGTATCATAGCAAATCCTTCAACAAAAAAGCCTTGAGCATATTTGTTGGAGAAAAAATGTCGATAATAAGGTGTTATAGAAAACGTTCTGTACTCATCTAAACCATCACTATCATCTCTATCAGAACCAATTCGTGTAAGTAAGCCAACACCAAATGAAGACTCTTCATTTATGGTACGCTCATAGCCTACATCAAACCATTTAAATCCAATTAGGTTAGTCATATTTAGTTTTAATTCGTTAAAGTTTTGATTTGTTGTGTTGTCTTGTTCTGTTTCCTGAGAAAAAGATGTATAAGATAGTAACAAAGAAATGAGTGATAACAGTAGCGTTTTTTTCATAAATAATTATTAAATTAGTTTACAGCATAGTAACAACTACTATACCAATTAAAGATGCAATAATATTAAAAGGTTGCGTAAGAAACCACTTTGACTTTGTTAATTATATATGTATCTGTCTGTCAATTTGTTGATTTAGTGATATGATAGATTCGGTTCTTAAAACACCTGTAATGGTTTGAATTTCTCTGTTTAAAATATGCATTAAATGGGTGTTATCTAAACTGTACAGTTTTATAAAAAGGCTATAATTACCAGTAGTGTAATGGCATTCAATAACCTCTGGTATGCGTTTAAGAGCTCTTATTACATCATCTGTATTGGCAGCTTTATCCAGATAAATACCAACAAATGCCAAAGTTAAATAGCCCAGTATTTTAGGATCAATAATAAATTTTGAACCAGAGATTAGTTTTGATTTTTCTAGTTTTCGTATGCGTTGATGAATCGCTGCTCCTGAAATACCAACATTACGCGCAATTTCTAAAATTGGTATTCGAGCATCTTGCATTAAGTCTCGAAGTATCTTTTTGTCAATCCCATCTATAGTGATAGTTTTTGTTTTTTTGTCCATATTATGATTTCATTTAAAAACATAAAAATAACCATTTACTTTTAAATTGAAACAACGAGTTACGATAGCGATTTAAGTGAAAATCCTTTTTATTTTTTTAAATAAAAAGATTGAAACGAAAAGTGTACCCAAAGGGTAAGTCACTAAAATTAATTATTTAAGGGGGTTGTATCCCAAATATGGTACTTGTTTTTCGTTAAACGAGATGCCAAAAGATTCTAATTCTTTTAAAATAGGGTGATATACTTCTTTACTTATTGGAAGTTGAACACCAGGCGTTTTAATTTTACCATTTAAAATAGCGAGTGTAGCAATTGCGACTGGTAAGCCTACTGTTTTTGACATGGCAGTATAAGTTTGGTCATCACCCAAAACTACCATACTTGCATCTATTTGGTATTTTTTTCCGTCTTTTTCATAACCAAATTTATGGTACATAACAATCATGTCTTTGTCATTTTCTTCAAGTGTCCAACTATCTGTTAATATTTTTTGAAGTATTTGTGCCGGTGTAGCTTTTTTGAGTTCAACGCGTTTTTTTGCGTTAAAAATATCAAGTTCGATAAGTTTGTCCCAAACAATATCATCTTGATCTATTTTAAGTTGATGGCGTAACTTTAATTCTACAGAATCTGAAGGGCTATAGGGTAAGAATGCATTTATAAAATCTCTATAACTCATATTTTCACTATCATCAATTGTATAGCTGTCGTCTGTCATACCTAAGCTAACAAAAATATTCCAAGCTCTACTAAAACCAACGCGTCTTATGGTGCCACGATACAACGTTCTAACAGTATCTAATCCGTAAACGGATTGATATTTAAGCGAATCCCGGTTTGCGTAAACTTCAAATCGGCCATATTTGTCAATGTCTAAAAATTCAGTTCGTCTAAACAAACGATTATAAGGAATGTATTTATAAGTGCCTTCCTGTAAAAATTTTGCGGCACCACCTTGTCCTGCAGTCACTACATTTCTGGGGTTCCATGTAAATTTATAATTCCATAAATTGGTATCGTTTTCTTGAGTTACTAAGCCACCAGTAAACGATTCAAATAAAATAATATGACCGCCGTTATCTCGAATTTTATCTAAAATTTGCATAGCACTCATATGGTCGATCCCTGGGTCTAAACCAATTTCATTCATAAATATCAGTCCGTTAGCTTTAGCGTCTTTATCTAAAGCTTGCATCTCATCACTAATATATGAAGCTGTTATCAGATGTTTTTTAAGTAAAATGCAATCTTTTGCAACTTGAATATGAAAGCGTGCAGGAAGCATAGAGATTACGATATCTGATTTTTCAATGGCTTTTGAGCGAGCTTCATCGTTAAAGACATCCAAAATTAGAGCTTCAGCATTTTTATTACCATTTATTATTTTCTTAGTTTTTTCAATATGGATATCGCCAATAGTGATAAATAGATTTTCTGAAATAGATTTATCTAGTAAATATTTTAAAAGAAAAGAAGTAGATTTCCCTAAACCTATGATTAAAATCTTTCTCATTTTGGATTTTGTTGACTAGTTTTGTTTTAATTATTGAAATGCTTGAAACGTATTCAATTTTACGAAATTAATAAATATTAAAACTATTTATTACGAATAATTTATTATATGAACAAAAAAATTTTAATTACAGCGTCTTTATTAGGCCTGATAAGTATTGTTTTAGGAGCTTTTGGATCTCATGCGTTAAAACAACTCATTACAGTAGAAGCTCAAAATACTTTTGAAACTGGAGTTCGTTATCAAATGTATCATGCTTTATTATTACTTTTTATTGGAAGTACCTCATTTATAAAAGATAAAGTTAAAACAATCCTATTTTATTTAGTGTTGTTTGGTGTAATTTTATTTTCAGGCTCAATTTATTTATTGGCAACAAATACCTTAACAAGTTTTGATTTTAAAACTATCGGTTTTATTACACCAATAGGCGGACTATTATTAATCATGTCTTGGGGAATAGTTTTTATTAATTCCATAAAAATTATAACTAAAAACAACTAATAATTATTAGATGCTTTAAAAAATTGTCTTAATTTTGCCTAATATTTAATTTTAATGTTATTTATGAAAAGCATTAGTCAATCTACTACAACGATTTCGTTAGAACAATATGGTATAAAAAAAGCCAAAGTATGTTATCAATTGTCGCCTGTAGAGTTACATCATATGGCTATTGAAAAAGGGCAAGGCATAGAAGCCTCGTCTGGTGCTTTAGCTGTTAATACAGGGGAGTTTACAGGACGTTCTCCTCAAGATCGTTTTATTGTTAAGGACGACATTACAAAAGATAAAGTTTGGTGGGGACATATCAATATTCCTTTTGATCCTTTAAAGTTTGATAAGCTTTACAATAAGGTGGTAAATTATTTGTCTGAAAAAGAGATTTTTGTCCGAGATAGTTATGCGTGCGCTGATGAAAATTATAAGTTAAACATTCGTGTTATAAATGAGTATCCTTGGAGTAATCAGTTTGCCTATAATATGTTTTTACGGCCAACGGAATTAAAAAACTTTTATCCAGAATGGATCGTTGTTAATGCCCCAGGTTTTATGGCTAATCCAGGTGAAGATGGAACTAGACAGCATAATTTTGCAATTTTAAATTTCACTAAAAAAATTGCTTTAATTGGAGGTACTGGATATACAGGAGAAATTAAGAAAGGAATTTTTTCAGCGTTAAATTTTATACTTCCAGTGTTTAAAAATACACTTCCTATGCATTGTAGTGCTAATGTGGGTAAAGATGGAGATACCGCTATATTTTTTGGATTATCGGGCACAGGAAAAACCACATTATCTACTGATCCGAATAGAAGTTTAATTGGTGATGATGAGCATGGTTGGACAAACGAAAATTCAGTATTTAATTTTGAAGGTGGGTGCTATGCAAAAGTGATAAATCTTTCAAGAGATAACGAACCAGAAATTTATGATGCTATTAAAAGAGGAGCGATTCTAGAAAATGTTATTCTTGATAAAAAAGGTAATGTTAATTTTGAGAACACATCTATAACTCAAAATACAAGAGTTAGTTACCCAATTGAACATATCGAAAACATCCAAGTGCCCTCTATTGGTAGAAACCCTAGAAATATTTTCTTTTTAACTGCTGATGCTTTTGGAGTATTACCTCCAATTTCTAAATTAACTCCTAGTCAGGCTGCTTATCATTTTATATCAGGTTATACAGCAAAAGTTGCAGGTACAGAGGCAGGAGTTGTTGAGCCTGTGCCATCTTTTTCAGCTTGTTTTGGTGCGCCTTTTATGCCTTTACATCCCTCTAAATATGCTGAAATGTTGAGTAAAAAAATGATTCATGCTGGTGTAAACGTTTGGCTGGTAAATACAGGTTGGACAGGTGGGCCTTATGGCATTGGAACGCGAATGAAGTTAAAATATACAAGAGCTATGATTAATGCTGTTTTAAATGGCGATTTGGGATTATATAATTACGATAATTATCATATCCATTCTGTTTTTGGTGTGGCTCAACCAAGAGAATGTCCTGGTGTACCAACAAGTGTTTTAAGCCCAAGAGCAACTTGGAATAATGATCAGGCTTATTATACAACAGCTTTTAAATTATCAAATGCTTTTAGAGAAAACTTTAAAAAGTTTGAGCAACATTGTAGTGAGGAAATTAGACGTGGCGGACCTCAACGTTATGCGTTTTAAATAAAAAAGGGATGATTTTTGATTGAATCATCCCTTTTTATTTTATTAGAAGTAAACTTATTATTTCCCTTTATTTACTTTTTCAATATATTTTTCTAAAGCCATCGTCATAGATGGAGTTTCAGGTGTTGGTGCAGCAATATCAACACGTAGGCCTTTTTCTTCAACAGCTTTTATTGTAGTGTTTCCAAAAACAGCTATACGAGTTTCATTTTGTTTAAAGTCTGGAAAATTTTGAAATAAAGATTCAATTCCTGATGGACTAAAAAACACTAAAACATCGTAATAAACATCAGCTAAATCAGATAAATCACTTACTACAGTTTTGTAAAAAGTAGCTTGTTTCCAGTTTACCCCTAGAGCATCTAAGGTTTCTGGCACTTCATCTTTAACTTTATCTGTGTTTGGTAACAAGAATTTTTCGTCTTTATATTTTTTAATTAATGGTGAAAGCTCAGAAAATGAACGTTTACCAACGTAAATTTTACGTTTTCTATACACCACATATTTTTGCAAATAAAAAGCCACTGCTTCAGACTGACAAAAATATTTCATACTATCAGGAACTTTAAAACGCATTTCTTCAGCTACCCTAAAAAAGTGATCTACTGCATTTCTACTTGTTAAAATAATTGCGGTGTAATTATTTAAATCAACCTTTTGTTGTCTAACATCTTTAGCAGAAACACCTTCAACATGAATAAATGGTCTAAAATCAATTTTTACGCGTTGTTTTTCTTGAAGATCAAAGTACGGAGAGTTCTCAATTTTAGGTTCTGGTTGAGATACTAAAATAGTTTTTACTTTCATAATAAGAGTAAGTAATTGGGTTATTTACTAAAAAACACCTTGTAAATTAAGACATAGGGTGCGATTTCAAGTGCGCAAAGATATAAAATAAAATAGAATAAGTTGTTTTTTATTAAACTTTGATAGGTTTTAAATAAACTAATTAATCCTAGAATATTAACTATCAATAATAAGCTGATTATTATATAAAACAATATTAAATTTGGTTTAAAAGTAAATAACAATAAAGCATTTAAAGGAAGGAGTAAAAGGCCTAAAAAATTCTTGTAACTAATTTTTTGAAATAGATAAGTGTCAATTATTTTATCAATTTCAAAAAGGCTAGCAATTAACCGCTCAACAAGCACTTTTATCAATATAAAAGTAGCAATACCAAGGCATATTTTAAACATAAGGTTTATTGAAACAATGTTAGTTTCTGAAATACTTTGGTAAATTATGATAGAAAAAACAGAAAGTGAAAGAATTAAATTACTGAATAATAAGCCATCAAAAGTGTCAAAGAATTTTTGATCTCTTGCGTAAATTTTAAGGTATTTATTATTTCCTAAAACAATTAAAAAATCTTCAAAACGTTTGGGAGCAATCAATTTAGCAATAGCTACTATTACTAAACCAACAACCAATAATATGGTAAATAATTCGTTTGAAACAATGTTACGTAACATACCATAAAATTATTATAATTTTTTAAAACGAGGCTTATTATTGAAGAATATTTAAAAAAAATAAAAGGTTATTAATGTACATTTGCAAAACTAATTTTGGTTTCAAAATAAAGTATAATGATAGGGACTGTTGTAATTATTCCAACATACAATGAAATAGATAATATAGAGGCTATTATTATGGCTGTATTTTCTCAATCAGATGATATTCACATACTCATTGTTGATGATAATTCGCCAGATTTAACAGCATTAAAGGTTAAAGAGCTTCAAAAGAAATTCACAAAAAGGTTATTTTTAGAAATTAGGAAAGAAAAATCTGGTTTAGGAACTGCTTACATTCATGGATTTAAGTGGTGTTTGGAAAGGCCATATAAATATCTCTTTGAAATGGATGCTGATTTTTCTCATAATCCAACAGACATTATAAAACTTTATAATGCTTGTCATACAGATGGTGCTGATTTAGCTATAGGTTCAAGATATATAACAGGTGTAAACGTAGTTAATTGGCCAATGAGCAGAGTACTTATGTCTTATCTAGCTTCAAAATATGTTCGTTTAATCACTGGCATGAAAGTTCATGATACTACAGCAGGTTTTGTGTGTTACAAAAGAGTAGTGTTGGAGACTATAGATTTAAATAAGATTAAATTTATTGGTTATGCTTTCCAAATAGAAATGAAATTTAAAACCTATTTAAAGAAATTTAATATAGTTGAAGTGCCAGTTATTTTTACTGACAGAATATTTGGTGAATCTAAATTAAGCTCAGGTATAATATCCGAGGCTATTTTTGGAGTTATTTCAATGAAATTAAAAAGTCTATTAAAAAAATAGAAAAAATGAAATTAAAAACAATACTTATAAAGAATGCTAAAATAGTAAACGAGGGGGCTATTTTTAGTGGTGATATTTTAATTGAAGGAGAATTTATAAGGCAGATTAGTGATTCTATCAGCGCAAAATCATCAGATGTAATAGTTGTTGATGCTGAAGGAAAATATATCATACCAGGAGTTATTGATGATCAAGTGCATTTTAGAGAGCCAGGATTAACTCATAAAGCAAATATTGAAACCGAAAGTAAAGCAGCTATAGCGGGAGGTATTACTAGTTTTATCGAAATGCCAAATACCAATCCTCAAACCACAACAGTTAAGAAGTTAGAAGAAAAATTTGAAATTGCTGCAAAATCATCTTATGCTAACTACTCATTTATGTTTGGTGGAACTAACGATAATTTGGATGAAATTTTAAAAGTTGATACTAAAACTGTTGCAGGGTTAAAAATATTTTTAGGCTCATCTACTGGAGATATGTTGGTTGATAATCCAAAAATATTAGAAAAAATATTTGCAAGTACCAATATGGTTATTTCTGTGCATTGTGAAGATGAAACTACCATAAAAAGTAATTTAAAAGAATATATAGATAAGTTTGGAGATGATATTCCAATGAAATATCATCCAATCATAAGAAGTGAGGAGGCTTGTTATTTATCGTCATCAAAAGCTATTGAATTGGCTAAAAAAACAGGCGCACGTTTACACGTATTTCATCTATCAACAGGTAAAGAAACAGATTTATTTACTAACAAAATTCCTTTAAAGGATAAGAAAATCACATCAGAAGTTTGTATTCATCATTTGTGGTTTAATGATAAAGATTATGATAAAAAGGGATCGCTCATTAAATGGAATCCTGCTGTAAAAACAGAAAGCGATAGGCTTCAATTATGGGAAGCTTTATTGGATGATAGAATTGATGTTATAGCTACAGACCATGCACCACATACTATTGACGAAAAGAATAACGTTTATACTAGTGCACCATCAGGTGGACCATTGGTTCAACACGCTTTACCAGCAATGTTAGAAATGTATCATAAAGGTATAATATCTATAGAGAAGATTGTTGAAAAAATGTGTCACAATCCTGCGATTTTATTTCAAATAGAAAAAAGAGGCTACATTAAAGAAGGATATTTCGCCGATTTAGTTTTAGTGGATTTAAATAACCCATGGACGGTTAATAAAGATAATATTTTATACAAATGCGGATGGTCGCCATTTGAAGGAACAACTTTTAAATCTAGAATTACGCATACATTTTTAAATGGTAATTTAGTGTATCAAAATGCCAAGTTTAATAATGTAAAATCAGCTAAACGATTAACTTTTAATAGATGATTTTTAAAAGATTTATAACATATTTAATACCTCTATTAGCTTTCATAGCTTGTAATAAATTTAATGGACCAAAAAAACCAAAGAATTTAATTTCTAAGGAACAAATGGTTAATATTATAATTGATGCAAAACTTATTTCTTCAGCAAGTTCTATAAATAAAAAGTTGATGGTAGATAGTGGTGTAGATATTGAAAATTACGTTTACAATAAACATCAAATTGATAGTTTACAATTTGCTTTAAGTAATGAATATTATGCATATTATGTAAAAGATTATGAAGAGATTTATAATCAAGTAACGGATAGTTTAGAACTTCTTCAAACTAAATACAAAGAATTAGAAGCTGAAGAGTGGAAAGAAAAAACTAAAAGAGAAGAAGATTCACTTAAAGCTGTATTCGCTAATAATGATTCTACTTTATTAAAAAATAAAATAAATATAAGGGCCGTTTTTAATAAGGATTCTTTGTTAAAAAACTCAGAAAAAAGTAAACTACAAAAAGGGTTTTTAGTGGAACCTATTTCTGATAATGAATCCCAATAGAAGTAATGCTTTCTTGTACAGATTTGAAATTGTAGTTTAAAGTTTGTTTGATTTTTTCACTACTATAAAAAGTTTCAGATGAAAGCGAGTGAACAATCTGTTTAGTTAATTGCCTTCTTTTACCAGTTAATTTATGGATTAGCCAATCAAGTTTCCAGCCTAAATTTAATATAAAACTACTAGCCATTTTTTGAGGAGGTTTAGAATTCACAGCTTTAGATAACGCTTTCAAAAATTTTTTATAACTCCAGTTTTCAGAAACAATAATAAAACGCTCATTAATAACATTACTTTCCATAAGTTTTATCATTAAATTGGTAACATCTTCAACAGCAACCAAACCTACTGTTCCAGAGGTAAAATATTTAAAACCTTTATGAGCTTTTTTAAATAAAACACCTGTTCCGTAACGCCAAATACCTGCTCCTAAAATAACTCCAGGATTAACAATTACAGCATTTAAGCCTTCTTGAGAACCTCGCCAAACTTCCATTTCTGCACCATATTTAGTAATAGCATAAACACTGTTATCTGCTTCAGGGTTCCAATTGGTATCTTCAGTAATAATTTTATTGTCATGTCCCAACGTTGCAATTGAACTAACATAACAAAGCTTTTCAATATGATTCGAAATAGAAATATTTACAATATTGGAAGTGCCTTCAATATTTGTTTTTCTCAAAAGTTGATACTTATCTGGCTCAAAAGAAACAAAAGCAGCACAATGATAAACATGTGTAACGCCTTTAAAGGCTTCTAATAAAGAAGGAATATCTGTAATATCAGCTTCAAACCAGTCAATTAAGTTATAAATGTCATCATAATTTTCAGTATAATAAGAAAATACAATTTTTACATTCTTAAGTTTTTGCTCATTTCTAAAAATAGCTCTTACTTTTTTTCCGCTACTACTAGCTAGCGCATAAAGTAAATGAGCGCCAACTAAACCGGTTCCTCCTGTAACTAAAATCATGCAACTAATGTAAAGAATTATTCAGAATACATGAGTAATTATAAGTGTATTTTTATATTTGCCATAGTTTTTAAAAATGAAGAAAATGATAAAGAATTTTGTTGAAGAATTAACTTGGAGAGGTATGATACATACCGTTATGCCAGGAGCAGAAGAACACCTAATGAAAAGCATGCGCAGTGCTTATGTAGGTTTTGATCCAACGGCAGATTCTTTGCACATTGGAAACTTGGTACCTATTATGTTACTAGCTCATTACCAACGTTGTGGGCACAGACCAGTTGCGTTAATTGGTGGAGCTACTGGAATGATAGGCGATCCATCTGGAAAATCGAGTGAGCGTAACTTATTAGACGAAAAAACGCTTCGTCACAATCAAGATGCTATAAAAAATCAATTAGAACATTTTTTGGATTTTGAAAGTGATGCAAAAAATGCAGCTATTTTAGTTAATAATTACGATTGGATGAAAGATTTTTCATTCCTTGAATTTATACGCGATGTTGGTAAACACATCACTGTAAATTATATGATGGCTAAAGATTCTGTTAAAAATAGAATTTCTTCTGATTCGTCCGAAGGAATGAGCTTTACAGAATTTACCTATCAATTAGTTCAAGGGTATGATTTTCTTCATTTATACAAAGAAAAAAATTGTAGTATCCAAATGGGAGGAAGTGACCAATGGGGAAATATCACTACAGGAACTGAATTAATTAGAAGAATAGATAGTGGAAAAGGGTTTGCAATTACGTGTCCATTAATTACAAAATCTGATGGTTCTAAATTTGGAAAATCTGAAGGCGGAAATGTTTGGTTAGATGCTAACAGAACCTCTCCTTATAAATTTTATCAATATTGGTTAAATTCAAGTGATGAAGATGCAGAGAAATATATTAAAATCTTTACCTTTTTGAGTGAAGAAGATATAAATGCATTAATTAAAGAACATAACGAAGCGCCACATTTTAGAGTTTTACAAAAACGTTTAGCAGAAGAAATTACAACTATGGTTCATTCTAAAGAAGATTTAGATAATGCCATAAAAGCAAGTGAAATTCTTTTTGGTAATTCTACAAGTGAAGACTTAAGAAAACTAAATGAACAAACTTTTTTAGATGTTTTTGATGGTGTGCCACAAACCCAATTATCGCAATCTGAAATTAATAATGGAATAGATATTATTGCTGCTTTGGCAGAAAAAGGTGGATTTTTAAAATCCAACGGAGAAGCACGTAGGGCACTAAAAGAAAATTCAATTTCTGTAAATAAAGAAAAAGTAAACGAGGATTATAAAATTACTTCAAAAGATTTAATAAACAATAAGTTTGTTTTACTTCAAAGAGGTAAAAAGAATTATTTCGTTTTGCAAATTGTATAAAAAATAAAGCCTGAGTGAGAGTTCAGGCTTTATAAAATAACTAACTAACCTACTAAAATTAACCTTTCTATTTCTTAGTTTTGGTTTAAGTCGATAAGACTTTCAAAGTCTTACAAAAAATTCATTTTTTTTATAGTACCATCAAATTACATCCACGGATATCCGAATTATCAAAACGCCCAATTATTTCAAAAGAGGCGTTTTTATATACTCTGCCTAAATCTTGTGTCGCAATAAAAGAGCAGGAATTAATGTTTGCTAAATCTATAATATTAATACCTCCAGCTTTCTCAGGGGAGTTTAAAGTTAAAGCATCCTCAGTATCACGAGTTAAAGCACGCATCCAGTTGGGCGTTTTATAAATGCCATTTCCTTTAGAATATGCCTGACTTAAAAGTTCGGTCATACCATATTCGCTGTGTATAGTGTCAATTCCAAAGCCGCTTTTTAGTTTTTCATGCAATTCTTTTCTAATCAATTCTTTTCTTCTTCCTTTCATACCACCAGTTTCCATAACGATTGTATTTTTTAAGTTGAATTGATGAGTTTCAATTAAATCTAACAGCGCAAATGAAACCCCAATTAGTAATATTTTTTTACCTTCAGAATCTAGTTTAATTAATGTGTTTTTTAATTCTAGAATGTTATCCAAATAAAAACCGCTCTCAGAGTGTTTTGTAGTTTTAATCATTGAATTTACCATATAAATTAGAGAAGAACCTTCTCGTTCTAAATAAGATGGCAGTAGACCTAAAATTACATAATCTTCAATATTACCATAAAATTGTTGAAACCCTTTTGTAAAACTTTTTATATAAATATTTAAATCTACAATATGATGCTTACTGGTTAACATACCTGAAGTTCCTGAACTTGTAAAAGTGGTTATAATTGGTTTTTTTGAACTTAAAACTTCGTGAGTTTTAAAAAATTGTATAGGTAAAAAAGGAATGTTTTCAATGCATTTTACATCACTTGGATGCCTGTTTAATAAATCACAAAAAGATCTGTAAATAGGATTGTTTTCAAACTGAAAATTAAAAATTTTTAATGCTAAATTTTCAAATTCAGTTTGGTTTTTAATATTAAAAATGGAAGTAATATCTATCATTAAATGATTTGTCAGTCCGAAGTTAAAATTGTTTTACAATTTATGAATCAAGAACAAAAGACAAAAGTAGATAAAATAAAAAAGCGTTACCAAAATGTAACGCTTTAAATTTATGATTTGTAATTTAAATTATTTAATTACTAATTTTCTAGTTTCGGTTATATTATTTTCAGTAATTTTTAAAATATACACTCCTTTACTCAAATTTGAAATATTAAGTTCTTTGTCTGATAAGTTTATCGAAAAGATGAGTTTTCCTAAAACATTATAAAATTCAACTTTCTTATTTAAATTAAATCTAGAGCTAATATTTATGAATGTTTTACCACTACTAACTGGATTGGGATAAATAGATAAGCCTTCAATATTTTTATTGATTAAATTAGCATCTGCATTATTTTGAGCAACACCATTTTGGGTTGTAAAAAATGCGATTATTATAAAAAAGAATAAAAAGTAATATTTTTTCATAAACTTTGATTTGGTGTTATAAATTTAACTATTTATCGCAAAAGTGGTGCCAAAAAATTGTTAAAGATTTAAGTGATACATCGAAACGTTAAATTCTTGTGTACTGTTTGTTACCTTAATGTTATTAATTTTATAACTTTAACATAATTATGTTATTAGTTTTATCTTTACTAAAACAAACTAGGTAATCGAAATAATGAAAAAAAAGGATATTAAAATATTATTAGTTGATGATGAGCCAGATATTCTAGAGATAGTTGGTTATAATTTATCAAGTGAAGGTTATCAGGTTATAACTGCTGAAAACGGAATTGAAGGTGTTAAAAAAGCAAAAAATGAACTTCCGCACCTCATCATTTTAGATGTTATGATGCCAGAAATGGATGGTATTGAAGCTTGTGAATTAATTAGAAAAAATCCAGATTTAAAAAACACTATTGTCACTTTTTTAACAGCAAGAGGTGAAGATTATTCTCAAGTTGCAGGGTTTGATGCAGGTGCAGATGATTACATTACAAAGCCAATAAAACCTAAGGTTTTAGTAAGTAAAGTAAAGGCCTTACTTAGGCGATTTAAGGAAGAAGAGGTTTCAGATACTTTAAAAATTGGCACTCTAGTTATCAATAGAGATGAATATAAAATTACTTCAAAAGGGAAAGAAATTATTTTACCTAGAAAAGAATTTGAATTATTATCTTTACTAGCCTCAAAACCAGGTAAAGTTTTCAAAAGAGACGAAATTTTGGATACAGTTTGGGGTAATGAAGTTGTTGTAGGGGGTAGAACTATAGACGTTCATATTCGAAAACTGCGTGAAAAATTGGGTGATAAAAGTTTTAAAACTATTAAAGGAGTTGGTTATAAGTTTGTTGATTAATGCAAGCAAAATTTAAAAAATCATATCGTTTTGCAATAAAAACTTCACTTTATATAACAATGTATATAACACTCTTAATGAGTGTTTTTTTATACTTTTTATATGAACTTAAGTTTTGGCATATAATAGCATTATTTGTTAGTGTATATGTGTTTTCCTTTTTTATTATTCAGTACAGGGTTGAGCGTTTTATATATAAACGTGTTAAAAAGATTTATGATGATCTAACACTTTTAGAATCAGTAAGCTTAACAAAAGGTCCTATTACTACAGATATGCAAACTCTTACCCAAGAGATAGATAAATTTGCAAGAGATAAAAAAATAGAAATAGAAACTCTTAAGGTTAGAGAAGAATACCGAAAAGAATTTTTAGGTAATGTATCTCATGAACTTAAAACGCCATTATTTACAATACAAGGATATATTTTAACTTTGTTAGACGGAGCAATGGAAGATAAAGTTTTAAGAAAAAAATATTTAGAAAGAGCTAATAAAGGTGTAGAAAGGTTGGGTTACATTATAATGGATTTAGATATGATAACCAAATTAGAAGTTGGAGATTTAAGTCTCAATTTGGAAGAATTTAATATTGTTGAATTAGTCGAGAATGTTTTTGAAATGTTTGAAATGAAAGCTTCCAAAAAGAATATTACTTTAACATTTGATATGAATTACGAAAAACCAGTAATGGTAAAGGCAGATAAAGAGCGTATTCAGCAAGTTTTATCAAATTTGGTTGTTAATTCTGTTAAATACGGAAGAGAGAAAGGGACCACAGAAGTTAGTATAGAAAACCTTATCAAAAATAAAGTAATAGTTCGAGTAACTGATAATGGTGAAGGTATTGAAAAAATGCACTTGCCAAGGTTATTTGAGCGTTTTTATAGAGTAGATAAAAGTGGGTCTAGAAAAGAAGGAGGCTCTGGATTAGGCTTATCAATAGTGAAACATATAATAGAGGCACATAACGAAAAAATATATGTAGAAAGTGAATTTAATGTTGGTAGTGAATTTTCATTTACGTTGGAAAAGGCTAAATAAATTTTTATAATTTACTTCAAAATTAATCGTATTTAATCCAGAATAAACAGCTACTTTATTCAATTCATTCAAATTAAAATCATTTTGTTTACAACTAGCTACAAGTCCTATTTCTGTTAATCGTTTTGCTAAATATTCTTGCTCAAATTGTCCGGGAGTAGGTATAAAAAAAGCCTTTTTGTTAAGTTTAGCCAAATCCATAACTGTAGTATAACCAGATCTGGAAATTACTAAAGCACTTTCATTAATAGTTCTTTCAAGTAAATCAGAAGTCATAAAATTGTAAATAACCATATTTCCAACTATTTTCATGGTTTGTTGTTGTTCCATAATACCTTTTACAAAAACAATGTTTCCTTTGTACCGCTTAAATTCAAATAATAGTTTTTCTTCTAAAAGTGTTCTTTGTGGCTCAGGTCCAGAAATTAATATTAAAATATCATTTTTAATCTCACAATGATGTTTTGTTAATCTACTCAAGGGACCTATATATATGGTAGGGATATCAAAAGATTTTACATGTCCAAGTTTTCCACTTAAGTTAATTGCGCTATCAGTATCTGGTACCCAACAAACATCAAATTTTTTAATAATTTTCTGATGTATTTTTGTACTTAACCAAGTCGTATTTCCACTCAAAACATTCAACTGATGAGTTATAAAAACAGAAGGCACTTTTTTACTCCTTACACCCAATCTATTGTCCGAAATAATTCCACAAACATCATTTTTTTCTAAAAAATTATCAATCGCTTTTTTCTCAGCTTTTATAGCTTTTAATAGTTTAGGGGAATCTTTTAGCATTTTTAATTTAAAGAACCTACCTTTTTTAGCGTATGTAACATTGTATGAAGGCAACTCAAAATAGGCTAAGTGAGGAAATTCTTTTCTTAACAACGTTAAAGCAACACCATCACTAGCTATAATGGGTTCAAAATCATTGTAAATTAAAGCGTTTATAATAGGTATGCTCCTTGTAGCATGTCCCAAACCCCAATTTAAAGGCGCTACTAAAATTCGTTTTTTCATGTTAATTATGACGTTACCCCAAAATTCATTTTGTAGTCTGGCTTTCGCAAGTGGCTCTCTTTGAGGCGCTCCAACAATTGCTCAATCCTTAACGCGGATTTTATGTAATTTCAAAGATAAGCATAACTAAGCTCTCGTATATTTCCTTAATTTTACCAAATATTAAAATTTTTATTAGCAAATAATCTGTGGGAAGTAAAAATAAACTTAGACGATTTAGAGAAAACGAAACTTTTTCAAATGTATTTCAACCAACTCGAGACGAACTAGTAAACTCAAATTTCAATTTAAAAGGGCATTGGCGAACGGAGGTTTTTAAAAATAACAGTCCTTTAGTTTTAGAGTTAGGTTGCGGAAAAGGTGAATATTCAGTGGCATTAGCTCAAAAATATCCAAATAAAAATTTTATTGGTATAGATATAAAAGGAGCTCGTTTTTGGAGAGGAGCAAAAACAGCTGTAGAAGAAAATATTTCAAATGTAGCATTTTTACGAACTCAGATAGAACTAATTGATCATGCATTTGAAGCATGTGAAGTTGATGAAATTTGGATAACATTCCCAGATCCACAGATAAAATATAAGCGAACAAAGCATCGCATGACAAATGCCTCTTTTCTTGAAAGGTATAAACAAATTTTAAAGCCAGAGGGTGTTGTTAATTTAAAAACTGATAGTGAGTTTATGCACGGTTATACATTAGGCTTGTTACATGGCGCTGGGCATGAAGTACTTTATGCTAATCATAATGTATATAAACAAGAAGGAAGTCCAGAGGAAGTAACAAGCATTCAGACCTTTTACGAATCGCAATATTTAGAAAAAAATAAACCAATTACGTATATTAGGTTCAAAATAAAATAATTAGTGGATATAACTTTTATCTTTTTTTTAGGCTTAGTAATAGCTCTCATTGGTGTTATTCCACCAGGGTTATTAAACATGACAGCTGCAAAAATAAGCTTAAAAGAAGGTCATGTAAGAGGTGTTATGTTTTCTATAGGCGTTTGTGTTATTGTAATTGCACAAACGTATTTAGCAGCAATTTTTGCTAGATATTTAAGCATGCATCCAGAAGTTGTAGATATTCTTCAAAGGGTTGCCTTTATCATTTTTATTTTAATAACTATTTACTTTTTATTCATATCAAAGTCTAAGCCTCAACAACAATTACAGCCTAAAATGAAAAGTAAACATAGTCGTTTTTTTCAAGGGATGTTTTTGTCTGCAATAAATGTATTTCCTATTCCTTATCAAGCATATATGACAATTACATTAGCTTCTTTTGGTTGGTTAGATTTTAATCAAATAAGCATTATATCTTATGTTTCTGGAGCTGCTATGGGTACCTTTGTAACGTTATACACATATATATTCTTTTTTGAAAAAATAAAAGGAAAATCATTTACTTCTCAAAAAAATATGAATTATGTGATAGGCTCTATCACTGGGATTATAGCTATTATTACCCTGATAAATATTATTAAAGAGCTTTAAATTGGAAAAAGAATCAAACAGTTTTTTTGATAAAGTTTATGAAGTAGCAAATCAAATTCCTTATGGAAAAGTTACCAGTTATGGTGCTATTGCAAAATACTTAGGAGCAGTCCGTAGTGCTAGAATAGTAGGTTACGCCATGAATTGTTCTCACAACAAACATATACCAGCGCACAGAGTTGTAAATCGAAAAGGCCTTCTTACTGGTAAACATCATTTTGCGGGTACAAATCTTATGCAACAACTTTTAGAAAATGAAGGTATAGAAATTGTAGACAATCAAATTCAAAACTTTGAAACTGTATTTTGGGATCCTTCTAATGAGTTATAATAGTTACAGCTTTAATACACAAATCATTTTTAAAAAAAGGACTTTAGTTTCTAGACAATTCACTGTATATTTGCATTTTAGAATGATTCTTAATAGAAGAAATGAAATTAAACAAACAAGAGATATTTAAAGCGTTAGAAAACATCACAGTTCCTGGTGAAGGTCAAAATATGGTTGAAAGTGGCGCTGTTAAAAATGTAGTAACTTTTGGTGATGAAGTAATTGTAGATATTACTATTAAAAACCCGAGTTTACAAGCTAAAAAACGCACAGAGGTCGATATTTTAAAAACCATACACGAGCATGTTTACGAAAAGGCTAAAATTACAGTTAATGTTAAAGTTGATGCACCTTTAAAACCTAAAGTAAACGTTATAAAAGGAAATTCTATTCCGGGAATTCAAAATATTGTAGCAGTTGCTTCTGGTAAAGGTGGTGTAGGTAAATCTACTGTTACTGCAAATTTAGCAGTAACATTAGCCAAAATGGGCTTTAAAGTAGGTGTTTTAGATGCTGATATTTATGGCCCTTCTATTCCAATCATGTTTGATGTTGAAGCTGAAAAGCCTTTAGCTGTAAACGTTGCCGGAAAATCTAAAATGAAACCTGTTGAAAATTACGGTGTAAAAATATTATCAATAGGTTTTTTTACTCAACCTAATCAAGCAGTTGTTTGGCGTGGTCCTATGGCAGCTAAAGCTCTAAATCAAATGATTTTTGATGCAAATTGGGGCGAACTCGATTTTATGTTAATTGATTTACCACCGGGTACTGGAGATATACATTTAAGTATCATGCAGTCGCTTCCTATTACAGGTGCTGTTGTAGTTAGCACACCACAAAATGTGGCTTTAGCTGATGCTAAAAAGGGTGTAGCCATGTTTCAACAAGAAAGTATTAATGTTCCTGTTTTAGGAATTATAGAAAATATGGCTTATTTTACACCTGCGGAATTACCGGAAAATAAATATTACATATTTGGTAAAGAAGGCGCTAAAAATTTAGCTGAAGATTTGCAAGTACCATTTTTAGGTGAGATACCTTTAGTGCAAAGTATCAGAGAAGCAGGAGATATTGGTCGTCCAGCAGCTTTACAAACGGCAACCCAGTTAGAGAAGGCCTTTGAAAAACTAACTCAAAATGTTGTTCAAGAAGTTGTATTAAGAAATGATAATTTACCACCAACTGAAGCTATTAAAATAACTACCATGGCAGGTTGTTCAGCCGTTAAAAAATAAGTTATGACAACAGAAGAGTTAAGAATTAATATTGAAAAAGCTTTAGACGAAATTCGTCCTTTTTTACAAAGTGATGGTGGTGATATTTCATTATTATCTATTGAAGATGATAAATTAGTAAAAGTTCAACTTCAAGGTGCATGTGTGGGTTGTAGTGTAAATCAAATGACTCTAAAATCTGGTGTTGAAATGACCATAAAAAAATATGCTCCTCAAATAGAGCAAGTGTTAAATGTGGAATTATAAAATACAATCAAAACACTGATAAAGTATTAAATAATATATCTTTCTAATAAATTAAGTAATCTCATAGTTAAATAATTTTAATGATTCCTTATTTTTTTTGTTTCCTATCGAATTCTCACAAAAATTAGCTTAAAAATAGTTGCACAACCATTAAATTTGTAGTGTAAATAATGTGTGATTTTATTTATTAACAAAACTTATGCAATGACGGATATTAATATTAAAATAACAGATAGAGAAGGTATAATACATGAAGTTATAGCTCCTACAGATATGGCTATGAATCTTATGGAAGTAGTGCGTTCTTACGAATTAGCTCCAGAAGGCACCATTGGTGTTTGTGGCGGGATGGCTATGTGTGCCTCTTGTCAATGTTATGTATTGAGTGATACGGAGTTGCCAGAAATGAGCGATGATGAAGAGGCGATGTTATCTGAAGCTTTTGATGTTAAATATAATAGTCGTTTAGGATGTCAAATCCAAATGACTCCAGAAATGGAAGGTCTTGAGGTAGAATTGGCTCCAGAAAGTTAATATATTGGGTTTATTTAATTTGGTTAGTTTTATAATAAATTATTTTTTCAGGACCCTCTAAAGGTATTCTAACTATTTGTAAAAAACCGTCTTCATTTGTTTCAATTTGCCATTTTATTAATGATATTTCTCCTTTTTCAATCTCAATTCCTGTTATACTTCTTGGATGTACGCAGCTTCCATCATTAAAAAAAGGTATGTCACCAGGTTCGGGAAAGCGTGGTCTGTGGGTATGGCCAACAATAGTTACTAAATTATTATTTTCAGAAATCCATTTTTTGGTTCTGCGTTCTACTTTTATTAATTCTTTATAGTTTTTTGCAGGACTCGTTGGGTCTGCAATTCCCATAACATTTAGAGGTTTCCAGAGTATTCTAACCAAAAATCTGCTCCATTTCCAAAACAAAAAATTCCACCAATCTGCTTGGTGACCGTGTGTTAAAAAAACTTCTTGATTTGTAACTGAATGTTTTAAAATAATACCCTCATGATACTTGATGTCTTTAAACAATTCTTTATCCTCTCCTGTTTTTGGGTCGAAATAGGTAGATAAATGTTTCTTAACATATTCAGAGTTTCTATAAACCATATCGTGGTTTCCCCAAATCATATGCAAGCGTTTTTCATCATGAAATTGTTTCATAAGAGAATAAACATTCTTATGAGCAAAAAAGATAGATTCGAATGATAGATTTTCCCAAAGTTCATCACCATCACCAATTTCACAATATTGAAAACCTTCGTTATAATAATGTTTTAAAGCATGAAAATATATATTTCGGTTGTTAGCAAAGTCATCAGCAAAACTGTTATCACCTCTATGACAATCACTAAAAAGTATAAACTTGCTAGCATCATCAAAAGCAATGATTTTAGCAGTTTTATAAGCGTTATCTAATCTTTTTTTTGATGATAGCATAAGGTAAATGTAAGCAAAAAAGAATTTTTAAAAAACGAAAAAATAAGGTCAGAGTAAGATTTAATTTTTTAGCTTTTCAACAGCAAAAGGAAGTATCCGCTCAACAAATTTATTGTAAGCTAGTTTTGATGGATGTAATCCGTCCGAAGCAACTAAATCAGTATTATTGAGTCCCATTCTGGTAATATCTGTAATATTGATGTAAGTAATATTATTCATCAAGCAATAGTTTTCAGCAAATGCATTATAAAGGTCTATTTCTTTAGATATATTTTCATTTTCCTGTCCAAATGGTGTAAACGCATAATCAGGAATAGATATCACTATAAGATTATTTTTATTTCCTTTTAATTTACTTATCGCAATATTTACTAGTCTAGGAAATTCAGTTTCATAAATTGAAAAAGGTTTTTTTTGATATTGATTATTTACCCCAATAAGAAGCGTAGCCAAATCGTAGTTGATTTCTAGGTTTTCAGATGCTATGGTATTGATTAAATTAGTGGTTGTCCATCCGGTTTTAGCAATCACTTTCAACACAAAACTTTTTTCAGTTTGAAAATTTTTAATCAAGCTGTCTTTTAACTGTTCTGGAAATCTACAGGTTTCACAAACACTTTCTCCAATAGTGTAACTATCACCTAATGATAATATATTTAGAGTAGTACTAACTTCAAGATTCAGATCTAGATTTTCTTCATTTGATTCTTTTTGTAGAGTCGCTTGTTGGTCACTACTACAATTAAAACTCATAACAATCAAACCTATAAATAAATAAAAAATCTTTTTCATTAGGAGTGTTAATATATTATTTAAAAGCATTTAATCCAGTAATGTCTAGACCAGTTATTAGTAAGTGAATGTCATGGGTTCCTTCATAAGTAATGACACTTTCTAAATTCATTGAGTGTCGCATGATACTATATTCTCCTGTGATGCCCATACCTCCTAAAATTTGTCTAGCGTCACGTGCTATATTTATAGCCATATCAACATTATTTCGTTTTGCCATTGATATTTGTGCTGATGTTGCAGTTCCGTTTTCACGCATAACACCCAATCTCCAAGCTAAAAGTTGTGCTTTTGTGATTTCGGTAATCATTTCAGCAAGTTTTTTTTGCTGAAGCTGAAATTGTCCGATAGGTTTACCAAATTGCATACGTTCTTTACTATAACGAAGTGCCGTATCGTAACAATCCATAGCAGCACCTATTGCTCCCCATGCAATGCCGAAACGCGCAGAATCTAAACAACCAAGAGGTGCGCCCAAACCAGATTTATTAGGCAGTAAATTTTCTTTAGGTACTTTTACGTTGTCAAAAATAAGTTCTCCCGTAGAGCTAGCACGAAGAGACCATTTATTATGAGTTTCTGGAGTTGAAAATCCTTCCAAACCACGTTCAACAATTAAACCATGAATACGTCCACTTTCATCTTTTGCCCAAACCACAGCCACTTGTGCAAATGGTGCATTGCTTATCCACATTTTAGCACCATTTAATAAGTAGTGGTCGCCTTTATCTTTAAAGTTTGTTACCATATCACCTGGGTTGCTACCATGGTCGGGTTCTGTTAAACCAAAACATCCCATCCATTCTCCACTTGCCAATTTTGGTAAAAATTTTTGACGTTGTGCTTCATTGCCATATTTCCAAATAGGGTACATAACTAAACTTGATTGCACAGATGCAGTACTTCGAACTCCGCTGTCTCCACGCTCAATTTCTTGCATAATCAAGCCATAAGAAATCTGATCTAAACCAGCACCACCGTATTCCATGGGAATGTATGGACCAAAAGCACCAATTTCTGCTAAGCCATTTATAATTTGGCTAGGGAATTCAGCTTTTTGAGCGTATGCTTCAATAATTGGTGATACTTCACGTTTTACCCAATCTCGAGATGCGTTTCTGACTAATTTATGCTCTTCGGTTAAAAGCTCATCTAAATTGTAATAATCTGGAGCTTCAAATAAATCTGGCTTCATAAAATTTAATTTTATTCAGTGTTGTTGCAAATTTATTGAAAATAATAGATAAAATAGATGTTTTTTTAAGAATTAAGTAATTTTCTTGTTTTAGAATTTATTACATTTTTATGTAGAATTTTTTTGTCAATTCTCTGTAATCATCGGTATACTTATGTCGAGAATTTTCAATAACTAATTCATTGATATCTAATTTCTTTTCTTCAAAAGAAAACATAATCAAACATCTTTTTATTTCTGATAATGGAGTTCCTCTTACATGTAATAATTTATTGGGAAACAAATTATTAGTTTTAGCCAATTCAAAGAATTTATCTTTTTCTTTGAAAGGAATAACTACTGAAAAATTCCCATTGGATGAAAGTAACTTTGAAACACTTTCCAAAAGTTGGTTGAAAGGCATAGCGTCTTGGAATCGTGCTAGATCTCTTTGTGGATTTTCAGTTTTATAATTTTCTGAATAAAAAGGCGGATTACAAATTATTAAATCATATTTATCTTCTATTTCTTCTGCAAATTCTTCAAGCGAAGCATGATAACAAAATAATCTATCCGCCCAAGGCGATTGTTCAAAATTTTCTACACATTGTTCATATGCGTTGTCATCTATCTCAATAGCATCTATAATTTCGGCATAGCTTCTCTGTGCTATCATAAGAGATAAAACACCAGTACCAGCCCCTATATCTAAAATTGAAAAAGGGTTTTTATCTAATGATGCCCATGCGCCTAATAAAACGCCATCTGTACCAATTTTCATGGCACACTTGTCTTGGTTTACTTGAAATTTTTTAAAATTAAATCGATGAATGGTCATTTTGTTTCGAAAACTAGATTGTTAATATCACTCTTTTTTTGTTAATAACATTTTTTTTGTTAAATTAGCTGAAGAATTTGTAATAAAATTTTGATACAACATAATCAATATTGTTTTTTATCGTTATTTTTAGCTTTTAATCAGTTTTCTTGAATCCCCAAATTTTAACCAAAAAAAACATGAAAAAACCAAAAAAAACTGTTGCCTACTTAAACGAATTACTTACTCTAAATTTCGAATCTGAGAAAATATTTTTACAAGCGCTTGAGCGTGTTAATAATTCAGTTTTAAAAAATTTTTTTCGAGTATCTGGTCATGAAAGAAATCAAATTATCCGGTTGTTAGATTCTGCTATAAGACAAAAAGGAGGTGTACCTTCCTATCCTGAAGATTCTTTTGTGGCTAATCATAAGTTAAGTTCTAATATTAAAAAGATTATAGCTTCCAAGAACGAACAATTATTGTTAACAGAAATAGGGAGACTAAAATTAGCTGATATTGAAAAGTATCAAAAGATTCTTAATAACTATGAATTTTCTGAAGAAATAGAGTCTTCAATAAAAAGCCAAAAAGACATGCTTGTAAAATCGTTGTACTCTATAGAAGTTCATAAAGATTTATTTGCTAAAAATATTGTTTCTTTCTAGAGGTATAAATCAATTAATCCTTCAGGTGTTTCAACTAAAATAGTCTTAGATTTTCTATCTAATTTTACTATAAATTCATCATTCATAGGTATTAATATTTGTTTTTCATCTTTTTCAACTTCAAATAGTGCTTGGGCTGTTGAGTCATTTATACTAACAATTTTACCAACTTCACCATAATTTTTATCAAACATGGTAAAACCAATTACCTCATGAAAATAGAATTTGTTACCTTCTAATTTAGGTAAGAATTCTAAAGGTAAATAAACGGCGGTTTTTAATAAAGCATTGGCATCGGCTTCTTCATAAACATCTTCAAATTGTACCCTTAACAAATCAGATTTATGTAGTTGAGAACTTTCAACAAAGAAAGGGATGAGTGTGCCTCGAACTTCAACAAACATAGCATCTAAATTTTCATAAATTTCTGGTTCGTCTGTATCTAGTTTTATTAGTAATTCTCCTTTAAAACTATATTTTTTAACAATTTTACCTAAGTAAAAGCAATCTTCTTTTTTCATTTTTCTAAATAAAAAACTCCGATATATTTTATCGGAGTTTAAAAGTATAAAAAATTATTGTTTTTTATTCTTCTTCGTTAGAAGCTTCAACTTCAGCAGTTGGAGTTTCTTCTTCAGCTATTTCTTCAACAACAGGAACTGCGGCAGCTATACGTGCTTCATTAGCAGCTTTTTCAGCTTCTAATGCTTTAGCTTTAGCTTCCGCTTCTGCTTTAGACAATCCTTCTGTTTTAGATTGAACTTTTGCTGCTTTACTTTCTATCCAAGCTGTGAATTTAGCTTCCGCTTGTTCTTCTGTTAAAGCACCTTTTCTTACACCACCAGCAAGATGGTTTTTAAGTAATGCACCTTTATAAGATAATATAGCTTTCGCCGTATCTGTTGGTTGTGCACCATTTTGTAACCATTTTACAGCGCTATCAACATTTAAATCAACAGTAGCTGGGTTAGTGTTTGGGTTGTAAGCACCTAGTTTTTCTAGGTATTTACCATCTCTTTTTGATCGTGCATCAGCTGCTACAATCCAGTAGTAAGGTTTCCCTTTTTTACCGTGTCTTTGTAATCTAATTTTTACTGGCATAATAATTAATTATTTGAGGTTCTCGACCTCTGTTATTAATAAGGGCGCAAATATACCATATTTTTTTAATTATCAACACTTTATTTAAAACGAAATACTACGATTTTAATTAGAAAATTAAACAAGCAGGGTTAGGTATTTTAACTTCGTGTAAAAATGATAATTTCCCAGATACTGCATCAATTTTAAAAACAGTGATATTACTACTGTTTTTGTTAGCAACTAAAAGAAATTTACCAGTAGGGTCTAGTGTGAAATTACGTGGCCAATCTCCATTAACAGCAATGTTCTCAATTTTTTCTAAAGTGCCTGTTTCTGTATTTCTTTTAAAAACAGCTATGGTGTTTTCTCCTCTATTTGAGCCATATAAAAAACGTTCGTCTGTACTTAAATGAATGTCAGCACATTTATTAATGCCTTCAAAACCTTCTGAAAGTGTAGAGTAATGATTTATAAGTTTAAAACTATCACCATTTCTTTTGGCAGCTGTAATACTTCCTGCGTATTCATTAATTATGTAAATAAACTCCCCGTTTTTGGTTAGTTTAAAATGTCTTGGTCCAGCATTTTCAATAAATTCAACTAAAGAGGAGTCTTTTAATGTGTAATTATTATCATTTTCTTTTTTGTATAAATACATGGAGTTTCTCCCTAGATCTGCTACAAAAAGTTCATTTTTTACAAATATTGCTGAGTGAGCATGAGATGTTTGTGTACTAGTATTATGATTAAAAACTTGTGAAGCTTCTTCAAGGCTACCATCTTCATTTATGTTATAAAGTGCAATATTGCCTCCAACATAGTTTGAAGCTACTGCTTTAATACCTTGCTCGTTTATTGAAATATGACAAGGTGCACCACCAAAACTTTTTACTTTATTAATAAATTCTAAGGTTCCATTTTTTTTAACTTTAAATGATGAAACCGTTTCATCACCTTCTCCAACAGCATACATAAATTTCTTATTTGGAGAGTGTGCTATAAATGATGGATTTTTAATATTAGCTGCTAGACTTAAGTTTGATAGCTCTCCCGTTTTTGTGTTAAATTGCATGTGATAAATGCCTTTACTGTCTTCAGAAGTATAGGTGCCAACATGAAGAGATATTATTTGTTGTTGGCAGTTAAGTGAAATAAATGCAATCAATAATGATAAAAATTTTAGTTTCATTGGAATGTCTTAGATTATCAAATGTAAAGTAATTTCTATTAGCAAAAAACATAGAAATTATAAATTAAGGCATTTTATAAGCTTATTTTTTGCTATTTATAATTCTGTATTCAACAGAATAAAACAATTTTTTTGTTCAAAACTCTTAATAACTTGGTTTAAAAAAAGTGATATTTCTACGTATTTTTATACTCTTCGTTTTTGCTCAAAACGGAAAATAGAACTCAACAATAAACCTAAGAAATGTATTTAATTTTTGATACTGAAACTACCGGATTACCAAAACGTTGGGATGCTCCGATTACCGATACTGATAATTGGCCAAGGTGTATTCAAATTGCATGGCAATTGCATGATGCTATGGGTAATTGCATCGAACATCAAGATTATTTAGTTAAGCCTGATGGATTTAATATACCATATGATGCTGAAAAAATTCATGGTATTTCTACTGAGTTAGCAGAAGAGCAAGGAGTTTCTTTAAATGAGGTTTTAGAAAAATTTAATGAAGTTTTAGGTAAAACTAAGTTTGTAGTAGGGCAAAATGTAAAGTTCGATTTAAATATCATGGGTGCAGAATTTGTGAGGGCAGGTATTGCTAATCCATTGCAAGAACTCCCGGTTTTAGATACTTGTACAGAGCACACAGCTGAATTGTGTCAGATACCTGGTGGGCGTTATGGTAAGTTTAAACTACCCACTTTAACCGAGTTGCACGAATATCTATTTAATAAACCATTTGCAGAAGCTCATAACGCAACGGCGGACGTTGAGGCAACATCCCGTTGTTTTTTGGAGCTTGTTAGATTAGGCGAGTACACTAAAGAGCAATTGGATGTTCAATCAGATTATTTTGTAAATTTTAATGAAGCAAACCCTGTCAAAATTCAGTTAATAGGTCTAAAACATATTAACTTAAAACAGGAAAGTGCTAAAATTAAAGAGCGCCTTAAAAAGGCGGATACAAACCAAATTTCTTCAGAAGAAATAAAACAAAACATATCGGATCTTGAAAATGTTGATTTTGTGCATTTGCATAATCACTCTCAATTTTCAGTGTTGCAATCTACAATTAGCGTTACTGATTTGGTTGCTGCTGCAGCAGAGCATCATATGCCAGCTGTAGCATTAACAGATCATGCGAATATGATGGGCGCTTTTCACTTTGTGAAAGCTGTAAGCAATCATAATAGAAGTGTTACAGCAAAAAATGAAGCGGCTATCGAGAAAGAGGAAATCCCAACTGCTGTTAAGATAAAACCAATAATTGGGTGTGAATTTTTTGTTTGTGATGACCATACCGATAAAACAAGAAAAGATAATGGTTATCAAGTAGTATTTCTGGCAAAAAACAAAAATGGGTATCATAATTTAGCAAAATTATCGTCTCATGCCTTTGTGGATGGGTTTTATTATTTACCAAGAATTGATAAAAAACTCATTCAAAAATATAAAGAAGATTTAATTGTTTTAACTGGAAACTTATATGGCGAAGTGCCAAGTAAGATACTAAATATAGGGGAGAATCAAGCTGAAGAAGCGTTAATTTGGTGGAAAGAACAGTTTGGAGAAGATCTGTATATTGAGTTGATGCGCCATAAACAAGAGGATGAAAATCGTGTAAACCAAGTATTAATTGATTTTTCTAAAAAGTATAATATCAAATTAGTAGCTACCAACAATACTTATTATTGTAAAAAAGAAGATGCCAATGCACACGATATTTTATTATGTGTAAAAGATGGCGAAAAGCAAGCTACACCAATAGGCAGAGGGAGAGGGTATCGTTATGGGTTGCCAAATCAAGATTATTATTTCAAGTCTTCGGATGAGATGAAACTTTTGTTCAAAGATTTACCAGATGCTATAACTAATATAAAAGAAATTGTTGATAAAGTTGAATCATACGAGTTAGCAAGAGAGGTGTTATTACCAGCTTTTGATATCCCTGATGAATTTAAAAATGAAGAAGATTTAGTTGATGGTGGCAAACGTGGTGAAAATGCTTATTTAAAACACATTACTTATGAGGGTGCTAAAAAAAGATATCCTGATTTAACCGATGATATTAAGGAACGTATTGATTTTGAGCTAAGTGTTATCCAAAACACAGGGTATCCAGGTTACTTTTTAATTGTTGAAGATTTTATTAGAGAAGCCCGAAAAATGGATGTATCTGTTGGTCCAGGTCGTGGGTCTGCAGCAGGTTCAGTAGTAGCTTATTGTTTGTGGATTACTAACATAGATCCGCTTAAATACGATTTACTTTTTGAGCGTTTCTTAAATCCAGATCGTATTAGTATGCCCGATATTGATATCGATTTTGATGATGAAGGTAGAAGCCGTGTTATGGATTACGTAATTAATAAATACGGAAGCAATCAAGTAGCGCAAATTATTACTTACGGCACAATGGCTGCAAAATCATCTATTCGAGATACTGCTCGTGTTTTAGATTTGCCTTTATTTGATGCTGATAGAATTGCGAAATTAATTCCAACCATGTCTAAGCTAAATAAAATTTTTGGTTTAAGTGAAAAGGAATTGAGCAGTAAATTTAGAGCTGAAGATTTAGAAAAGGTGAATCAGCTATTAAATATTTCTGAAGGAGACGATTTAGAAGCTGAAACCGTAAATTTAGCAAGAATCCTAGAAGGATCTGTAAGAAATACAGGGATTCATGCCTGTGGTGTAATTATAACACCAGATGATATTACCAAGTTTGTACCAGTAGCTACAGCAAAAGATTCGGATTTGTATGTAACTCAGTTTGACAACTCGGTTGTTGAAGAAGCAGGGTTGCTTAAAATGGATTTCTTGGGTTTAAAAACCTTAACACTTATTAAAGATACGGTTAAAATTGTAAAGGCTAAACACGATATTTTATTAGATCCTGATACGTTTCCACTTGATGATGAAAAAACCTATGAGTTATTTCAAAAAGGAGAAACTGTTGGAGTTTTTCAATACGAATCTCCCGGAATGCAAAAACATCTTAAAGATTTAAAACCTACAGTTTTTGAAGATTTAATTGCGATGAATGCTTTGTATCGACCGGGTCCGATGGAATATATACCAAGTTTTGTTAGAAGAAAACACGGTAATGAAGCTATAGATTATGACCTTCCAGCTATGGAAGAATACCTAAAGGAAACTTATGGTATCACTGTTTATCAAGAGCAGGTGATGTTACTATCGCAAAAATTAGCAGGTTTTACAAAAGGTGAAGCCGACGTTTTAAGAAAAGCGATGGGGAAAAAGCAAATTGCTGTACTAGATAAAATGAAACCTAAATTTATCGAGCAAGCAAGTGCGAATGGGCATGATGCTAAGGTTTTAGAAAAAGTATGGAAAGATTGGGAAGCATTTGCAAGTTATGCCTTTAATAAGTCGCACTCTACGTGTTATGCTTGGATAGCTTACCAAACAGCTTATTTAAAAGCCCATTATCCTGCGGAATATATGGCTGCTGTACTCTCTAATAATATGAATGATATTAAGCAGGTCACCTTTTTTATGGAAGAATGTAAGCGTATGAAATTACCTGTGCTTGGTCCTGATGTTAACGAATCGTTCTATAAATTTTCAGTAAATAAAGATAACGCAGTACGTTTTGGTATGGGTGCTATTAAAGGTGTGGGTCAAGGAGCTGTAATAACTATTGTTGAAAACAGAAAAAAGGACGGACATTATAAATCTATTTTTGATTTTTCCAAACGTATCGATTTAAGAGCAGCCAATAAAAAAGCTTTTGAAAATTTGGCTTTAGCTGGTGGATTTGATGGTTTAGGAAATACTCATCGGGCTCAGTATTTTCATGACGAAGGTGATGGTATTACATTTTTAGAGAAAGCCATCAAATACGGGGCTAAGCATCAAGAAAATGAAAATTCTTCACAAGTAAGTTTGTTTGGAGATGCTAGTGATGTACAAATAGCAGAACCCCAAGTGCCACCTTGTGAAGAATGGGGTACTATGGAAAAACTGGCTCGTGAGAAAGAAGTAGTAGGTATATATATATCTGGGCATCCGCTTGATGATTTTAAAACAGAAATGAATACGTTTTGTAATGCGAGTTTAGCCCTTTTTAGAGATTTAGAATCTTTTGTGAATAGGGAAATGGTTTTTGGAGGCGTTGTAACAGATGTTCAGCATCGCGTAAGCAAACAAGGTAAAGGTTGGGCTTTGTTTACTATTGAAGATTATACCGATACTTTTGAGTTTAGAATTTTTGGTGAAGAATATTTAAAATTCAGGCATTTTTTAATGAAAAACAACTTTGTTTTTGTTAAAACTTTTGTTCGTGAAGGATGGGTAAATAAAGATACAGGAAACAAAAGCGATCCTAGGCTGCAGTTTAATAGTTTCCAATTGTTGCATGATGTGATGGAAAATTATGCTAAAAAATTATCCATACAAGTTAATATAGATGATTTAGAACCTCAAAAAATCAATGTTTTAAAAGAACTTTTGCATATGCATCCTGGAAACCAAATGCTTAATTTTGTGGTTTACGATAATAAAGATCAAATAAAACTTAACATGCCTAGTAGAAAACAAAAAGTGAAAGTATCACAAGAATTGCTTAATGAATTGGAAAACAATAATGTTTTTTATAAGCTGAATTGATTTGTGCAAAGGATAGAAGCGGCATCCTTTTTTGTGACATTAATAAACTTGATTTGATAGCTAAAAAGTTTAACACAAAAAAGATATAGCGGATAGCCTGTTTTATGCGCTCAAATATTTAAAATAACCTTAAACAATGTAGGTATAAGGAAAACAAATTGTTAGGTTGTAAGCTTTCGCGTTTTTTTTGACTAATTTTGTGTTATTAAAATTAATTAAGAACATATAAAAATATAAATATTATGGCATTAGAAATTACAGATGCAATGTTTGAAGAAACCGTTTTAAAAAGTGATAAACCGGTTCTTGTAGATTTTTGGGCTGCTTGGTGTGGACCATGTAGAATGGTAGGACCAATTATTGAAGAAATAAGTGGTGAGTATGAAGGAAAGGCTGTTGTAGGTAAGGTAGATGTTGATGCCAACCAAGAATTTGCTGCTAAATATGGTGTAAGAAACATACCTACTGTTTTAGTTTTTCAAAACGGAGAAGTTGTTGGTAGACAAGTAGGTGTAGCACCAAAAAAAGCTTATACAGATGCTATAGATTCGCTTTTGTAAATAAATATGATAAAGAAACTTAAAAAGGTTTTCCATTATGGAAAACCTTTTTTTATTTTAGAGGAAAATTAAAAACAAATTATGAGTAAAACAATAAAAGTACAAGATGCAATTGATAGCAAATTAATAGAAGAGCGTAAAGTGTTTTTGTGGGGACAGGTAGATGATAAATCTGCAAAACACGTAATTGATAGGTTGTTGTATTTAGATGCCCTAGAAACAAAAGATATTCATTTATACATCAACAGTCCAGGAGGTTATGTAACTTCTGGATTTGCAATGTACGATTGTATTAAATCTTTAAAAAGTGATGTTTCTACTATTTGCTCGGGTTTGGCAGCAAGTATGGGTTCAATTTTATTATCTGCTGGAACTAAAGGAAAAAGATTTATTCAGCCTCACGCGCGAGTAATGATTCATCAACCAAGTGGAGGTGCTAGAGGTCAAGCGAGTGATATTGAAATTACTGCGCAAGAAATTATTAAAACAAAAGAATTGAGTGCTAAAATTTTAGCTAATAATTGCGGACAATCCTATGAAAAAGTAATCAAAGATTTTAATCGTGACCATTGGATGGGAGCAGAGGAGTCAGTTGCTTATGGCATTGTTGATGGTATTTTAAAATAGACCTAGATTATGTTAAACCTACAAAACGAACTTAATAAAGCGGAAGGCTTTAAAAACTTAGAACTACTTGCAAAACAAGTGGTTGAAGGTTTTATTGCTGGGATGCATAAAAGTCCGTTTCATGGGTTTTCGGCAGAATTTGCTGAACACAAAATTTATAATCAAGGAGAGAGTACACGCCACATAGATTGGAAATTATTTGCAAAAACTGATAAGTTGTATACAAAACGATATGATGATGAAACCAACTTAAGGTGTCATATCATTTTGGATAATAGTAGCTCTATGCATTTCCCGAAAATGAATTCATTCTCAATGTATAGTTTGAATAAAATAGGGTTTTCAGTATTGGCAGCTGCTTCATTAATGCAAATTTTAAAAAGGCAACGTGATGCTGTAGGATTAAGTATTTATAGTGATAATTATGACTACTATGCACCCGAAAAAGGGAGTGAACGCCATCATCAAATGTTGCTTAATCATTTAAGTGAGGCAGTTATATCTAATTCTAAAAATAGGCAAACTGAAACTTATAAATACCTTCACGAAATTGCTGAAAAAATTCATAGAAGGTCATTGATTTTTTTATTTACTGATATGTTTCAAACCTCTGAGGATGAAGCGAAGCTTTTTGAAGCCTTACGTCATTTAAAATATAATAAACATGAAGTTGTATTATTTCATGTGTTTGATAAAGCAAAAGAATTAAATTTTGAATTTGATAATAAGCCCAAACGGTTTGTGGATGTTGAAAATGGAGCTTATATAAATTTATATGCAGATTCTGTAAAGGAAAATTATATTAAGGCTATTGATGATTATTTTAAAGCATTGCGTTTAAAATGTGCGCAATACAAAATCAAATATGTTGAAGCAGATGTAAATAAAGACTTCAATCATATACTTACAACATACATGTTAGAGCGTCAAAAGTTTGTTTAGTTAAAAATTTATTTAAAAAAAATATAAAAACATTTGAGATATAAAAAAAGGCGTGTATATTTGCAACCGCAATAAAGCAACGGTCTGGTAGTTCAGTTGGTTAGAATGTCGCCCTGTCACGGCGAAGGTCGCGGGTTCGAGTCCCGTCCAGACCGCAAAATTGCTAAAAAGCTCTAAAGTATTAGAGCTTTTTTTAGTTATTTAAAGATGTTGTGTTGTTCCCGAAGTAAATTCGGGGAAGTAGTTTGCCAAAGCAATTTGGTATTCCAATGGAAAGCTTTCCTTTTTTCTGAATAGAAGATTGGGATGCTTTTTTGCTTTTATAAAGGTTTACTTAAGAAACCATACCATAGTTAATTCTGCTTGATATTAAAGCTACTTTTTTTAATTAGAAAAAACTCAAGATTCCATATATTACTATAACTAGCTTCAACTAATTTTGTAAATTGCATTTAATTAAATAATTATTTTTTTGTTTGTATGGTTACTTTAAAACAACTTGCCAAAGAGTTAAATGTTTCAATTTCAACAGTTTCTAAAGCTTTAAATAATAGTGAAGAAATTGGAGAAGAAACCGTAAAACGGGTTAAAGAGTTAGCTGAATTATACAATTATAAGCCAAATAAAGTAGCCTTAAGTTTAAAAAACAACAAAACAAAAACTATTGGGGTTATTATCCCTAACATTCTTAATAGGTTTTTAGCCAAAGTCCTTTTTGGAATTGAAAGAGAAGCTAATAAACATGGGTATAATATTATTACTTGTATTTCAAACGAATCTTTAGTTAAAGAAAAAGAAAGTTTACAATTATTAGCTAATGGGAGTGTTGATGGTTTTATTCTATCAGTAGCTGAGGAAACACAAATTAAAAATGAAATTGAACATTTTAAAAAAACAATAAATGGTGGATTACCTATTGTAATGTTTGATAGAGTAGCGCATGATGTTATGTGTGATAAGGTTATTGTTGATGATTTTGATGCCACTTATAACGCTACCAAAAACCTTGTAAAAGAGAAACGAAAACATGTAGCTTTTATTAGTAATATAAATGATTTGAGTGTTGGTAAATTAAGAGAAAGAGGTTACAATAAGGCAATTTTGGAATGCGGAACCATTTCTCCATTAGTCCTTAAAATTAAAAAGAAAGATGACCACCAAAAGAAAATAAAAGCTTTTTTTAAAAAGAATTCTGGAATTGATGGTGTGATTGCAGCCGATAGCTCTTCGGGAATTATCGCCTTAAATACAGCAATTAATTTTGGGCTTAAAGTTCCAAAAGACATATCTGTAATTGGTTTTGCTAGTAAATCAGATTCTTTTCATTCACTACCTAAGTTAACAACTATTAGACAACATGCCAAAGAAATCGGCGAAAATGCGGCACAACTTTTGATTTTAAGAATGCAAAATACAGGTAAACCTGATGATGTTAAAACCAAAATAGTGAAGACAAGTTTGGTGAAAAACGGATCGACACTAAAATAATACTATAAAAAACTAGCCTTTTGTCGTTTTATCGATTTTATTATACATTTTATCTATAAAAAGTTGCAAATGAATTCTGTTTAACCTAATTTAGCATCATCTTATCGAGCGCCCATTATTTCCCTAAGTTCGAAAAAGATAAAATTAATCCATTTTGACTTTATAAGTCATATTCCCTCAAAGTAACATATTAAAGAATCGTTATGCATTTTGTGCTTTCGATTTTGAGTTAATTATCCATTTTTTCCCTCAACCAAGAACTTGTTTTTCAAGGTCTTAGTTAACTATTTAATTTAAAAAAATAAAGAAAAACTGTTTAACCTTAAAATCGATTTAATATGAAAACCTTAAAAATTACTTTAATCTTAGCCTTACTTTTTGCATCTTTTACTTCTTGTACAAAACAAGATTTAAATGAAGATGATTTATTAGAATCACCTGAAACACAAGAAATTCAATTTACTGGTGGTACGGTTAAAGAATAATAAAAAATAAATTTTTAGTTGAAAGCCTCTTTACAAATCATCTTTTGTAAAGAGGCTTTTTAATTTACATAAATGAAAAATTATAAATACATTTGAAAAATGAGCTAACTAATTTATCAAATTGAGGAATACTTTAATTTACATTCTTGTACAATGTTGTTTTTTTAATTTTGGACACTCTCAGATAGATGTATCAAAAGTAGATTCTATTCATAAAAATATTTATAATTTTAAAATTACTGACTCAACTAATTTAGCTTTTTCCTACTATAGTTTAGGTGAGGAATACAGGCATAATTTTTTGACGGATAGCGCTTATTATTACTATAATAGAGCCGAAAAAATCTCTAGAAAATTAAATAGTAAGCTCCTTTTGGCTAAAACACTTTACGGTATTAGCGTTATTCAATCTGAGGAAAAAGATTATACAGGAGCAGAGGTTACTTCTTTTGAGGCTATTTCACTCCTTGAAAAAATTGAGAATGAAGATGAGGTGGATAGATATAAGTCTTATGTTTATAATAATTTAGCAATTAGTTTTGGCGAGTTACAAAGATTTGAAGAATCTATTAAATATCATGAAAAGTCATTAGAATTAAGAAAGAAATTAAAAAATCAAAACATTATTGATAATTCCTTGAACAATATAGGTTTCCTATATAAAAATTTTAAAAAATATGATCTAGCTTTGACTTATTTTAATCAGATTTTAGAAAATAAAAATTTGATTAATGAGCGCCCCAGTTTATATGCATTGGTATTAGACAATTATGCTCACACATTATTTCAATTAGATAATTATAAAGAACTCCCACAATTATATTTACGAGCATTAAAGGTTAGTGATAGTATTGGTTTAAATGGTTATACTTCAATAATTATTAATCAACATTTAGCAGAATATTACGATGTTAAAAATCAAAAAGATTCTGCACTATACTTCGCATATAAGGCTAAAAATATTTCAGAACAATTTTATAATGATGATTTATTAAAATCGCTTAAACTCCTTTCTGAAATAGAAGAAGGAGAAAAGTCTGTTAAATATTTGAACGATTATATAAAATTAAGCGATAGTTTAATAAAAGTTGAAAGAGCCACACGTGATAAGTATGCTAGAATACGTTTTGAAACAGATCAAATAGAAGAGGAAAATATCCAAATTGCTAAAGAAAGGATGTGGTTATTAATTATTTCTGTTGTTGTAATAATTACCTCTTTTTTATTATACGTTGTATTTTACCAAAGAAACAAAAATAAGGAGTTACAATTTATTCAAAAACAACAAGAAACTAACGAAGAAATTTATAACCTCATGTTATCTCAAAATGAAAGTATTGAAGAGGCTAGATCAGCAGAGAAGAAAAGAATTTCAGAAGAGTTACACGATGGAGTTTTAGGAAGATTATTTGGTACACGCCTAAGTTTAGATAGTTTAAATATGAATAATAGCAATGATGCTATTAAAAATAGGAGCCAATATATAGACGAGCTAAAATCTATTGAGGACGATATTAGGAAAGTTTCCCATGATTTAAATACTGATTTCGTTTCAGGTTCGGGTTTTATAGATATTATAAAGACTTTAGTAGAAACCCAATCAATGGCTTATAAATTAACGTATAATTTCCAACACGATGATGGAATAAGTTGGGACGAAGTATCTAATAAAAATAAAATTCATATTTATAGAATAATCCAAGAATCACTTCATAATATATATAAACACGCCAACGCAACTGATGTAAAAATTAGTTTTAAACTAAAAAATAATGTAATTTGCTTAAACATGCTCGATAATGGTGCAGGATTCGATGTAAATAAAGTTAAAACCGGAATAGGACTTAAAAATATGAATTCTAGAATTAAAGAAATTAATGGAGTTTTAAAAATTACATCCCAAAAAAATATTGGGACAACAGTAAATATTGAAATGCCTATTTCCTAAAATAAATTATGATTGAGAAATTAAAAATATTAATGATAGACGATCATCCCATGATTATTGAAGGGTATCAAAATACATTGCTTTTTAGTAAAAAGGATAATCAAGAATTAAAAATTGATATAGCAAATAATTGCGATGAAGCTATAAAGTATATAGATAAAGCTGTACAAGAATTGCCTTATGATGTGTTATTTGTAGATATTAGCTTACCGCCATCCACTGATGGCTCTATTAATTCAGGAGAAGACTTGGCTGAATATGCACGTAAAGTTTTACCCAAGTCTAAAATTATAATTTTGACTATGTTTAATGAATCATTTAGGATTCATAATATTATAAAAACCATTGATCCAGAGGGGTTTTTAATTAAAAGTGATTTAACATCTAAAGAGTTAGCTAGTGCATTTCAAGCGGTATTAAAAAATCCGCCTTTTTATAGCGGTACGGTTAACAGTCACATCAGAAAAACAATTACAACTGATATTATAATTGATGATAAAAACAGAAAAATTCTTCATCTTTTATCTCAAGGTATAAAAACTAAAAACCTTGCAGCGCATTTAGATATTTCACTAAGCGCTGTTGAAAAAAGGAAAAAGCAACTTAGAGATATATTTGATGTTAATGATGGGCAGGATGAAACTTTATTGAATAATGCCAAAGACAAAGGGTTTTTATAAGTAAAGTTTTACAAAATAAAACTGATTCTAAATTAATTAGAAAAATAATAATTTTTTTACCGCTTGTAATCCCTTGATATACTTATAAACTACTTTTTACCCGTAAATGTCTTGTGGGTTTCCCACAGTTTAAAATGAAATCCTATAACTATATTTGATTGATCAACGTGTCAAAATTAATTAATCCCTCAATTATTTTTGTTGATAATAGCAATTTACAAAAGCCCTGTGGCGGTGAGAGACCCACAGGGCTTAACTTTTATTTAAAATTGGAATATTGTGTTTTTGTAATTCCAAATGATACTAATAAAAAGTCCTAAATAAATAATAGCCGCTACAAATTTTATAAAGGTTGAAGTTAAAAAACCAATAAAAGAACCAAATGCAGCTTTAGTAGCTGTTTTAGAATCACTTTTATTAATTAATTCGCCAATTAAAGCTCCAGCAAAGGGGCCCAGTATAATGCCTCCTGGAATTGGTGCTATTAATCCAATAATTAAACCAATAGATGTTCCTATCAGACCATACCTACTACCTCCAAATCTCTTTGTACCCATTGCAGGAATTATATAATCTAAAAACCAAAAAAAAACTGCCATAACTAGAGTGATTGTTAAAAAGGATTTATTCATTGGGACTGCTTTAGTAAAATGAATAATTAATAGGCCAACCCAACTAGTAAGTGGTCCAGGTAAAATAGGTAAAAAGCTACCTATGATGCCTAAAAGCATTAAAAAAGTAGCGATGATAAACAAAATAATATCCATAATATATTTAAGATTTACCCTTCTTAGACGCTAAATAAAGTTAAAAGTTACAGTTTAAACTAAATAATTAGTTAAAACTAATTATTTAGTTATATTTGTTTAACTAAAAGTTTAGTTGAAATTAAATAAATAAATGGATAAGATTATGAAACAACTTACAAAAGCTGAAGAGGATATCATGCAAATACTATGGCTATTAAAAAAAGCTAATGTAAAAACCATTATTGAAGAATTTCCAGAGCCTAAACCTGCATATAATACCGTTTCAACCATTGTTAGGATTTTAGAGAGCAAAGGTTTTGTTGATTATGAAAAAGAAGGTAAAGGTCATGTGTATTTCCCAATCTTAGAAAAGCAAGACTATAGTAATCAATCTTTAAATAAATTAGTTGATAATTATTTTCAAGGGTCGTTTAAAAGTATGGTTTCATTTTTCGTAAAAAAAAACGATATGAGTGTTACTGAGTTAGAATCAGTTTTGAAAGAAATTAATAATAAAAACATTTAGTATGTTAAAGTTTATCATTCTAACCATAGCCTTTCAAACATTTTTCTTGTTAGTGTTTGATGTGTTTTTAAAAAAAGAAACCTTTTTTAATTGGAATCGTTTATATCTTATTTCTACAGCTATCCTGTCTGTTATTTTACCATTTGTTAAAGTTGAAAGCTTTAAAAATGTGTTGCCAAAACAATACATTATTAAGTTGCCAGAAGTTTTTATAGGAGAAGAGGTTAAAGAAACTACAACAAAAGTAGTAACAGAAACTATAGCGCCAAATGTTCAATATGTTTTTAATTGGGAAGTTTTTTTGTATGTTGGTATGTTTCTAGCAGCCATCTTATACTTTTTTAAAATTATTAAAATATGCTGGCTATTATACAAAAACCCAAAGAGTAAAATAGACCGTTTTAATATTATTAAACTATTAAACTGTACAGCAGCTTTTTCATTTTTTAATTATATTTTTTTAGGAGAATGTTTAACTGAGGAAGAAAAGGCATCTATTTTGAAACATGAAATTGTACATGTAAAGCAAAAGCATACATTAGATTTATTATTTTTTGAAGTGTTACGTATTATTTTCTGGTACAACCCTTTGGTGTATATGTATCAAAACAGAATCATGGTGATTCATGAGTTTATTGCCGATGCCGAAGCCATTAAACACGAAAATAAATCAAGTTACTATCAAAACTTATTATCACAAGTTTTTCAAATCAAAAATATATCATTCATTAATCCATTTTTCAAACAATCATTAATCAAAAAACGAATCGTTATGTTACAAAAATCAAAATCAAAACAAATTAACCTTTTTAAGTATGCTCTTATAATTCCTTTGGTTTTAGGGATGTTAATATATAACTCTTCTTATGCTCAAGAAAAGAATTTAGAAGTTATAGAAGAAGTTGTAGAAATTGTAAAACTAGAAGATACTCCTTTAGTCAATAAATTAAGCCGTCTTACAAGACAAATCCAAGTACAAGGAAATATCAGTGAGGAAGAAAATAACGGTTTGGAATTATTACTGAAAATAGCAAAACAAGATGTTTTAGATTCAAACTTAATAGGGCAGGTACAAACCTTTATGAATAGAGACCCAAAAACGACTTTAATATCAAAAATATCGGATGTTTTTCAGCAAATCCAAATTCAGGGAAACATCTCTAACGAAGAAGAAAAAGCCTTAAAAAAACTATTAGTTTTAACAAGTAACAATGGATTAAACGACCCTTTTTTTGCTGATATAATAGATGAGGTTGAAATACCTTACGGTGTTATAGACCAACCACCAGTATTTCCTGGTTGTGAAGATTTGAAGGATGAAGCACAAAAAAAGTGTACCTCAAATAATATAGCTAACCATGTAAATAAAAATTTCAATACAAAATTGGCAAACGATTTGAAATTAACAGGTAAACAACGTATTAATGTTATTTTTAAAATTAATATAGATGGTAATATTATAGGAGTTCGCTCAAGAGCGCCTCATCCAGAATTGGAGAAAGAAGCCATTAGAGTTGTTAACTTACTGCCTAAAATGATACCAGGCGAGCAAAGAGGAAAAAAAGTGAATGTACCTTATTCCTTACCAATAATTTTTCAAGTAGCAGATAATAAAAAGAATGATTAGATTAATGTTATTGTGTTTTTTAATAGTATTAAAAACCGAAGCTCAAAATTCGGTTTTAAAACTTGCAGACAGTTTGTATTTAAATGGTAATTATTCTAAGGCTATTGAGCATTACAAATTACACGAAAGCCAACCAGATGTTTTTGATAAAATAGCAAAAGCATACATGGCCATTGGTAATTATGAGGAAGCATTAAAAAATTACGAATTCAGTATAACATCAAATCCAAAAGATGCTTTATCAAAATACGAATATGCTAAATTACTATCAAGAACAAAAAATTATTATGAGGCTTCCAAGGTTTTTAATGAGTTGGTTTATTTAGATTACAAAAATCCAAATTATCATTATGAATTGGGTTTGGTTTTAGAACAGTTAAAAGATTCAACAGCTATGAATAGGTTTCGTTCAGCTTTCGATTTAGATAAAACTCATCAAAAAGCTATTTATAAAATTGCTAAATATTTTTTACAGAAACGCAAACATGAAGCTGTTGATTCTTATACCGATAAAGGGTTAGAGTCTTATCCAAACAATTTAGAATTAATAAGCTTAAAAGCTCAAAATTATTATTGGAAACAAGATTATAAAGAGGCTGTAAATTGGTTTGAGAGGCTATTAGAATTAGGAGAAACATCTGAATTCATCTATGAAAAATTGAGTCTGTGTTATTATCAATTAAACAATGTGGAAAAAGCTTTAGAAAACAGGTTGTTTGCTTTAAAATATAATCCTAATGATGCTTCTATGAGATATGTTATTGGTACTTATTATCTTGATTTAAATGATTTTAAGAATGCTGAAAAGTATATAAATCAAGCATTATTGCTTTTAGATCAGCCATTGGATGCAGAATATATGAAATTAGCAACTGTTTTAAACAGGCAAGAAAAGTATAAAGAATCTATTTCGGCATTAAATAAAGCTATAAATGAAAATCCATCAAATGAGTTAGCTTATTTACATTTGGCAATAACAAAGGAAAGTTACTACGCTGATTATGATGCTAAAATAAAAGCTTATGAAGATATTAAAAATAAATTCCCAAAAAGTATGATTTTAAAGTTTGTAGATGCTCAAATTTCAAAATTAAAAGAGGAAAAATTTATTAAAGAAGGTGAAAAGAAAGATTGAAAACAGAAAAAATTGTACTTTTCGGTTTCAGTTTTAAATTATGAAGCTATTTAGTGTTTTTATATTAGTAATTATGCTTACTTCTTGTGAGTATTTTAATGTAAAAAAAACATCTTCTCAAGCCATTTTAAAAGAAGAATTACAAACTTTTAATTGGAATGATGTTGATGAATATCCTAGTTTTTCAGTTTGTGATTCAATTTCTTTAAAAGAGGATAGAAAAGGTTGTTTTCAAAGCGTATTAACCTTACACATTTGGGAGTTTTTAAAGCAAAAAGAACTTGTGGTTTCAAAAGATATTAGAGATACCATATTGTTGCAATTTCAAGTTTCAAAAGAAGGTAATTTGTTTTTAATGGATACTAAAATAGACTCCTTAACAACTCAAGAAATACCTAACATTAAATCGTTACTTAATGAAAGTTTAGATTCTTTACCTAAACTATTTCCTGCTATAAAACGAGGTCAGCAGGTAACAACCGAGTTTAATTTGCCAATTATTATTAATGTGAATTAATTGGAGTTAAAATTTAATTGCAAATTTCCGCATAAGTCTCAAAATTTCGGCATAGAGCCAAACCAAAGTAATTAAAAGTCCCCAAGTAGCAAGCCACTCTTTGCGTTTTGGAGATTTATTTTTATGGTGTTCTATGTAATCAAAATCTAACAATAACGATAATGCAGCAAAAATTGCCGCTACAATATTAAAAATAATAGCCGGCCAGGATATACCCCATATAAAAACTGAAATGTCAAAAAAGCTCAACATCCAAGAAATAATATAAATCACAAAAATACTTGTTGCTACGGTAATAATAACACTTCGTAATTTTTTTGTAACAACTATAATTCGAGTTTGATAAAGTAATAATATTACCAAAAATGTTACTATGGTTATTCCAATGGCTTGATAAGGTAAATTAGGAAAATGTGCATGGGCATATACACTCATACTGCCAAGAAAAAAGCCTTTAGTAACAGCGTATAATGGCACTAAAATATGTGCCCAATGCTGGCGAACCGATATAACAATACTTATAATTATAGCTCCTAACATGCCACCTATGCCATACCATTTAATGTTTATACCGTCGCTATAAAGTTTCCAAACACCAATTGAAATACTAATAATAATTGCGATGGAAAACATTGATTTAATAAGTACTCCAGTAACCGACATAGTTTTTTCATGGGTGTTTTTACTTTCAAAAAAGTAATTTGTGAAAGCCGGATTGGATGTTTTATTAAAAAAAGTCATTGCTATAAAACTAATTAATTTATTTTTTAAAAATTCTGTCTTTCCATTTATAACTTGAAAAAACAGATAGAAACGCTACGTAAACACAAAAAAAGGGATAGAAAAAAAAAGAGGGGATAAAACTTCGTAACACATCTTTTTGATTAAAAAATGTAGCCGATTTATAAATTAAATAAAAATCAATATTAAACTTAATAACAACTACATAAAACCAACTTTTAAAGTTAAATATCTGGAGTAACGAAAGTAATAATCCAATAATTATTAAGGCGTTTATGAGTAGAACAATAAGTCCGGTTAATTTTCCAAACCAATTATTGTAAGAGCTCGTTTTTGCAGCCCAACGAACTCTTTGTGAAATTAAACTACTCCAAGTTGTTTGCGATTTTGAAGAAACAACAGCTTGTTTGCTTTTTAAATAATGCAGCTGTTTAGTGTCTTTTTTTAATAGTTTTTCTAGAAAAAAAATATCATCGCCACTTGCAATATTGGTATTGCCCTCAAAACCATTTAATGCTTTAAATACATCTTTTGTGTAAGCAAAATTAGCACCGTTACATAAAAATGGTTTCTTTATTCCAAAACCACCTATGGTAGCGCCTTGTAAACTTAAAATATCGAGTGTTTGAAATCTATTTAAAAAATTGTTTTCATCTATGTAAGAAATAGGTGCAACAATACATTTAGTTTCTGTTTTTTGGATAAATGCATCAAAACTATCAAGCCAATATTTTGGTAATACACAATCAGCGTCTGTTGTTATAATCCAATCATTTTTAGCTTGATTTATGGCTGTTGAGATAGCATCTTTTTTTGGTGAATTTGTTTGCCTGTTGTTAGAAAGAATATGGAGTTGGATTTGATATTGTTGTTTAAATTTATTTATAATTTCAACTGAATAATCGTTAGAATCATCATCAACAAAGATTATTTCAAATAGTTGAATAGGATAGTCTAAGTTTTTAATTGATTTTAATAAGTCTGGTAAATTTTCTGATTCATTTCTAAAAGGTATAACAATTGAAAATTTAGTTTTTGGAAGTGCTTCTTTCAATTGAAAATAAGGTACTCTGTCAAAGCCAAAAATAAAACTTCCAATTAAAAGTAAATATAAAACAGTAACTATTAAGCTAATTAAAATCATAATAACACTTCTTGTTTTGGGAGTTTAAAGTTAAGTACAAAATAACTTCCAAAGATACTTGGTATTACAAAATTAAGCAACCACATAATGGTAATGATACTTAAAATAACAAGTTCATTTATGTTTAAAAAAGCAAATAAATATACGGCAATACTACCTTTAATAACTACATCAAAAATAAAAATAGAAGGAATTATTGATGCTAATATATACATGGAAGTTATGGCTTTCATGGCATTCAAATAATTGATATTAGCACCAAAAACCTGAAGTAAATAATAAAACTGAAATGAGAAAATAAGATAACGAATAGCCGAAAATATAAAACCTAAAAGAATTTTTTTTCTAGGATATGCTTTAACATAAAGTTTTATCTTGTTTAATGAAAAACCTTTGATTTTAAAGTTACTTTTAGTTACTCCAAAAACTATTAAGATTGTTATTGTAATTAATGTTATTGTTAATAAGGATAGTTTTGAATAATTAATATCTATATTATTTTCAAGCACAAAAAAAGTAATTCCTACAATGCCTAAAATAACAGTTACTGTCATTTGTAAAATATTACTCAATAGATTTATCAGGACAATTTGTTTTTGGTAATTTGAAGTGTAATAAATAGCCTTAGCGCCATATTCCCCAATTCTATTTGGAGTAAATAAAGAAGCAGTTAGTGAGCCTAAACTTTGTTCTAGTGCATTTTTAAAACTTATTTTTCTTATAAAATCCACAAGGGTTTTCCATTTTAAAACTTCAAAAAACCAATTAAAAATGCTTAAAAAAACTAAAAAAACAACAGTTTTTGATAAAAAAACACCTTTTTTCATCAAAAACCCAATAAAAATAGAAAATTCTAAATCATTGTTATTTACTAATTTTTGATAAATAAAATAAAATGCACTAACAACAATGCTGAATTTAATGAGCACTAAAAAGAATTGTTTAGTTTTGTGAATAAGCATACATCATAAATATAAATGCAAAATAAATCATTAATACATTATATCGTCATGATAGTATCGTTTTTAATAATTAATGACTAAAGAAAGAATTATATTAGGAATAGATCCAGGAACAACTATTATGGGTTTCGGACTCATAAAAGTAGTTGGTAAAACCATGACTTTTCTTCAACTTAATGAGTTGGATTTAAAGAAATACGACGATCATTATTTAAAGTTGAAACTTATTTTTGAACGCACTATAGAACTTATTGATACGCACAACCCAGATGAAATTGCTATCGAGGCACCTTTTTATGGGAAAAACGTACAAAGTATGCTTAAATTAGGTAGAGCTCAAGGGGTTGCGATGGCAGCAGGCTTGAGTAGAGAAATACCAATTACAGAATATCTGCCTAAGAAAATTAAAATGGCGATTACTGGTAATGGAAATGCAAGTAAAGAGCAAGTAGCAAAAATGCTTCAAAGTTTATTGGGACTTAAAACCTTACCAAAAAACTTAGATGCCACCGATGGTTTAGCTGCTGCCGTTTGCCATTTTTATAATTCTGGAAAAATTGAAATTGGTAAAAGTTACTCTGGTTGGGATGCTTTTGTTAAGCAGAATGAAAGTAGAGTTAAGAAATAATGGCAGGTATTTATATTCATATTCCTTTTTGCAAACAAGCTTGTTTTTATTGCGATTTTCATTTTTCAACATCTTTTAAAAAGAAGGATGAATTGATTGAAGCTTTATTAAAAGAAATTGAACTTCGTAAAGATGAATTTAAAAATCAAACGGTTGAAACTATTTACTTTGGAGGAGGAACCCCTTCGCTACTGACGATTGATGAATTACGATTGTTGATTGATACAGTTTATAAAAACTATAGAGTAATAGAATACCCAGAAATAACTTTAGAAGCTAATCCAGATGATTTATCAAATAATCGAATAATAGAGCTCTCTAAAAGTCCTATAAATAGATTAAGTATTGGAATTCAATCATTTTTTGGGCGTGATTTAAAACTCATGAATCGTGCTCACAATGCCAACGAAGCTAAACAATGTTTGGAGTTCGCAACTAAGTATTTTGATAATATTTCTATCGATTTAATTTACGGGATTCCACATTTATCAAATGATGATTGGGTTAAAAACATCGAAATAGCTTTAGCTTATAATATTCCACATATTTCTAGTTATGCCTTAACAGTCGAGCCCAAAACGGCCCTGGATTCTTTTATAAAAAATGGGATTATTAAAAATGTGGATGATGATTTGGCTCAAGAGCAATTTCATATTATAATGGATAAATTAGATGCTGCCGGTTTTGTGCATTACGAATTATCTAACTTTGGTAAGCCCAATTATTTTAGCAAAAACAATTCGGCTTATTGGCAAGGTAAATCGTATTTGGGTATTGGTCCTTCCGCACATTCATTTAATGGAGAAGCGCGTGGATGGAATGTTAGAAACAATTCAAAATACATAAAAGCGCTAGAAAAAAACATATTACCTATTGAAATAGAAACGTTATCAGTAACCGATAAATACAACGAATATATCATGACAGGTTTACGAACCGTTTGGGGAGTTTCTTTAGAAAAGATTGAAAATGATTTTGGAAAAAACTATAAAAAATATATTTTAAATCAATCAGAAAAATACATTAATGAACATTTGTTGTATATTGATGATGACAAATTACTTACTACAAAAAAAGGAAAATTTTTAAGTGATGGTATCGCTTCAGATTTATTTAAAATTAATATAGCTTGATTGCAACAATTCAATACAACTCAAAAAAACTCAAAATTGATTTATCAAATCCTTTAGATATTTCAATACCTTTAAGAGCCTCAAAAAGCAATGTAAATGCTTGGTATGTAAACGAACCTAAAATTGAACCAGAAACAGATGGTGATTGGATTGCGAGTGTTAAAGAAGGTGCTAGCATTAATTTTAATAACATATATTTTAATCCGCATGCACATGGAACGCATACAGAATGTGTTGGACATTTAACCGAAAAAGTACATTCTATAAACGAGAATTTAAAACAGTTTTTCTTTTTAGCTGAGGTTATTACTGTAGCGCCAGAAAGATTTAATGGCGATTATGTGATTTCTGAAAAACAAATAAAATTTGCTTTGGGGAATAAAAAAAGAGACGCGTTGATTTTAAGAACTATTCCCAATACTCAAGAAAAACTTTCATATCAATACTCAAATACAAATTGGTCGTATTTAGAAGAAGATGCTGTAAAATACATAGTTAGTAAAGGCATTAAACACTTGCTTATAGACTTACCAAGTATTGATAAAGAAAAGGATGATGGCGAATTATTAGGGCATAATGCTTTTTGGAATACAAAAGGCAAATTACGATTGGATGCTACAATCACAGAGCTCATTTATGTAGCAAATTCGATAAAAGATGGTGCTTATTTTTTAAATCTTCAAATTGCACCTTTTGAAAATGATGCCACACCAAGTAAGCCTATTTTGTATAAAATTATTAAATAATGGAAGCTTTTTTAGGAATTATCATCGGCGTTTTAACTACTCTAGGTTTTGTTACTTATTTTAAAACTTTAAAGAAAAAAAGTTTAGTAAATGCCCAATCGGTATTGCTTTTAGACAAGATAAAAAGAGTTTGTAAATTTATTACTGTTGAAGGAGATTTTGCAGAAATATATCATTATGAAGATGTGAAAGAACGTTTTTTGAAACTTATTTCGAGTAAAAAGAAGGCACTCATTGTTATTAATGCAAAAGCCCATGTTGGTTATGATTTATCTAAAATTATTTTGAGATCTGAAAATGATAATAAGAAAATTATATTAGAACATTTTCCGCAACCAGAAGTGTTATCCATAGAAACAAATTTAAATTATTACGATAAAAAAGATGGCTATTTTAATAAGTTTGAAGCCGCAGATTTAACAGATTTAAACAACGAAGCGAAGCTTCATATTAAGGATAAAATTCCTGAAAGTGGTCTAATTCAAGTAGCACAACAAGAAGCGTTAGAAACCATTCATTTAATTGAAACTATTGTCGAAACTATTGGTTGGAAGTTGGATTATTCAGCTTTAGTTATTGGTAATTCAGAAACCAAGAAAATTCAATAATGAATATAGAACAACTTCGAGACTACTGTTTAGAGAAGAAAGCAACTTCAGATAGTTTTCCATTTGATGAAAACACCCTTGTTTTTAAAGTTCTTAATAAAATGTTTTTAATGGCACCTTTGGATAAATGGGAAAAAGGTGAGGCAACAATCACTATAAAATGTGATCCGGATTATACTATTGAATTGAGAGGTACTTACGAAAGTATTTATGCAGGACCATATGTTAGCAACAAGCACTGGAATACTATAGCTATCTATAAGGGTGAGCTAGAACCAAAATTCATTTTTGAGTTGATAGATCATTCTTACGATATGGTAGTTAAAGTAATGACGAAAAAAATGCGGGACACTCTAAATTAACTTAGAAATTCATAAAAACAGCTTTATAAGATTAAATCTTAAAGGCTGGTTTTTAAGGTTTTTAAAATAACTTTTAAACTATATTAAAATGTTATTCGTCTATATGAAATAACCAATTATCTAAATTCAACCCCTGCGTATTGTTATTATTTTAAATTTTATTAAACTTTTTAAGTTTAAAATTCCAATATATGCTTCAATTTTACTCATCATCAGCTAGAATTATTAACACCAAAAGGAGTGTTGAAGAATGTTTAGAAAGCGCTTTGGGGGATGATAATAAAAGTATTGATTTAATTATATATCACGCCACTCTTGGGCATGATTTTAATGATATTTTAGAAAAATCAAAAGAATTGTATCCTAATGCTGATGTTGTTGCTGCCTCATGTTGCGGTATAGTTGGTAAAGAAGGCGTAAGTGAGTCTATGAAAGACATGGCGCTTATGGCCATAAAGGGAAAAGAATACGCCTTAGCTCATGTTGATGGTATATTTGGTCACAACTCTTACCAAAAAGCTTTAGAAATTGCAAATTCTCTAAAAAGTAAAAAAAGTGGCATAAACATGATTTACTTTTTAGCATCAGGCATAGACATTAATAACACAGAATGTATAGCTGCTTTTGAAAGTGTTTTTGGTGAAAATGTAACAATATTTGGAGCCACATCTTCTGATAATATGAAAGGCGTTGTAAGTTATCAAGCAGTTAATGATACTATTTATGAAAATGGCGCATATGCTATAGGTTTTTGCGATCCAACATTAAAAGTTTATACACAAGCCACTCATGGTTTTTTAGCTGAAGGAAAACCACTTGTTGTTACTAAATCTTCAGGGCATATAATTAAAGAATTAAATGGTAAACCAGCATGGAGTGAATATACCAATCAATTAGATGTGTCTGAAAATGCAACATGTGGAGACACCATTCCTATAGGTGCTTTAGCAGAAGAATTAAGTGACGATTTAATGTTAGAATATGGTAACAGTCATATCTTAAGGGTAGTTACTAAGCATGAAGGTGATGATATGTATTATGCAACTACTTGTGAAGAAAATACAAAATTATGGCTTACTGTAAGAGATGAAGATTTAATATTTGATGAAATGACTAATATGACAAATTCATTACGTAGTAAAATACAAAACGAAGAAGTTGTTGCCGTTTTTCATGCAGATTGTTTAGCTAGAGGGCGCTTTTTATTTAATAGAATTTTCAAAGAAGAGTTAGTGGCTAAAATGCAAAATCCTTTTTACAAAAATAATGAGTGTCCACCCTGGTTAGGCATGTATGGTTTTGGTGAATTTGCTCGTTTAGGAGGAAAAAACACATACCATAATTATACAACGGCGTTATATGTTATTACCAGATCTTAATTAAGAAGTTATGATAATTAGTAGAAAGCTAGTTGATGAAGAGGATTTTGATGATAAATATAGTTTATTGCAAAATGAGAATTTAAAGCTTCAAGAAAGACTAAAAAGCTATAACAATCTACAACAACAGCTTATTGCTGCCAATCATCTAAGAGATAAACAACTTGAATCTTACAAGAAATTAAATTACTACATAAAAGGTCTTATTGAATCAAAATCCATTCAAAATTTTAAAATTCATGTTACAGAAGCGGTTGTTGATATTTTTTCGGCTGAATCCTCTATGGTGGTATTTTCTAATGAACGTGAGGTGTCAATTTATACTGAAGGACTAGAAAAAAAAGAACACAATTCAGATAATATTTTTAGAGCCATTGAAAATATAACTCTAAATGTCTCAGAAAAAAAACCATTTTACTTATTAGAAAAACATATAGAGAATCATCCTGCGCTTGAAAAATTTGAAAGGATACTGGTAAGAAAATTTGAATCTAAAGAAGAAAATTTTCAGTTTTTCATTATAGGAATGGTCTCAAAAAAACATGCATTTGGTTATGAAAAAATAAGTTTTGAAGGACTATTAATGTTTGATAATTTTTCAGAGCAATTATATTCCATATTAAAGCATAGAATTTATAAAGAAAATTTAATTCACGAAAAAGAAAAGTATAAAAATATTATTGCCAATATGAATCTAGGTTTGCTAGAAGTGGATAATGATGAAAATATATTAATGGTTAATAATAGTTTTTGTAAAATTTCTGGTTACACAGAAAATGAATTGATAGGGAAAAGTGCCTTTAATTTATTGTTAGATGAAGAAGGTAAGTTAGCCATGAAAAATCATATTGAAACACGTCATAATAAGAACTCTTCGCTTTATGAAACAAAGATTATTACCAAACAAGGAGAAAAACGCACGTGGTTAATAAGTGGTGCACCAAATTATGATGTTAAAGGTGAGGCTATAGGTTCAATAGGCATTCATTTAGATATTACTAACCAAAAGAATTTAGAAATTAATCTATTAAAATCCAATACTGAGTTAAAAAAAATAAATACTGAGTTAGATACCTTTGTTTATAGAGTTTCTCATGATTTAAGAACACCAGTGCTTTCAATGATGGGGCTTATTGATTTAATACAACACGAAGATGATGTTGCTATGTCTGATGTGCATAAGGGTTATTGTAATTTAATGTCAGATAGTGCAAACAGATTAGACAAAACAATTCAAGAAATTTTATATTATTCTAGAAACTCAAAACTAAAACTTCAAATTCAATCCATAGATATTCAAAAATTAATCAATGATTTGTTTCAAGACATGAAATATGTCAATAAAGGTGAGATAAAATTTGAAACTAATTTTAACAACATCTATTTCATTGATTCAGATAGAGTTAGATTGGAAACTGTACTCAAAAACATTTTAAGTAATGCAGTAAAATATTTTAGCCCAAATAAAGATATGTGTTGTATCAGGGTTGATATAAGTCAAGAAAAAACTAAATACATTATTACTATAACCGATAACGGTATAGGTATAGAAAAAGACCAAATTGATAAAATTTTTGATATGTTTTTTAGAGCAACATCAAATGCTTATGGCACAGGCCTTGGTTTGTTTATAGTAAAAGAAACTCTTGGAAAATTAAAAGGTAAAATTTCAGTTAACTCTGAAATAAATGTTGGCACAAAATTTATAATAACACTCCCCATAAAACAAACAATAACTCCCTTAAAAAATAATGAAAACAAAATTAAAATTTCTGTTGATTGATGACGATCATGTTTTTAATTTTTTACACTCAAAGTATATCGAGAAATTAGAAATTGAACACGATGTAACTTGTTTTGAATCTCCATTAGAAGCATTTTGTTATTTTAGTAATTTAAGTATTGATAGCCTTCCAGATATTATATTTTTAGACATTAATATGCCAGAATTAAATGGATTTGAATTTTTAGATAAAATAATTGAAGAAAGTAATGAAATAATTGCAAAACTTAATATTTTCATAATAACGTCTTCTTTAAATATTTCTGATTTTGAAAAATCTAGAAAATACCCTTTCGTAAAAGGATATTATAATAAACCATTAGATTCTCAAAAATTAATTGACATAGTAAATTGGCTTTTTAGTAAAGATTTTAAAAAGTTTAATTAATTTAAAATCTAAAGTAACATTAAATTAAAGCTATTAATTATTAACTTAAGTAAGTTTTAAACTTTTAGATACTGTTGTTTATGTGTATTATTGCAAAATTTAAATGTAACTTATGAGTGTATTACAAACATTACAAGAACGAAGCAATCATACCTGTGAATTATGTACTTCAACTGAAGGATTATCTCAATATACCATTCCACCATCCTTAAATGAAAATGTTGCAAATGATGTTTTAGTTTGCAAAACTTGTTTAAATCAAATTGAAGGCAATGAACCCATGGATTCCAATCACTGGCGTTGTTTAAATGATAGTATGTGGAACGAGCATGTGGCAGTGCAAATTATGGCTTGGAGAATGCTACAAAGACTTCGAAATGATGGTTGGCCAAAAGATTTACTTGATATGATGTATTTAGATGATGAAGCTATAGTGCTTGCAAGAGCAACTGGAGAACACGAAGATGCGGCTAATAAAATTGTTCATCGTGATGTAAATGGTGTTATTTTAGAAGCTGGAGATTCGGTAGTTTTAATTAAAGATTTAAAAGTGAAAGGCTCTAGTATGGTAGCCAAACAAGGTACTGCTGTTAGAAATATTCGATTAGACCATCAAAACGATAAGTATATTGAAGGTAAAGTGGGGTCGCAACTTATTGTTATAATTACAGACTATGTAAAGAAAATCTAACTAATCTAAATTAAGATTTTCAATATCTAAGCTCATATTTATCAAATTTTTTTTAAATCCAACTTTTTCATAGGCTTTTATTGCGGCTAGGTTTTCATGATAAACATCAAGTCTTATTTTAAGAATATTTTTTTATTTACACCATTTAAGTAATTCTTTAATAATCAATTGATTTAATTGTTTTCCTCGATGAAGTTCGGACACATACATAAACCCAAGATAGCCTTGAAATTTATGTTTTAAATAATGCCTATCGGTTTTAATTTTCGCATACCCAGAAGCGATTATTTTATTATTTATTTCTGCTACAACAACTTCAGATTCGTTGTTAGTATATCATAATAATTAATATTACCTGCCTTTATAGTGGGATCAAAAGGGCGTTCTGCTTCAATAACACCTTGCTCAAAAGCTAATAAGGTTGGTAAATCCTTTAGGGTGGCTATTCTAACTCTAGAAAGCATTCTTAACTAGATGTGTCTGCTATTATTTTCCATTCGCCATCAATTTTTTTGAAAATAAGCATAAAAATCCCATCAGCATTTCCCACTTCACGCTTTATGTGATATTCTCCTAAAACATAATAGGCACCATCATTAATTTTAGAAATAGCATTTATTTTAAAGTTTAATTTGCCTGTGTGGTCTTTTGTTGGATAGGCTTTTTGATAGCGTTCCAAGGTGTTTTCCCAACCTTTAACAATACCATTTAAGCCATAAAATTTCAACGAATCACTCTTCCAATATCCTTCCATATATCCTTCCAAATCATCATCAGACCAAGCTAAACGTTGTTTTTTTAAAACTTTCTCAATAGCTTTTTTATCAGCTTCTTCATCAGTTTGTGAGTAGCTATTAAAAAGGGATAATATACAAAGTGCTAGAATTATTTTTTTCATTTTCACTCAATTATAATTATTTTAATATGGGTAAAAATAATTAAATCTGTTATTTATTTGGTTAATCATCGTTAAAATTGACATCAATTATTTTTTTGTCCTAGGTAAAAATCTTTTAATCGAAAAAATAGTGGGATTACTTTTTTGGTTATATATATTTACTTAGTAATCAATTGATTGCTTTCCCTCAGATTTATTGTTTAATTATTTAAAATCACTCTTATTATGGATTTACAAATTACTAGTTGTAATAACTTTTTTAATGTAAAAGGCATTCTTAACAGAAACAATGTTCATGTGTTTCAAAATGAATTTAAAAATATTTTTAATCAGTTAAATGAGGTTACTATAAGTATTCAAGAGATTGAAAGCATGGATAAGTATGGCGTTGCAGTGATTGCAAAACTGCACGAAGATGCACTTATTAAAAATAAAAAGTTATCGATAATAGGTTTTGGTTGTAAAGATTTATACGATCATTTTAAAACACAAGTTCCTGCTGCATAATTTATAATATATTTTTCTGGTGTTTGTAAAAAGCATCAGCCTGAAGCTGCATAAGTTCCCTCGCTTTTGTGCGCTTATAGGTATATAATTCGTCTTCTTTTTCAATGTCTTTATAAATTCGATCATTTAAAGCGTAATCTGTTTTTATCATTGCTTCTCTTTGATTTTTATTTTGAAGCACATTCGTTTTTATAGCCATTTCTTGGTCTTCAAGTTTATAATCGTAAGCACCTTTTGGTGAAAGTAATTTTGCGAAAATTGGAGATGTTTCTATGGCTAAAAATAATAGAAATATAAAAAATGATGGTAACCAAGGTAGTTTTTCTAAGGCATTTACTCGCGCCATTAAACCATCAAAATTGTTTATAATAGGTTGTGACGATATTATTTGATTTTCATAATCATCTTTTAAATTTGCAATATTAGTTTCAATACCTCTAATTTTAGTTTTATTATCTAGTTTTAGTTGTTGTAATTCAGCTAATGCAGCATCATGTTTTTCACGTTTTTCTGAGTAAACAGGTCCTTTTCCTAAAAGTTTTGTGCCAGCAGTTCCTTCTGCTTCAGATATGTAGGTGTCATAAAGTGAATTTACTTCTACTTCCTTTAAATTAACTTGATTTTCTAAATCCTTTATATCATTTTCTAGTGCTTTGATATTCGGATTATACTGTTCGGCTATTTGCATTTTATTAGCTAAAGTCATGCTGTTTTTTTGTTCTAATAAAACCTGATTAATTTCTTTTTCAAATATTTTAAGCTCTAAAGGTTTTGAAATAACTACGGCAATAATTATAGCTAAAACTATTCGAGGTAAAGCATGAATAATCTCATCAACTATATTTCCCGTTTTTTTTATGGTAGATACTATGTAGCGGTCTAGATTAAAAATGAGTAAACCCCAAATAAAGCCAAAGAATATTGCACTATATAGATTATCGAAAACTGTGTAAAGTGCGTAACTAGCAGCTATAAAAGCCATAACTGCTGTAAAAAAAACAGTGGCGCCAATACCTGCATATTTGTTTTGCTCACCTTTGGAGCAGTTGTTTAAAATATAGGTATCTGCACCAGAACAGATAATAAAAAAACGATTTAACATGATACGATTGATTTTGATTGATGTCTATAAGAACGTAAAACGTAGTAATTTGTTACACAATCAAATAAAAAACACTTATAGGATTTTATAATTCCTCATTGTTTTTTTCCTTTTTAGATAAAAAACTTTCAATAATAACTGTTGCAAGAATTAAAGAACCACCAATAAAAGTATTGATTGTTGGTATTTCGTTAAGAAAAAAGTAAGCCATTACAATACCAAAAATCGGTTGAGAACTACCAATAATACTTGCTGTACTAACTGAAAAATATTTTAAAGAGCGGATAAAAAGCGAATGCCCAATGGCAGTTGTAAATAACGCGAGTATAATAACAAATGGATATTGTGTTTCAATATTGTCTGTTCCCATTATGAACAAAAAAGGAATTAAAACAACACTTAAAATAATGATTTGGTATAACATAAGTACAGAGCCATTATAGTGTACAACATGCTTTTTTATAATAAGATTTCTAAGAGCATAGCATACTGCTGAAAATAAACCGAGCAAAACACCTTTAACATGTGAGTTTTCAAAGTTAAAATCTGGTGCAAGTATGTAAATTCCAATTAAAACGATGGTTCCTAAAATTATATGAGTAAAGTTGAATTTTGATTTTATAAAAAATGGTTCTAATAGGGCAGTGATTACTGGAAACGTAAAAAGAGATAACATGCCTAGTGCTACATTTGAAAGTTTTAAAGCATAAAAATAAGTGATCCAATGGGTGCCTAAAAAAAGAGCGCTTGTTACAACTGTTGGAATATCTTTTTTGGAGTTTATTTTTATGTTGAGTTTTTTATACTTACAAAATGCAAATAAAAATACAGCACCTAATACACAACGCCACCAAATTATTACTGGTGTTGGTAAATTTATAAACTTACCTAAAACTCCCGAGGTACTAATTAACAGAGTTGCTAAGGTAAGTAACAGGAGTTGGTTGGAGTGCTGGTTTTTCATAAAATGTTCCTAAACTTGTGTTAGCGATTGCAGTGGAAATCCTTTTGCTTTTGTAAAAGATTGAAATGTAAAGCGCGACCCTGTTTTTCAAAGGATAACACCCTATTTATTTTTTGAGAGCTCAGTAAAATATTTGTAAAATAATGGAATGGTTTCAATCCCTTTTAGGTAATTCCAAACCCCAAAATGCTCGTTTGGTGAGTGAATGGCATCGCTATCTAGACCAAAGCCCATTAAAATGGTTTTGCTTTTTAATTCTTGCTCGAATAAAGCTACAATAGGAATGCTACCACCACTTCGCTGTGGAATAGGGATTTTTCCGAAGGTGTCCTGATAGGCTTTACTTGCTGCTTTATAGCCAATATTATTTATTGGCGTTACGTAGCCTTGGCCACCATGATGTGGTTTTACTTTAATGGTAACACCTTTTGGAGCAATGCTTTCAAAGTGTGTTTTGAATAACTCAGTAATTTCAATCCAATCTTGATGCGGTACTAAGCGCATGGATATTTTGGCGTAAACTTTACTTGCGATAACGGTTTTTGCGCCTTCGCCAGTGTAGCCTCCCCAAATACCATTAACATCTAAAGTTGGGCGTATGGAGTTTCTTTCGTTTGTGGTGTAACCCGCCTCCCCATAAACAGCATCAATATCTAAGGCTTTTTTATAGTTTTCTAAGCTAAAGGCGGCTTTTGCCATTTCAGCACGTTCTTCTTCAGATAGTTCTTCAACCTTATCATAAAAACCAGGAATGGTGATGTGGTTATTTTCATCGTGAAGCGAAGCAATCATTTTTGTTAACACATTAATTGGGTTAGCAACTGCGCCACCGTATAAGCCAGAGTGTAAATCACGGTTTGGACCTGTTACTTCAACTTCAACATAACTTAGTCCTCGCAAGCCTGTTGTTATAGAGGGTACATCGTTAGCAATCATACCAGTATCCGAAATAAGAATCACATCATTTGCTAACTTTTCTTGATTATTTTTTACAAATGTGGCAAGATTAGAACTCCCAACTTCTTCTTCGCCTTCAATCATAAATTTCACATTACAAGGTAGCTGATTAGTGGTTGTCATATACTCTAAAGCTTTAACATGCATATACATTTGCCCTTTATCATCACAAGCACCACGAGCATAAATAGCACCTTCTGGGTGTAAATCTGTCTTTTTTATAACGGGCTCAAAAGGAGGAGACGTCCAAAGATGTAATGGGTCTGGTGGTTGAACATCATAATGTCCATATACCAGTATTGTAGGTAAGTTTTTGTCTATAATTTTTTCTCCGTAAACTATCGGGTAACCTTCGGTTTTACAAATTTCAACTGCATCACATCCGGCTTTTTCTAGGCTAATTTTAATGGCATCAGCTGTTTTTAAAACATCATTTTTATAGGCTGAATCTGCGCTTATTGATGGAATTTTTAAAAGTTGGATGAGTTCATTTAAAAATCGATCTTTATGTTCTTTTATGTAAGTTTGAATAGTATTCATGAAGTGTTTTTGTAAATCTTTTTCAAAAGTATAAAAAAAGAATGTTTTTAGGGGTTTGAAGTTTGCAATTTAAAAATCTTGTTTATATTTGCAAACCTTTAGCGGGCGTAGTGGAATTGGTAGACACTCTAGACTTAGGATTTAACCTAATTATTAGTGTTAAAATATTTAAAATGCAGGCGTGGTGGAATTGGTAGACACGTTAGACTTAGGATTTAACCTAATTATTAGTGTTAAAAATATTGAAATGCAGGTGTGGTGGAATTGGTAGACACGTTAGACTTAGGATCTAATGCCGCGAGGTGTGGGAGTTCGAGTCTCCCCACCTGTACAAAAAGTCGAAGAGAAATCTTCGGCTTTTTTAGTTTAAAATTGTGTCCATTTTTTATTCAGGTACAACATAGGTACAACATTTTGTTGTTTTTGATGAATTAATTTAAAATGATGAGTTTTAAATTAATTTATAGAGGTCAGTAGATAATTTTATATCTTGTAAGTCAATAAAAAAAGGGATTTTATGGAAATTTTCAAGGGTCAAAACCTTCTAGAGTTTCCTGAACGATTTAAAACGGACTTGGATTGCAAGGAATATCTAGGTCAAATCAAATGGAAAGAGGGCTATGTTTGCCGTAAATGTGGCAATGACAGTTATCAAGTACGCAAGAATTTTTCAAGGACATGTAATAAATGTGCAGATACAGAAAGCCCAACGGCCACTACCATATTCCATCGTGTTAGGTTTGGTGTTCGTAAAGCTTTTTTTATATGTTTTGAAATGGCAACTACAACCAAGAGCCTATCTGCCACCCAAATGGGTGTACGCTATGGTATTACAGAGAAGACCGCTCGTTTATTTATGCTTAAAGTAAGGGAAGCTATGGCTTCTAGTGAAAATCATCCCATGGATGGTCATGTACAGGTTGATGAATTTGTATTGGGCGGTTACGAGCAAAACAAAATAGGACGCAGTTATGATGCCAAGAAAAAGAAGGCTATTACCGCTGTTGAGTTTACTGATGATGGTAAAGTGAAGCGTATGTATGCTTTGAATATCAAAGACTTTTCCGCTCAATCACTTCAATATATGTTCATTAAACATATTGATAGGAAAGCTCAAGTAACCACAGACAAATGGAAAGGCTACCGGCCTATTGCAAAAGCCTATAACATTACCCAAATTGACAGTGACAAAGGAATGAACTTTAAGGCTTTACATACAATGATTCATCAAATAAAATCGTGGATTAGGACAACCTATTCTTGGGTAAGTGAGTTTAACCTAAATCGGTACTTTAATGAGTTTTGTTTTAGAATAAATCGTTCTCAAAGTAAAAACACAATATTCAACAACTTAATAACCAAAATGGTCAATAGTGATAAAATTTATCAAAGTGAAATTATATGTAACTAACTACTGACCTCTATTAATTTAATATCAAATACTATTATTGTTTTTTTTATTCCGAGCTTTCCGATTGCTAGATTTAAGAATTTAGCTGCCTGATTATTTTATAGTCTATAGTTATTAAAAGCTTTAAACCATAGCATAAATGTCACTGGTTTGAGTCATGTTTGCACTATTAAGTACGTCTGTAACTTATATGATTGATATTTTAAATATTTCTACTAAACCCCAATATTAGAATTCTTAATTTTATTAATTCAGCTTTTTATTAACTATATAAACTTGAATTATAAATAATTCTAGAAACTTACCGTTATCCAAGGTTAATGATTGTCCTTTTTTAGACTTTAAGTTTTTCGTTAAAGTACAAAATATTTAAAATAAATTGGTTTTACATAAATTTATTATATATTTGTGTAATCGATTACATAAATAATTTTAAACATGAATAACTATAGTGCCAGATACGCTTCAGGCCCAGAATCAGTTAAAGAATATCAGACGCAGGAATTGCGTGACGAGTTTTTAATTCAAAACGTAATGAAAAAGGATAAGCTATCATGGGTGTATTCTCATTATGATAGATTTATGGTTGCAGGTTTAGTTCCTGTTGCAAAAACAGTTAAACTTGAAACCATTGATCCTTTAAAGGCAAATTTTTTTCTAGAAAGGAGGGAGTTGGGAATTATAAATATAGGTGGATTAGGAAGTGTAGAAGTTGATGGAGAAATTTTTAATTTAGATAATAAGGAAGCACTTTACTTAGGACAAGGCAATAAAAATGTACTTTTTTCAAGTAAATTTTCTAAAAACCCTGCGCAATTCTATTTAAATTCAACACCAGCACACAAGGTATTTCCGAATAAGAAAATAGGTATTAATGATGTTGAGGTTATTGAATTAGGCTCGTTTGAAACTGCTAATGCAAGAACTTTAAGGAAATATATAGTTAATAGTGTTGTAGATGTTTGTCAGTTACAAATGGGAATGACTACTATCAAAGTTGGTAGCAGCTGGAATACTATGCCAGCTCATATACATGATAGAAGAATGGAGGTCTATTTTTATTTTGAAGTGCCAGAAAATCAAGCTGTTTGTCATTTTATGGGACAGCCAACTGAAACACGTCATATATGGATTGGCAATCAGGAAGCAGTAATTTCTCCGCCATGGTCTATTCATTCAGGCTCTGGAACTTCAAACTATTCATTTATTTGGGGTATGGCTGGTGAAAATTTAGATTATGGAGATATGGATGTTTGCAACATAAATGAATTAAGGTAAGTTTAATGGAATTATTTAGTTTAAAAAATAAAAGAGCATTAATTACTGGAGGCACTCATGGTCTTGGAATGGCTATGGCTGATGGTTTGGCCAGTGCTGGTGCGGAACTTATAATTACTGGGACAACTCAATCCAAAATGGATGATGCTTTAAGATATTACAAGAATAAAGGTTTTAAAGTTTCTGGATATTTGTTTGATGTTACTGATGAAGAAAATGCTAAAAAACATATCAAGATTATTAAAAAGGAAATTGGAGAAATTCATATTCTAATAAATAATGCGGGAATCATTAAAAGAGAATTAGCTATTACAATGCCTGTTAGTGATTTTAGAAAAGTAATTGATGTTGATTTGGTTGGTCCTTTTATTATGTCTCAACTTATTGCAAAAGAGATGATAGAAAGAAGAGAAGGTAAAATAATAAACATTTGTTCAATGATGAGCGAACTGGGACGAAACAGTGTTAGTGCATATGCTGCTGCAAAAGGCGGACTAAAAATGCTAACACAAAACTTAGCAACAGAATGGGCAAAATATAACATTCAAGTTAATGGAATTGGACCTGGTTATTTTGCAACCAGTCAAACAGAACCTATACGTGTAGATGGACATCCATTTAACGATTTTATAATTAACCGAACACCAGCTGCAAGATGGGGGAATCCTGAAGATTTAGCAGGAACTGCAGTGTTTTTAGCCTCAAAAGCTAGCGATTTTATTAACGGTCAAGTTATTTATGTTGATGGAGGTATACTTGCAACCATAGGAAAACCATCTAATGAGAACTAGCTCAATAGACAAACAAAACTAACCAATGAGTACAAAGTTTATACACGATAATTTTTTGCTTGAAAATGCTTATTCTGAAGAGCTATATCATAATTACGCAAAACATCTTCCTATAATTGATTATCATAATCACTTACCACCAGCAGCGATTGCTGAGGATAAGGTTTTTAATAATTTAACTAATGTTTGCATTAATGGCGACCATTATAAATGGCGAGCCATGAGAACTTTAGGTATAAATGAGAAATTCATTACCGGAAATGCTTCTGATAAGGAGAAATTTATGCAATGGGCAAAAACAGTGCCTTACACCATGCGTAATCCACTATATCATTGGACACATTTAGAGTTAGCGCGATATTTCGATGTCTATGAGTTGCTAAATGAAAACTCTGCAGATAAGATCTATAACGAAACATCTGAAAAGCTAAGTAGTAAAGATTATAGTTGTAGAAATTTATTGCGTAAAGTAAATGCCGAAGTGATTTGTACTACCGAAGATCCAACCGATGATTTGCAATATCACAAACAATTAGCAAATAGCAATTTTGAAATTAAAATGAGTACAGCTTTTAGACCTGATAAAGCTATATTAATTGGTAGCGAAGGGTATAATAATTATATAAATGCTCTTGGAGAATCTGCCGATTTGGAAATCAATTCTTATCAAAATCTTAAAGATGCCCTTAGAAATAGAATAGTCTATTTCAATGAAAATGGTTGTAAGCTGTGTGATCATGGTTTGAATCAAATTTCTTTTGAAAGTTTTACTGATAATGAGATAGCCGAGATTTTTAGTAAAAAAAGAAAAGGCAAAGTTTTATCGGCTAAAGATATTTTGAAATTTGAGACGGCTATTTTATTATTTCTATCTGAAGCCTATCATGAGTTTGGGTGGGTACAACAATTTCATTTGGGAGCACTTAGAAATAATAATGTACGAATGCACAATATTTTAGGTCCAGATACTGGATGGGATTCTGTAGGTGATTTTTCACAAGCTGAAAAATTATCAGCTTTTTTAAATGAATTGGATAGCAAGGATAAATTAACAAAAACTATTCTATATAATTTAAACCCTGCTGACAATGAGGTGATTGCTACCATGATAGGTAATTTTAATGATGGAAGTATAAGAGGTAAAGTTCAGTTTGGTTCTGGTTGGTGGTTTTTAGATCAAAAAGATGGCATGACCAAACAATTAAACGCGCTTTCTAACATGGGGTTGGTTAGTTGTTTTGTTGGTATGCTAACAGATTCTCGCAGTTTTTTATCATTTCCAAGACATGAATATTTCAGACGTGTTTTATGCAACCTTTTTGGTGATGAGATAAAGCGTGGTGAGTTACCAAATGATATGGAATGGATTGGAAAAATGATTTCTGATATCAGTTACAATAACGCAAAAGAATATTTTAATTTTTAAAATAAACAATTATAGATATAATGAAGTGTAATCTCATTTTAGCTCTGTCCTTATTAGGCTTTTTGTTGCTCAGTAGCTGTGGAAATATTAGTGATACTCGAACTATTAAGCTAGCACATGGTTTAGATGTAAATCATTCAGTTCATAAGGCTATGGTTAAAATGGGAGAAGACCTATTACAAATATCAGGAGGTAAAATGCAATTGGAAATTTATCCAAGTCAGCAATTAGGAACCGAGCGTGAGTGCATAGAATTGTTGCAAATTGGCAGTTTGGATATGACCAAAGTATCTGTAGGTGTTATGGAAAATTTTGCTCCTAAGATGAAAATTTTCGGATTGCCTTTTTTATTCAGAGACAGAAAACATTCATTTCAAGTTTTAGATGGTTCAATAGGGCAGGGGCTGTTAGACGAAGGCACTAGATATTGGATTAAAGGTTTAGGGTATTACGATGCAGGAAGTAGAAGTTTTTATACAAAAGATAAGCCTATTAATTCACCAGCCGATTTAAAAGGATTAAAGATTAGAGTTATGGAAAGTGTTACTGCTATGAATATGATAAATAGCTTAGGTGGTTCTGCAACACCCATTTCGTGGGGCGAATTGTATACGTCTCTGCAGCAAGGTGTTGTTGATGGTGCCGAAAATAACCCACCTAGTTTTTACCTATCAAGGCATTATGAAGTTTGTAAATATTATACACTAGATGAGCATACGGTATTACCAGATGTTTTAATTATTGGAACGCATCTTTGGGAAAAATTATCTGATCAAGAAAAAAAATGGATGCAACAAGCAGTTGATAATTCTGTAATATATCAACGTCAATTATGGGCTGAAGCCGAAAAAGAGGCTCTAGAAGCCGTTCAAAAAGCTGGTGTAACTATTGTTTATCCTGATAAAACATTGTTTTTTAAGAAAGTTAAAGACGTTTATTCTGAACTTGAAAATAATCAAGAGATGGCTCAACTCATAAAACAAATTCAAAACACTAATTAATATGGCAATCAGAAAAAAAATTGATAAAATATTAAGTAATGCATTAGTAATTATTATGAGCGTAATGGTTGTTAATGTATTATGGCAGGTGTTTACGAGATTTATAGTTGGCACACCAAGTTCCTTTACTGATGAATTGGCTAGATATTTAATGATATGGTTAGGGATTCTGGGAGCAGCTTACGTTTCAGGGCGGAATATGCATGTTGCCATTGATGTATTGCCATTACGCTCAAGTAGTAAAACTCAAAGGAAATTAAAGCTAATTGTTTATACATTAATAATTGTATTTGCATTTTTTGCTATGGTAATTGGGGGTTTAAGATTAGTTTTTATAACGTATACTCTGGATCAGTTTTCACCTGCATTGCAACTTCCTTTAGCGGTTGTTTATTTTGCAATTCCATTAAGTGGAGCATTGATTATTTATTATAAAATTTCTGATATTTTAAACATCAAGTAACCATGGAATATATACCAGTAATAGTATTAGTTCTTAGTTTTATAGGATTATTATCAATAGGAATGCCCGTAGCTTGGAGTATTGCCATATCATCAGTTTTAACCATGATGGTTAGTATCCCTGCACTACCAGCTTTTACTACGGTTTCTCAACGTATGGGTACAGGTTTAGATAGTTTTGCTTTATTGGCAATCCCTTTTTTTATACTCTCAGGTCAATTAATGAATAAAGGTGGTATAGCACATCGATTAATAGCTTTTGCAAAAACTTTAGTAGGATCGCTACCAGGTGGTTTAGCTTTAATAAATGTAATTGGAGCGATGTTAATGGGCGCTATTGCCGGTTCTGCTATGGCATCTGCTTCGGCAATGGGTAGTATTTTGGGGCCAGAAATGGAAAAAGAAGGTTACTCCAGAGAGTTTGGAGCAGCGGTTAATATTACCTCGGCAACCACAGGATTAATTATTCCACCTAGCAATATTTTAATTGTTTATTCTTTAGCTAGTGGTGGAGTTTCGATTGCAGCTTTATTTTTAGCAGGTTATATTCCCGGAATTTTAACAGGATTATTTTTAATGATTGTTGCTTCATTTTGGGCAAAAAAGAAAAAATATAAATTAGGAAAACGAAGCTCTTTAAAAGAAGTCTTTAAAACGTTTATTGACGCTGTACCTAGTTTATTTTTATTGGTTGTTGTTATTGGCGGCATTATAACCGGAATTTTTACTGCTACTGAAGCCTCAGCAATAGCGGTTTTATACACTTTGGTATTAGGCTTTCTTTATAAAGAAATTTCAGTAAAATCTTTACCAGAAATTCTTTTAGATTCTTCGGCTACTACAGCAGTAGTTATGCTTTTAATTGGGGCCTCTATGAGTATGTCTTGGGTAATGTCATACGAAAATATTCCACAAAATATAAGTTCGGTATTATTAGGTATAAGTGAGAATAAAATCATCATATTACTTATTATTAATTTGCTATTGTTGTTTGTTGGAATATTTATGGATATGACACCAGCAGTACTTATTTTCACGCCTATATTTTTACCTGTAGTTACTGCATTAGGAATGGATCCTATTCACTTTGGGATTATCATGGTACTAAATCTCTGTATAGGCTTATGCACACCTCCCGTTGGTTCAGTGCTTTTTGTGGGTGTTGGTGTAGCACAAACTACAATTCAAAAAGTTGTAAAACCTTTGTTGCCATTATTTTTAGCTATGGTAATTGCCTTGTTTTTAGTAACCTATATTCCTGAATTAACCTTATGGTTACCTCGATTATTTGATTTATAAATATGATTAATATGACAGATTTAAAAGAGAAAATAACCACTCTAAATAGAAAAAATTTACAATTAGAAAGTAAGCCACCAATTAAGATTGTTCAATTTGGTGAGGGCAACTTTTTAAGAGCTTTCATTGGGTATGCGTTTCAAGAATTAAATAAAGAAGCAAATTTTAATGGAGGAATTGCAGTGGTGCAACCTATAGATAAAGGTTTGGTAAAAATGCTGAATGAGCAAGATGGGTTATACACTTTATTTATGAAAGGTGTTAAAAGAGGAGAGGAGATTCAAGACATAGAATTAATATCGAACATTGTAAAAACCATTAATCCTTATTCTGATTTTAAAGATTATTTAAATTTAGCAAAAGTGGAATCGTTAGAATTTGTAATTTCTAATACCACTGAAGCAGGAATAGCTTATGTAGATACCGATACATCAGCAATGCAACCTCCAAGTTCGTTTCCAGCCAAATTAACCGTTCTTTTATATGAACGTTTTAAGTATTTTAATGGCGATGTAAACAAAGGACTTACCATGATTCCTTGTGAGCTTATTAATTATAATTCCGATACATTAAAGGAGATTATTTTAAAATATATTTCATTATGGGATTTAGGTGAAAGTTTTAAAAACTGGCTATTGCATAGCTGTACATTTCACAATACATTAGTAGATAGAATTGTACCAGGATATCCAAAAGATGAAATTGAAGCTTATAACGCGCAGTTACCTTATGAAGATAACCTTATTGTATCAGCTGAAGTATTTTTGTTATGGGTTATTGAAGGAGGAAAAGATTTAAAAGTCAAATTACCTTTTGAGAAAACAAATTTAGATGTTAAGATAGTAGATGACATGCAACCTTATCGTACAAGAAAAGTACGCATATTAAATGGTGCGCATACAGCTTTGGTGCCTTTTTCAATATTATACGGAAACAAAACCGTAAAGGAATCTGTTGATAATCCATTCACTAGTAATTTTATTAATAAAGTGGTTTTTGATGAAATTATTGATACATTAGAAATGGATAGAGAAGAACTAAACACCTTCGCTGATGAAATCTTCGATCGATTTAGAAATCCATTTATCGTACATAATTTGTCAAGTATTGCGTTAAATTCAATTTCTAAATTTACAGTTAGAGTATTACCGAGTTTATTGGGTTATATAAATATTCATAAAAAGCTTCCAATAAATTTAACTTTTGCTTTCGCCTGTTTAATTCGTTTTTATAAAGGTTCTTGGAATGATATGCATTTACCAGTTCAAGATAGCGATGAAATTTTGGCTAAGTTTTCCGAAATATGGAAGTCTAATGACAGCTTAAGCGTTGCTAAAGCAGTGCTAGCCATAAAAGAATATTGGGGAGAAGATTTAACAAAAGTTGAAAATTTAACTCAGGCCATTGCTTTAGCTTTAAATGAAATAGAACTTAATGGTATTGAAGAAGGATATACAAATTATTGTAAACAGTTTTAATTTAAAAAATAACCGATTTAAAAATGCAAAAAAAGCTTATAAAAGTTAATCAATCAGACAATGTGGCTGTAGCTTTAGTTAACCTTAAGGCAGGAGATGTAGTGTCTTTTGAAGGACAAAAAATAAGCATTCTTTCCGATACAAAGGCGAAACATAAAATAGCATTACAGAAGTTTGAATCTGGAGATCGAATTATTATGTACGGTGTACTAGTTGGAACTGCAAATGGAACCATAGAAAAAGGCGATGTTTTAACCACAGAAAATGTAAAACACCAAAGCGAGAAAGTATGGGGTAGAACTGAAACGTTTTCTTGGACACCACCTAATGTTGATAAATGGAAAAACAGGACTTTTTTAGGCTATCATAGAGAAGATGGACAAGTAGGTACAGAAAATGTTTGGTTGTTTTTCCCGTTGGTATTTTGTGAAAATAGAAATATCGAAACTTTAAAAGAGGTATTTGAAAAGGAGCTTTTAAAGAAAAAAGTGAATCCTCATCAAATGTTACTCCGTTCATTAGTTAGTGGAGAAGAAGAAACACAAGTAGCTGAAAAATCTGCCGATGTGTTTGAAAATATTGATGTTAAATTTATAACGCACCCTGGAGGATGTGGTGGGATTAGACAAGACTCTGAAAGCTTAGCAAGATTACTAGCAGGTTATGTAAATAATCCAAATGTAGCAGGCGCAACCGTATTGAGTCTAGGATGTCAAAATCTGCAAATAAGCATATTAAAAGATGCCTTAAATGCCATTAACCCCAATTTAAAAAAGCCGGTTTTAATTTATGAACAGCAAAAGATGGGAACTATTGATGATATGTTATCTACCATCATTAAAGAATCTTTTGAAGCCATTAAAAAGGCTAACAATTTAGAACGTAAACCAGCACCTTTATCTAAATTAAGAGTAGGTTTAGAATGTGGTGGTTCAGATGGTTTTTCAGGCATTTCCGCTAACCCTACTTTAGGTGCAGTTTCAGATATTCTAGCAGCCTTAAATGGTACTGCTATTTTAGCTGAATTTCCAGAATTATGTGGCGTGGAACAAGAATTGGTTAACAGGTGTGTTGATGATGAAAAAGGAGAAAAGTTTTTGGAGTTGATGAAAGCTTATGAGAAATCCGTTGTTGATGCAGGTTCTGGTTTTGACATGAATCCATCACCTGGTAATATAAAAGATGGACTTATTACTGATGCCATGAAATCAGCCGGAGCAGCAAAAAAAGGAGGGACTTCCCCAGTACAGGATGTTTTAGACTACGGAGAGTATATCACTAAACCGGGGCTAAATTTATTATGCACACCAGGTAATGATGTAGAGAGTACTACAGCTATGGTAGGATCAGGTGCTAATGTGGTTTTGTTTACCACTGGTTTAGGTACACCTACAGGAAACCCTATAGCACCAATTATCAAAGTGTCTTCAAATACAGAACTTGCTGAAAGAATGCCAGATATTATTGATATTGAAACAGGCGCTGTAATTAGAGGAGAAAAAACTATTGAAGAAATGGCTGATGAAATGCTTGAGTTTATAATTAATGTATCAAGTGGTAAAATTAAAACCAAAGCCAGATTACTTAATCAAAATGATTTTATTCCTTGGCGAAGAGGTGTCTCTCTTTAATTTTTTAAGAACTTCAACTAGTTTTTTATAAAGCTGATTTTAAAGAAGATTTTCTAACGATTAATTCAGGCGTTAACACGACTTGTTTTTCTGTTTTTATTTTTTTTCCGTTATTCACTTCTTCAAGAAAAACTTGAGCAGCAATTTTACCCATTTCAATTGGAGACTGATCAACAGATGAAATTGAAAGTTCCATAAAACGAGTAAAAGGTTCATTTGCAAAGCCTACAACACATATATCTTCAGGAATTCGAAGTCCATATTCCTTAATTTCTTGAATGGCTCCAAGGGCTGTAAAATCACTAGAAGAAAATACGGCATCTGGTCGTATTTCCATATCCAGTAAAATTTTCATGGTTTTTCTCCCTTCTTCTACTTTACTTCTAGTTTCGATAACTAAACTTTCATCAAAATCTAAACGGTGGTCAATTATTGCTTGCTTATAACCCAAATAACGATTCTTAAAAATTTCTAAAGACCTGTCATTTGATAAATGCGCAATACGTTTACAACCTTGATTAATTAAATGTTTTGTGGCTTCGTAGGCACCATTATAATCATCGATAGTTACAGAACTGACACCATCAATCTCTTTCTTTCTATCAAAAAAGATTAAAGGAATATGTTTTTGAGACAAATTATTAAATACCTTGTTTTTGGTTTTTGCATTAGAAATAGACATTAAAATACCATCTACTTGTGCATTTATTAGTGAGCTAATATTTTCATTTTCCAATTTTTCTTGATCATGTGTTTGACAAACTATCACATGATATCCTTTTGTATATAGCTCTTCTTCAATACCTCTAATAACAGAAGCAAAAAAATTACTATCCATACGTGGTACAATAACACCAACATTAAAACTTTTACCGCTCTTAAGAGCTCGAGCAAGTGTATTTTGCTCATAATTCATTTCAGCTGCAGTTTCTTGAACTAATTTTCGAGTGTTTTCACTTATTTTTAAATTATTATTTAATGCTCTTGAAACTGTTGCAGCTGTTAAATTAAGCTTCTCTGCAATATCGTAGATAGTTGTTTTTTTCACTATTAAATTCTATTTAAATTGAATCCCTGTAAAAATACATTTTTTAGTAGGATTAATAATTGTTTAGTAAATATAATTATTTACATTTGTGTAATCGATTACAATTTAAATAAAAATGAAAAAATTAAAAAATATAATCAAAGTTTTTATTGCCACTACTTTTCTTTTTTCGCTTGGGTGTAGTAGTGATGGTGTTGAAGAAACTAATAACGTATTAGTAAAATCAATAGTTATATATGGAGAGAATATCACCGATGGTACTTCAAGCCAATTATCTGCTGGTATTATACCGAACAATGCTACAAATAAAGACGTTGTTTGGAGCGTTCAAGATAATTCTGTTGCTATTATTTCAGAATCTGGATTATTAACCGCCGTGTCTAATGGAACTGTTTCTGTTAAGGCAACCGCAAATGATGGTTCTGGAGTATTCTCAACAAGAGACATATCGGTCTCTGGTTATGAAGGGCCTTCAGTTTTAGTTCAAGCTATAAATGTTACAGGTAGTGATATAACTGATGGAACTCCTAGACAATTCATAGCTGAAGTATTACCAGCTAATGCTTCTAATAAAGTTATCACATGGTCTGTTTCCGACAGTAATTTAGCAGATATAAATCAAAATGGTTTGTTGATTCCTAAAAAAGATGGCATTATTGACGTCAAAGCAACCGCTACAGATGGGAGTGGTGTAGTAGGTCAGCTTCAAATTAATATAGCTGGTGTTTCATCCATAGCTGGTGTTAGTACTTCACAAGAAATATTAACGGCTATTGCTAATACAAACCCTGGCGAAATAATTTATATAATAGAAGGTAATTATGTTTTTAATTCCACCATTAATATCTCTAGAGATGGCAGCTCAGGAAACGTTATTTCAATTTTACCACATCCCAACAATACAACAAGACCCAAATTTGATTTTTCCTCTATGTCCGAAAGCTCCTCTAATAGAGGTATTCAACTTTCAGCTGATTTTTGGCATATAAAGGGTATCGATGTTTTCGGAGCTGGAGATAATGGCATGTTTATTAGTGGAAGCAATAATTTAATAGAATTTTGCACCTTCAGTGAATGTAAAGACTCGGGGCTACAAATAGGAAATGGTGGAGGAAATAATATTATTTTAAACTGTGATTCTTTTTTCAATGCTGATTCAACATTAGAAAATGCAGACGGTTTTGCTAGTAAACTTGATGCTGGAACGGGGAACAAATTTATAGGCTGTCGTGCATGGCAAAATCTTGATGATGGTTGGGACGGTTATTTACGAGGAACAGATAATATTACTACTACCTACGAAAATTGTTGGGCTTTTAAAAACGGATTTTTAAAAGATGGTACTGCAGGTGCTGGAGACGGTAATGGATTTAAAACAGGTGGTAGCGATGATAAATTGTTAAAACATAATGCCATTTTTAAAAACTGTATAGCAGTTGGGAATATTTTTGATGGGTTTGATCACAATAGTAACAGAGGAGATATAGAGCTTTATAACTGTGGTTCTTACAGTAATGGTAGAAATATAAGTTTTAGTAGTACAAACATCGCAAATTCTCTTTTAATTAAAAATACGGTTTCTGTTTCTAGTGGAAGTAATGATAGCTTTAATGCAACTACAACAGATATAACAAATAATAGCTGGCAGAATGGTATAGTAGCTAATGCAAGCGATTTTGTAAGTTTAAATACAGACGTATTATCTAGTTCTAGAAATGAAGATGGTAGCTTACCAAATATAGATTTTATGAAACTTGTTTCTGGAAGTGATTTGATTGATGCTGGAATAGATGTTGGATTGGGTTTTAGTGGGTCAGCACCAGATATAGGCCCATTTGAGGCTCAATAGTCAATATTTAGTTTTATTCTATCAAAATTTTATTTAAGAATTTAACGGTAAAATTTAAAGTGGGTTCAAACCAAGGATTTACCAACCAAAAAGAGTGAGGACTGTTCTCAATGGTTTGAACTTCGTTATAAATTTGGTGTTGGTTTAAAATAGAAATCATATCGTCTCTACCAGCATGGAAACGAGCTTGGGAGCTATTAATAAAAAGAATAGGAGGAGTACTACCATTCACATATTCTAATGGGGATGCTTCTTTCCAGTTTTTCCAATTGGTTTGCCTTGAACCATTCAACCAAATACTAGCCATTTTACCTTCTGCTGATGCTTCAGGATGAATAAAAGAGACTATACCATCAATGTTTATAATAGCTTGAACATGGTCTGATACAGCTTGGTCAAATCCATAAATTGATGAATTTGGAGTTACACCGATTAGGGTTGCTAATTGGCCTCCAGCTGAAGCTCCTAAAACCGCTATTTTATCTGGATTTATTTGATACTTTTTGGCTTTTTTTCGCAGGCACCTAATAGCATTTTTTAAATCAATTACACCAGCTGGATACGGTGCTTCTAATCCTAATCTATATTCTACAGAAACAGCTACAAAACCATTGAGTGCTAAATGTTGAGCCATAACACGTTGATTCTCTTTACTGCCTGTAAGCCATCCACCACCATGAATTAATAAAACAGCAGGATAGTTGTTATGAGACTTGTCTTTTGGAGAATAAATGTCAACTTTTAATTTGGTTCCAGTTAAGCTTTTATAAACAATATTTTCTTTTGCCTTAATTTTATCAGAAATTAAAGGTTGAATAGAAACGATATTTGGATATTTCTTTTTTAATTTCTGGTAGGTTGTTTCAATATTGTAAGGTTTAAATTCTGAATGTTTCTCTTGTGAAGAAGCAATCAGGATAAAGAAAAGTAAAATGGTTAAACAGAAGATTTTCCGAAATCGCTTCATCTTTCTTTATTTGGTATTTAAACTTAACTCTTGTAAACCCTCAAACACCAACCTAGCAACTTCGGTAGCTCCTTTTGGTTTAAAGTGTGTGTTGTCTTTTAATCCGTCGGGATAAGCTTCATAAATTCCTGATGGGATATTCATAAAATAATTTTCTGTTACAAATGGCTCACCTTTTTTACTAAAAAAGTCCATTGATTTTTGATTTAAATCAATTAGCAAAACCTCCAATTCACTAGCTACTTCTAAAACTGATTTATAATAATCGCCATGCACATTTTCTAGTTTACCATCATTCCAGGGATAATTTCTAGCAACTGGAGTTAGAATTATTGGAATTGCTCCTTTATCTCTTGATTGATTAACAAATAATCGTAAAAATTCTTTGTAACCTTCAATATTAACATAGCGTTCTGTTTTATGTTCAGCTGCATCATTATGCCCAAACTGCATGATAACAATATCATTTTTTTGAAGATTTTCATAAATACCTCGCCATCGTCCTTCTTGAAAAAAAGTTCTGGTGCTGCGTCCACCTCTAGCACGATTATCAACAAAAGCACTATCGCCTTTTACCAAATTTGCGATTTTGTTTAGGCTGTCATTATGCATAAAAGATTGAAAAACTTGCCCCCAACCTGTCATTGGATATCTTGTTTTCATATAATCTTTTCCAGGATCATAATCACCTGAATAATCTGCCATAGTAGAATCTCCAATTAAATAAATTTTAGTGATTAATGGTTCTTCAGTATTATTATAGCCAAAGACTAATAAACAACAAATTAATAAATAAACATATGTTAGATTTTTCAAGTTTAACTATCTGGAAATTTTAAAATAATCTATATCGGCATAGCCACCACGTTTTGCTTCTTGTGTACTTGTACAAAATAGTCCAACTTTAGCTCCAATCCATTTTCCTTCTTTACCATTAAATGGTTTTCCTATTTTTTCCCATGTTTTACCATCTTCAGAAAAACTGAATTGGCATATAGCATCAGGTGCAGATATTTCCACTTTAAAATATGCAGAATTATTTTTTAAAACTTCTTTTGCAATAACTTTTTCTTCTTTACCATCAATTGCATTAATTGTTTCAGTTTGTTGAATGAAGAAGCCGTTTTCATCATGGGAAATACTTAAAGTTGCATAATCCATTCCCATAACTATAAGTCCTGCCGTTTTTCCACTTTTAGCTTCCTCAGGATGTAATGTTATTTTAGTTGAAGCTGAAAAATTTGGAGCAGGAAATTTTTGAAGCAATAAATTGGGTACCATCCAAAGGTTTGCAACATCTTCAGGTTTTTTTATAGCAAATAATCTTAAAAAGTTTTTCGCTGCTAATTTTGCATGCCAAACAACATCGTTATTCGCATGCCATTGCCATTGTAGTCCAATATTGAAACCTTCAAAATTATCTGTTTCAGTTGGTGTTTCAATTGGATAAATGTTTCCAACATCCGGTTTTTTATAAGATATTACAGGTTCACCAATACCGTTACCATCTATATCTTTCCCAATTAATGGCCAATCGTTTTTCCAACTCATAGGTTGTAAGTGAACGATTCTTCCGTAGGCTTTAACATCTTGGAAATGATAAAACCAAGATTCTCCATTTGGAGTATCTACCCAAGCACCTTGATGTGGGCCATTAATAATAGTACTTCCTTGTTCTAAGACAACTTTTTCTTCATACGGACCATAAATATTTTTGGATCGTAAAATAAGTTGCCAACCCATGGCGACACCACCTGCAGGAGCAAAAATATAATAATAGCCATTACGTTTGTAAAACTTAGAGCCTTCAACAGTATCATGGTTATCATGACCATCAAAAACATGGATGCCTTTATCAATAACTTCGGTGCCTTCAGAGTTCATTTTGTTAACACTTAATAAACTCTTTACACCTCTTCGGCTACCTGCAAAAGCATGAACAAGATACACATCACCATTGTCATCCCAAAGCGGACAAGGATCAATAAGCCCTTTTCCTTCCATAACTAAAATAGGTTCATCCCATTCTTGAAATGGATCTTTGGTTTTTACCATGTAAATTCCAAAATCTGGATCGCCCCAGTAAATATAAAATTCGTTATTATGGTATCTTATGCTTGGTGCCCAAACACCATTGCCATGTTGAGGTACGTTAAATGTTTCTATAGGAATTAATTCCTTCAATGCATGATTAATTAATGTCCAATTTACCATGTCTTTAGAATGAAGAATGGGCAAACCTGGAACAACATTAAAACTAGATGCCGTCATGTAATAGTCACCATCAACCCTAACTACATCAGGATCTGAATAATCAGCATATATGATAGGGTTTTTATAAGTGCCATCGCCATTATCAGCGACCCAAACCTCAGAGACATAAAGTTTATTGGATTGCGCAAATAAAAGTAAATTATTACAAAGTACAAATAGGATTAGGATGCGATACATTGATGATTTATTTGTCTAATTCAAGGCTTGCCATAATAAAAGGACCTGTTCCTTTTGGGTCGTTAGAACGTATTGTTTCGTTTATATAATATTCATAGGAACCATCTCTATATGGATTTCCGCCTAAACCAGCAACTGCGCAACATTTATTTAGATTAACAATACCATTTTCTTCGACAGATACAAGATTTTTGATAATACCAGCATATGCTTTTTTGGCAATATCTAAATATTTGTTAGGTAAATAGCCTTTGCGAACGCCTTTTGTAAGAGTATAAGTTAACATGGATGTACCAGTAGCTTCCAAATAATTTCCTTCTCTACTGCCTTGGTCTATAACTTGCCACCATAAACCTGATTCATCTTGAACGTTTGCTACGGCTTCTGCAAATTGGTTTAAATAGGTTATAATACGCTCTCTACCTTGATGGTTTTCTGGTAAAAAATCCAAAACATCTACCATTGCCATTCCGTACCATCCCATTCCTCTAGACCAGAAATGTTGTGAATTTCCGGTTTCTTTATCAGCCCATTTCTGTTCTTTACTTTCATCCCAACCATGATATAGTAATCCCGTTTCCTCATCGCGACTGTGTTTTTGTATTAAATCAAATTGATGAATCACATCGTCATATATTTTTTGTCTCTCAGTCTCATCTCCTATGTACTCTTTTGCATAGCGTGTATGGAAAGGTTCAGCCATATATAAGCCATCTAACCACATTTGGTATGGATAGATTTTTTTATGCCAATAGCCCCCTTCGGACGTTTTTGGTTGTGATTCCATCTGACTGTTTAGAGTTTCCATTGCATTTAAAAAACGCTCTTCTTTGGTTTTAGGATATAGGTATAACAAAACATCTCCCGACTTAATCATATCTAAATTTTGATTTGATAATTTATAAGTTTTAATATTACCCATACTATCAATCATTTCATCTGCGTACGCATAGATGTAGTCAAAGTATTTTTGATTTCCGGTATTTTCATACACTCTTGAACATGCCTGTAAAACTAATCCAGGTGTATAAGACCATTTAGGGTCTTTTCTAAAATCCAATAAAGAAGGCTTGGGAAATCGCTCTATTTCTGAAAGCATCATGCGCTCAGACCATTTTAAGTTTTCAGGAATAATTTTCTCTATAGTTTCACTATCATTTTTTGCATTTTCATTCGAATTTTTGCATCCTGAAACCGATAGAACAATAATTGAAATTAGTAAAATGTATATTTTGAAATTTTTCATCTTGATGATTTTAAAGACCGTTTGTACTATCTAGTAATTCTAGCTTTTTATTTAAATCTGCCAGAAATTCAGATTCGTTTTTTAAACCATTTTTTTCTTGTTCCCAAGCTCCTAAAAAGTAGTAGGTTATCGTTTGGGTTGTTGGTTTAAAAATTACGAGGTGATCGTACTGTCCTGTTTTCTGTTCAGTAACTTCCTCTAGTTTATAAAAAAGAGCCATTCCTAAATTGTCTGGAGGAGTAGCAAGGGTTTGAACTCCATAGGTAGCAATATATGCCCAATTTTCGCCTTCTTTTTTATGAAAATTCACACCATGATTTACAATGCCAGTACAAATACTTGAAACTTCTTTAGAAGATGTAAGTTCTGCTTTAGTATATCGGTCTTCTGGATAGATAGTTAGTTTAGATTTTAAATCGATAATCTCGTTTCCGGATTCCCAAGCTTCATAAAATATGTTTACTGAGGAACTACTTTCAGTATTTTCCATTTTAGTAAACGTATTTTTTACCTTTTGAAAATGTACAATTGTATCGGCAACGATACGTCCGTAGCCACCAATTCCCATTGATTTTCCAGCTTTAAGAATATCTTGTCCCCAATCTGAAGTTTCATGGTAAGAATCAAATCCATCCTGACCAGCATAAGGCAGGACAATAGAATCCACTTTTTTACCAAAAATGTCAATGGCATTTCTCCAATCTAGATATATGCGATACCCAATTTGACCGTTTTCCCAACCAGGACCTTCATAACGAATAAACCAAGTATGATCGGTATGTTCTTTAGGAACATGTAGCGAGTCTATGTTTTTAAATGAAGTCCCTCCGCTATATTCCTTATGGCCTCTTGGTCCATCAATCCATTCTCCACCTTGAGCAATAGAGATTTCAGCATAAGTTTTGGAAGTTGGTTGAACTTCAGTCACATCATTTGATGTGTCAGTAGCATCTTGAGATTTTTTTTCCTTACAAGAAAAGACACTCAAAAAGGCAATTGCTAAAATGATTAGTTTTTTCATGTTATTAAAATTAATATTGTTTTCCGTTAATGGTAGTATTCTTAAAAATTATAGGCTCTGAATTTTCAACCGATAAATCTGTTTTGGCTTTTTTAATATTAACATTCGTAAGTGTAACATTTTTTATAAAACTTTCTGGTCTGCCTTTTATCAAAACGCCATATTTACCTCCGTTTTCTACTGTAATATTTTCTAAATGAATATTTTTTATAGTTGGCATAAAATCGCCTTCTTGTGTGCCATAGATTCCGTAATAGGTGTTTATTCTAAGAACCGATTCTTTTACTTGGCCTACTTGGATATCTTTAACGAATACATTTTCCACAAAACCACCTCTTAGTGTGTTGGTTTTAATTCGAATCGCCCTATCTAGTTCTGGGCTATCCATTTTACAATTTCTAACAAATACATTTCTTACACCTGCGGAAATTTCGCTCCCCATTACAACACCGCCATGACCATTTTTCATATAACAGTTTTCAACAACGATATTTTCACTAGGAATGTTAACACGTCTTCCATCATTGTTTCTTCCAGATTTTATGGCTATACAATCATCACCAGTATTAAAAACGCAATTGGTGATGTGAACGTTTTTTGAATATTCTGGGTCACAGCCATCGTTGTTTGGTCCATGACTGTTAACCGTTACGCCATCTACACGAACATAATTACATTTTATTGGGTGAATAACCCAAAAAGGAGCATTAGTGAACGTTACACCTTGAATTAATACATTTTCACATTCAAAAGGCTGAATAAATAAAGGTCTAAGTTGGTAGCCTTCTCCAAAAATGCGTTCAGAAACAGGTGTGTTGCTTTCAGCCATCTCCCATAATCTAGTAAGGTTGTGTTCATCTTTTTGTTGAGGTGTTCCTTCAATATATCCATAGATTTCTTTACTACACCAAGGCCACCAATTGGTATTGTTTGCTTGACCATTAAAGGTTCCTTTACCAGTTACAGCAATATTTTTTTGTTTGAAAGCATAGATTAAAGGCGAGTAATTCATGAGTTCTTGACCTTCATAGGAAGTATGAACCACTGGCAAATAATCCTTGTGGTTTTTAGAAAATAAAACTTCAGAGCCTTCTTCTAAATGGAGGTTGATGTTGCTTTTTAAATGAATAGGACCTGTTAAAAAACGACCTGCTGGAATTACTACTTTTCCGCCTCCAACTTTAAAGCAACTATCAATGGCTTTTTTAATTACTTCACTGTTATTGGTTTCGCCATCTGAAACCGCTCCAAAATCTATAATATTAAAAGTGTTATCAGGAAATTTGGGGTTCTTTATGTCACTAATAATTTTGTCCGCAATATCAAAAGGTGATTGCTCTGTTATGGCCTTTTTGTTTTCTTTACATGCACCAAATAGTATAACAAATACTAAAAATCTGAATAGATAATTAATTACATTTTTAATTTTCATGCTTACTTTTTTATTAAAGAGTTACTATATACCTCTATGTTTGTATAACTAGAGTTTAAAGAATATAAGTTAGAATCTTTTTTGTTAATATCTAATTTGTTTTTTATTTCCCAACTGTCAGGAATACCATCTTCATCTGAGTCTATAGCTGCTTTATTACTTGTTAAACTTGGCCAACCTCCAACATCCTCTTGAGAATCTATAATTCCATTTTTAAAGCTTGATTGTCCTTCTTTTACGTTTGCTATAATCCTATCATCTACATTATCTCTAAAAATATTTGCTCCAGCGTATTTCAGTACTTTGTTGAATGCTTTTTTTGCACGAGAAGTATTAACATTTCTTGAAATATCAACTACGTTATTCAATTTAATAGCCTCAAGGTTTTTGCATTGCACACCACCATTCCAATTGTTTTTGGATACGATTTTGTAATTAAACATGAAGTTTCCATGAACATAAAATTTCCCGTAAGGCTCTGAAGGGCTCACTATTCTGTTTTGTTTGGATGATGTAGTTGCAGGACCAGGTTTAAAATAGTTATTGACGATATTATACTTGCCATTTTCGCCACCGTAAATGCTATTTGTTCCCCAATTATAGATAACATTGTTTCTAAAATCTACAAATTCATTTTCATTGTTTGCAGTAGTTTTTGAACCGCTAAACCTAGGGTTTCTACTATTATTACTAGCAATTAAGTTATGATGAAACGTGGCTTTTATGCCGCCCCAAATGCCACCATATCCGTGAGCACCCTTTTCGTGTACGGACTTATTTAAAGCTTCTGAAATAATACACCATTGTAATGTGAAATTTTCATTGTTGTAAAAAGATGCGTTTTCATCTGTAGCCCAACTGATAGAGCAGTGGTCAATAATCACATTTTTTGTATCTCTGCAACCCAAAGCGTCACCTTGTACTTCATTTTTATCACCCATTCTAAATCTTAAATAACGTATGATTACATTATCCGATTTTATTGTTACTGGAAAACCTTTTAATGTAATACCATCACCTGGCGCGGTTTGCCCCAAAATACTTAAATCGCCTTTATTGATGTCTAAATTTCTTTTAAGCTCAATGGTTCCTGAAACATCAAAAACAATTATTCTGGGACCGCTTTTTAAAATACCTTTTCTTAGGCTTCCTTCTCCATCATCATTTAAGTTTGTTACAATATAAACTAATCCATCTCGTCCTCCTGTAGCATATTGGCCAAATCCTTCTGCTGTTGGGAATGCCATTTTTTGGGCATAATTAAAATGGTTTCCAAATAAAAGTATAATCAGAAAAAAAATAGACTTTTTAATCATTTTAATTTTGATATTTTAATAGAATTTATATTGAAAAGAGGTATACAAAATTGATGCACACCTCTTTTATAATTAACTAAATAAATAAATTCAATTTATTAAGGTCTCCAACGCGGATCGCCAACAGCATTATCTATTAAAGTTTGATTGGTAACCGTAAAATTACCAGCGGCTGCATTTACAAAACCTGGATCTAATTCAGTATAATTTCCAGTATCAAATATATACTGAGAGGTATTAAAAAATCCTGGTGCATTAAAGTAATTATTATTACTGAATGTTGGATTTTCATCAATTCCCGCTCTATCGGCATAACCTTCAGAATCCGTATCCGTAATTAACATGTTTCTAACTGTAACAATATTTGTAACAAATCTTACGTATAAAATTCTTCTACTCGAATTATCAGAACAAGCATATAAAGTACAGCTGTCTAATAATATGTTACTAACAGCATTACCATTTGAGGTACCAGCATTATCCATTCTTATAAAATCACGACCCGGAGCACAATTGTTAAATGTACTGGCAGTTACATTAAGATTTAATACATCTGAAGTTCTAAAATCTATGAAATCACCACCACTGGTAAGTATGTTTGTTACAATACAATTTTCAACCGTTAAATTTTGAAGGATAGCATCCGTTACACTACCTGCAATAAACGAACGTGCAAAATCATGAATATTACAGCCTCTAATTAATAGCGAATTATAATTACCAGCCCCCGTGTATCTTACAACATCATTTACCGAAAGCCCTCCATCTAAATCTAGATTAATCAGATTTACATCGGTAGCGCCATCAATGATTTCAAAATTAATTCCCACAAGTGGTTTATCATAACTTAATAAACCTCTTATAGTTATTGATTTATCTAAAGATGCTGTTCCTACTTGAGATGTGTAATCTCCAGGCTCTAAAATCAAAACATCACCTGATGCAGCATTAGCAATCGCTTGTAATAAATCGGCGGTTGAATTTACTACCGTACCTGTAGATGGATCTACTTCTGTAGTAAAATCTAATGAACCTCTAGGTTTGGCATTATTTAGTAAAATAGCTGCATATTCAGTTTCACCAATTAATCCAGAAACGGTTGCTACGCCAGCTGTTTTTTCTTGAGCGGTTATATTATACGTTATATCACCTGGTTGAATAACTAATTGAGTAACATTTACACCTGCTTGCCATCTAAAGGTAACTTGATCATATCCTATATCACCAGGTTGGGAAGGTAGCATAAGTTGCTCACTTAAAGTTGTTGCGGTAGTAACAGCCCAAGATGAATCATTCAAACCATTTGAACTCACAGCTTTAACTCTAATAGAATATTCTGTTAGCCCTTCCAACTGAACTTGAACGGGTAATTCTTCAGGTGTTACTTCAACAGTTTGAAAAATAGTTGTAAAATTAGGATCATCTGCGCTAAACTCAACAATATATAGATTAATATCATTATTTATGGTCCAATTTAATTCTACAACAGTTTGATTTCTGACTCTAGCAGTTAAGGAAACTGGAGCAAATTCTCTGCTAATAGAGAGTTCTTCAATCACATCTTCATTATAACCACAATTCGTCACCAAAAATGTTATCAGTAGTGTGAATAATACTTTTATTATATTTTTTGTTTTCATAATTATCATAACTTAATTATTAATGTGGCTACTTTTAGTAGTTGTAGTCGTTTACTAGTTTGCCATTACTACCATCCAGAAACACTTGCCATATAGGCCAAAATTGTCTTGTATCAGGATCAACACCTTCTTTGAAAAGGGAGTTTATTGTTACTTCAGGTAAGTTGGTCCAATCTTTTGCAGAATATTCTACTCCAGGATTTGTAGTTTCACCTCTATTTAATCCATAAATGTCTAGGGTTTCATTGTCTACTTGATATTTGTAGTAAAGTGTTGTAGGAACATCAGCATAATCACCAGTTCGGTTCAATAGATCAGTCATTTTTTGTTTTGCTAATCTTAAATTTGTACCAAGTAAATTCCATCTAATAAGTGAATGTTTTCGTTCCATTTCACCTGTAAATTCATATTTATGTTCATCTACAATAGCATCAAACATATCTTGTTTACTAGTTAAAGCATCAACGTATGCATCAACTTTTGCGGAATGGTCAGCAGCATCAAAAGCTCTTCTACGAATCTCTTTTAAATAGGGTGCAGCTGCAGCTGGTCCTTCTAATTCATTAGCAGCTTCAGCAGCTATTAATAGTACTTCAGCATATCTCATAACCAATTTGTTAATACCATCATCATTAGACGAGGTCACATAGCGATTCATCCACTCATAGCGATACTTTCCAAAATACCAGGTATTCAATCCGACTAGATTTTGTTGGGAAAATCCTGAAACATCAGCCGTCCCCCATTCATAAGGAACACAAGTAATATCTCTTCGACTGTCTGATTCATCAAAATCATAAAATACAGTTGGTAAAGGTCCAGCAATGCCTCCTCTGGGTTGTCCAGTGTGCTGATCTACACTTCTATGACGCACTGCAAAAGAGAAATTTACCCGACCACGACCATCTGCAAATGGCATTTCCCATAAAGATTCGCCTCCTGCACTTATGTTTTCTTCATTCAATTTTCTCCATACGGTTTCAAAAGTAGGTTCTAATTGTGTTGTACCGCTATTAATGATTGAACGGCATTCATCTAATGCAATTTTATACATGTTAGCAACCGAAAGGTCTGGATCGGTACTTCTTCTAACACCATCAGGATACTGTTGGAACCCGCTTGCAGCCATAGCCAAACGCGCTCTTAGGCCTTTTACAAATGCTTTGTTTATACGTTCTACAGAAGTGGTTTTAGGACTTTCGTTGGGCCATGGTACCAATGCTGAAGCTTCTTCTAAGTCATTTATAATTTGTTTATAAATGATATCACGACTACTTTTTTCTAGGTATATAGTTTCAGAATTTATGGGTTCAAAACGGGCTGGTACATCTCCCCAAGCTTTAATTAAGTCGCCGTAAAAAACAGCTCTGTAAGTTAGGGCGACACCTAGTAAACGACTAAGTTCATTTCCAGGTTCTGTATTACCGTAAGTACGAATCCCTTCAATAGCTTTATTAGCACGTTCAATGCCTATGTAGATTTCGTTCCAAGAACTATTATCTCTATTCATTTGGTCATTGTTTGGTTTTGTGTCATAAATCATGAGTTCTCCTTGAGAACTCCCTACTTGGTCGGAACTATAATTCCACTCAGTATCGGTGTTAAACCCATAGAATGGTATATGACGCCCTCTGTAAGAGTTTGTATGCGCAATGATTTCTATGATTCCGTCAACAGCTCCTTGCGCTAAATCAGGGTTTGAAAAAATCACATTATCAGCAATAGATGATTTTGCTGGTGCTTCTAAAAAGTCTTTTTCCATCTCTTGGCAAGAATTAAATAGACTGACTAACATAATGCCTGAAATTATTTTTATTATATTTTTCATTTTCTAAAGAATATTTTATTAAAAATTAAGATTTAAACCGAAAACAATTTGTCTACTTCTTGGGTAAGGAGAGTAGTCTACACCTGGTGTCAAAGGTGTTCTTCTTCTGGTTGAAACTTCAGGATCAAGCCCCGAGTAATTGGTAATAATGAAAACATTATTGGCAGTTGCATAAAATCTTAAGTTGGAAAGGCCTAATTGAGAAATAATATTATCTGGAACTGTATAACCCAATGTAAGGGTATTTAACCTTAAAAAAGATCCATCTTCCACAGCCCAATCACTGAATACAAAACGGGACATGTAAGGGGACCACATTGAAGTATTTGTATTTAGGGCGTCTAATTGTACAGGATCTGTTACTAATTGACCTGATATGGGGTCTAAATTTGTCCATCTGTTACCGTCAGCCATTATTGAACTTAAATTTCTGTACTGTGCATTGAGATTAGAGGTTGTGAACTCTATTTTATTGGCATTATATATATCATTTCCTATGCTGTAGCTAAAAGCAGCTAAAAAATCAAAACCGTAAGCCCTTGCATTAAATACAATTCCACCAGTAACATCTGGGTTTGAATCCCCAATAACGGTTTGATCGTTTATATCCACAATACCATCAGGTACACCGTCTGGACCGCTAATATCTTTTAATTTCATGGTTCCCGGACCAACACCGTTTAACCATTGATTATCAACTACACCATCTTTAAGTGTATAAGTTTCTGTCGTCGGGTTATAATCAAAATCTGATACTTCATAACGACCATCATTTTGGAAACCATACATTATGCCCAGTGGTTGTCCGACGGATACTAAATAGTCTACCCCAATTTGTGAGGAAGCCCAATTGGTGTTTTGACCAAAATCATCTAAACCACCAAGTGAGTTTATGCGATTTTTATTAAATCCAGCATTGAGTGAAATATCGAAACCAAAATCTTTATTATCAATGGCGGCAATATTTAACGAAGCTTCAAAACCCTTGTTTTGAACCTCACCAAGATTTCTAAATTGATCATCATAACCTGATCCAGGAATTGGAAACCTAATTAATAGGTCTCTAGTAACATTTTTGTAAGCTTCAAATGAACCAACTACCCTTCCCTTGAATAGCTCAAAATCTAGACCAATATTTTGTGTTACTGTGGTTTCCCATTTCAAGTCAGGATTTGCCAATGTACTAGATGGGCGCCAATAATTTTCAAAAGTATTTATTTGAGAGGTTACGGTAGATAGGTAATTTTGTATGGTTTGTCCGGCGGGTATATTGTTGTTACCAGCTTCACCATAACTTAGTCTAACTTTTAAAGTATTTATCCAATCTGTATTTTCCAAAAATTTCTCTTCAGAAATTTTCCATGCAAAAGCTGCAGATGGAAAATACCCCCATTGATTATTTCCTAGGAACTTGCTGGATCCATCAGCTCGATATGTTGCCGTTAAAAGATAACGATTTTTAAAATCATAGTTTAAACGACCAAAAAACGATAGTAGTTTATCATCAGGACTAAAAAAATCATCTATAGCTTGTGGAGTGCCTTGACTAGTTAGATTTCTAGTGGTTTGGAAATCAAAAAGTTTTGGATAACCGTGTACAACAGTGGTGAGCTCATTTCTTTTTGTTAAAATCATTTCTTCACCAACTAGAAGTTTTATATTGTGATCTTCATTTTTTAGCAGTTTTTTAAAATCATAATTTAGGGTGTTAGCATTTCTAAATGATACTCGTTTTTCATCACCTGACACTAAAGATGGCAACCCCTGATTTTCTGCTACTGGAATGTTATTTGAGTAATAGGTAGTACGCCCATAAAAACGATAATCTAAATCATTACGATTATCAAGTCCTAAATCCATTTGATATTTAAGGTCTTCAGTGATTTTCCAAGAAAAGCTCCCTACCATGTTAAAGTTTTTTCTCAGTTGTAAACGTTGATTGTCATCTACTGAAACAAACGGGTTTACTAAATAACCAGAAATATCTACATCATCAGCATCGTCTGCTGTTATGCCAGCTATAGGAATGGGTGCATAACCTACGCTATGCCTCAACCTTGCATCTGCTGAAGAAACTTCGTTTTGTTCATTGGCTCCACCTCCATTAATTTCAGTATCAGAGTAACGCAGAGTAAATGATAAATCTATTTTATCATTAGCTTTGCTTTTTAAAGATAATGATAAGTTATTTCTTTTAAAATTGGATCCAATCTGAATGGCTTTTTCATCGTAAACTGCATAGTTAAAGTTAAAATTAAATTTCTCAGACCCACCTCTTATGGCTAAATCACGACTTTCAACTTCCCCCATTTGGCCATAAATTTGTTTTTGCCAGTTATTTCCCTTTTGCCCTAAATATTGGTCATAATCTTGCCATAAACCGAAGAACCTTTCATAGGAATCTAGATTTTCAGGTCCATTACGCAGTAAGGCATACTCATATTGCCATTTAACAAAATCTTCAGGACTTTGCACATCGATAGTATTAGCAATTTTCTTTACTCCATAAAACATGTTAAAATTAGCTGTAACCTTACCTTCCTTGCCACTTTTGGTAGTTATTATAACTACACCGTTGGCTCCTCTGGAACCATAGATAGCAGTTGATGAGGCATCTTTTAAAACAGAAATATTTGCAATATCGGAAGACGAGACATCGTTGATGCTATTTACTGGAAACCCATCAACAATTATTAATGGAGAACTGTCCTGAGTAATTGACCCTCCACCTCTTACTCTAATATTAATATTAGCATCTGGAGACCCTTCAGAAGAAGTTATTTGAACCCCTGCTAAACGACCCGTTAAGGCTTCAGCAACATTGGCAATGGGTTGTTCTTTTAAATCATCACCTGAAATTGAAACAACTGAACCAGTTAAATCAGATTTTCGGGCTGTACCGTAACCAATTACCACAACTTCATCAAGTCCAGCTGTATCTGTTTGAAGTACCAAATTTACCGTTGTTTTTCCTGCAATACTGATTTCTTGAGTCACATAACCTATAAATGAAAATACTAAAGTAGCATTAGCATTCTCCACATTTAAAGAGAAGTTTCCATCAAAATCTGTAGCTGTTCCTTTAGACGTGCCTTTGACTAAAACAGTTACTCCAGGTAATGGGCCACCTAAATCACCATCGGTTACTGTTCCACTTATAGTTTTACTTTGAGCGTTTAGAATGTTTGTATTCACTAATAGCAAACCAATAAACAAAAAGTAATAGACACCTTTTAAATAGGATTTGGTTATTTTACTTTCTTTTGTTTTGAAAAGCAAATAATCTAAAAGATTGTTAGTCATAAATAGTTTAGTTTAGTTATTAATATAAAATTATGTTAACTACAAATAAATGTAATCGATTGCACAAATATATTGTTTTTTTTTTTATTACCAAAGATTTTTTAGGGAAGTACTTATATATAAAATGTAATAGTTTACAATTTTATATTTTTTATTTTAATAATTTAATTTTTATCTTAATTATAATTTTATATTTGTAATCGATTGCATACTTATTCTTTACTTTAATTTTATTACCAATAAAGACTTAAATCCAAACTTAACATAAAATAATGAAAAAGATATTAATTTTATATATATACTTATTTTACACAACATTTTTTTGCCAAAATTTTTATACATCTTCTCCAGAGGGATTTGGGGAGCTAGCTACTGGAGGAGGAAGTGTCTTACCTATAACGGTATCAACTTATAATGAACTAAAAAATAGTCTCAAATTACCAACTCCACAAGTAATTTTGGTTTCTGGTACAATTAATTTCTCAACTGCTGAACTTCAAATTAGCGAAGTAGTAACTAATAAAACAATACTAGGTTTACCAGGTGCAAGACTCATTAATAATAATCAAACACAATCGGGTTCTGGAATACTAAACCTGAAAGCAGGTTCATCAAATGTTATTATTAGAAATTTAATATTTGAAGGACCAGGGGCTTATGATGTGGATGGAAGAGATAATCTTTCCTCTGAAGGTTGTGTAAACCTTTGGGTAGACCACTGCGAATTTCAAGATGGAACCGATGGTAACTTTGATATAAAGAACACTACAGATAATGTGACCGTATCATGGTGCAAATTTACTTACCTAAAGCCAGCAGTTCCTGGTGGACCTGGAGGGTCTAACGATCATCGTTTTTCCAATTTAATTGGTTCTAGTAGTAGTAATGCTCCTGCCGATGGACATTTTAGTGTGACATTTCAAAATTGTTATTGGGCTGAAGGATGCAAAAGTAGAATGCCAAGAGCAAGAAACGCAGAGCTTCATATTTTGAATTGCTATTATAGTACAAGTGTTTCAGGTTCAACTGCATTAGGTTTAGGTGGTGGAACAAATAACTTAACATGTTATGTTGAAAATAGTAATTTTGCTAACGTTAGTTCAGTATATGGTAATGCCAGTGGTGATGGAGGAACGGTTGCACTTAATTTTGACAATTGTATTAATGGAAGAACAAATATAGGTTCAGTAACCAAACCATCATATAATTATACGGTAGTACCTGTTAATGATGTTGAGGCGCTCTTGACTGATTCGTCTTGTGGTGCGGGTGCAACACTACAAGTAGATGGAAATGGAGTAATATCATCAAGTTGTGGTACGTTGAGCACTGAAGATAACATTTTGGAAACTGGATTAAAATTATACCCTACACTAGTTAATGATGTTTTAAATATTGAATTTAAAAACCAATTATTTGGAAATGCAACTATAGAAGTATATTCCATTATGGGTAAAAAAGCACTTTCTTTTTCACATAATATTGTTTCAGATGAAAAATTAGAACTTAATTTAAATCGTCTGTCTAACGGATTTTATTTAGTCAATATTAAAATAAATAATGCTTCAGTAACGAAAAAACTAATTAAAAGGTAATTACCCAAATAATAGTCTTTTAAGCAATAGTTGTGATATAATTTAAATCATCATAATCTTAAGAAAGGAATAATTTTTTGTTTTTTTTGGACAATAAATATTTTCTTCTATATTTGTGCAATCGATTACATTAATTTATTCTTTTAAAGAAATCGATATTCCCAAATCTTAGTTAGCCTGATAGTTATGATTTAAATTATTTTTTGACTTTATTATCAATAACATATTTAACCAAAATATTTTAAAAATAAAAGAGAGTATTTTTTAAAACACTAAACTTTAACTAAACTATTTAATGATGAAAACAAATTACTTTTTTGTAATGATTTTTTTGTTTCTGGCGGTTTTTACAGCTCATGGACAATTAACTACAACTACCAGTTATGATTTTACGGACGGATCTATTATTACAGCTGGACAGAGCACCGATGGGTTGTTAACATTATCAGGAAATTATTCATATCATAGTTCTAACTATGGACTTAACATGAAAGTTGATGGTGAGATTAATATTACGGTAAATGGAAGTTGTACTGTAAGATTTTTGGGATCACAATACTCGTCTTTAAGTATGGAGGGTTCAGGTTTATCAGCGGGAGATTTAGGTACTCAATCTACAACAGTTACTAACGACCTTTCAGATACTTTCGAGTTTGTTTATACAGGACCTGCCACAACGCTTAACTTTAAATTGGTAGCTCCAGGTAGTGATTTATACTTGCCTTTAGTTGATGTAATTCCTACAACAACACAGTATGATTTTAGAGATGGAACTATAATTTCCGCTGGCCAAAGTGCCGATGGTTTGCTTACGTTAAGCGGAAACCATTCCTATCATAGTACTAATTATGGCCTTAATATGAAATTAGACGCTGAAGTAAATATTTCAGTTAGTGGAAGCTGTACGGTTCGTTTTGTAGGATCTCAATATTCATCTTTATACATGCAGGGCTCCGGGTCCTCAATAGGTGATTTAGGCACTATACCTACTCAAGTTGTGAATGATAGAGTTGACACCTATGAATTTACTTATTCAGGAGGTCCAATTACATTAAATTTTAAAGCTGTACAAAATCTTGGTGCAGGTTCTGATGTGTATTTGCCTATTCTTGAAGTAATTCCAGACGATTCAGTTATTGCAAAAACGGATGTTTGGGATTTTGGAGCAGAAGAATTAGACCCAGTACTTTATAACAATATGTTATCAGAATCAATAATCAATTCATGGTACGATGGTTCAATTACACCTGGTACATCGGGCAACGTATTCCCTTCTGCCTTTGCTGAAGGTGATCTAGCTTGGGTTGGAGGTACTAATGATCGTTTAAGAACTACAAATATAAACCTCACACGCTATGATGAGAATGTTAGTGGTGTTTCTGGTTATACAGGTAGAGTTTATGTGAATGCTGGCGGTGCAACAGGAAGATACATGAGTTTGACATTGAATGGAGATGACGAAGTAACAGTTATGATGTTAACACAATCTGGAACTGGAAATATTCACTTTGAATATGCTGCCAATCCTAATGCTCAAGATGATGTTGTTGCAGTTGGTGGCACACTTCAGGAAGTTAATTTTGTTGCAAAAACGGCTGGTGAATACCATATTTATGATGAAGTAGATAAACCTAGTTATTATAGAATATATAGAAAAGCAGCAACGTATCAAACAATAACGGGTATTGTTGACGAGACTAATGCTTCTGGGATACCTGGGGGATATACAATTGATTTTACAAATGAGGCCGGAAAAACTTTTTCCACTGTAGTTTCAGCAGGTTCTTATAGTATAGATTTACCAATTGAATATACATACGCACTTAGCTTAGGTGGTGCTAATGGATACATTATTACAAACGGTCTCAGTTTTGATGCTACAGAAAGCACTTCGACTTATGATATTGTTGTAGCACAAGTTGATATAAATAATGTAAGTGGTAATATAGTAGGGCTTACAGATTTATCAAATCTTAATTTAGTTTATACTCCAGATCCATCAGCAAGTACTGTTTACAATCCTATAGTAACAATTGATCAAGTTGCTTCAACTTACAGTGTTGATCTTGAAGTTGGAATTGAGTACACAATATCTGCTGAAGGGGTAAATGATTACGAAATTTTAGCAAATACAATCACAACAGGTACTACACCTGAAATAGCTGATGTTATGTTCTCTTTAAAACCAGTTTATAGTGTAGCTATAAATGCGATAGGTTTAAATTCCACACAACAAAACGAATTAAGCTTAACGTTTACAAACTTGAATGAAGCTGGTTACGAATACACTTTTACAGATATAACTAATGTAGCTTTAAGAGATGGTGTTTATTCAGTTTCAGCTGCTGGCTTAGATTTGTACCCAGTGAGATTAGCATTAACTTCAAATTTAACGGTTTCTGGCTCTAGTATTTCAAAGGACTTAACATTCAATTCAATTACAGAATGGACTTTTAACGATAGAGTAATAAATTCAGCGACCGCTTATGAAGGACTTATTTTTACAGGTAATGTAAATGTGAGGGGCTCAAGTGGAGATTTAAATGCAGGTTCAGGTGCAACTATAGCTATTCCAGTTTCAGTAGGAGACAAAGTAATTATTACAGATTATTATGCTTCAAACTACTCCGTTGAAGGTGGCACTACTATTACTAACACTTCAAATAGTACAAGTACCAATGTAGTCTCAGAATATGTTTATCCTGGTGCTGCAGATGGTATGGTAACAATAACTGTAGGGGCAACGTCATACTTTGTTTCTTTTAAAGTTGTATCAGTTGAAGCTTACAGTGCTACAATTACGGTTGGTTCTGGAAAAGATTTTCAAACAATTAATGAAGCTTTAGATGCTATTTCTAGAATGGATAGACCAAATGACGAACCTGTTACTGTATTAATTGATCCAGGGAATTATGAGGAAATGTTAGTTATTGAAAGTAATAATATCACCTTAAAAAATGCCGCAACGACTCCAAGTATTGCATTGGCAAATGCAGGTGTAGATATAGATGCTAATGCAGTAAGAATAACATCCTATTATGGACAGAAGTATAACTTCTTTAGTCAAGGCACTAACAATAAATGGAGTGCTGAAGCATTAACAGTTAATACGGAGAATGGCTACACCAATTATGTTAATCAAGAGGGTACCGGAGGAGGCTCTTCTTATTGGAATGCAACTATTGTTGTAACAGCTGATGATTTTACTGCAGAAGATATTATTATTGAAAATTCATTCAATCAGTATATTTCATTAAAGGAATCTCAAGATGTAGTGCAAGCAAAAAATAATTTAAGTGAGCCAACAAGACCAACTGATTATGGTAATACTGCTGTACAAAATAGAGGAGCAGGTTATGTTACCCAAGCTGCAGCAATTGGTATCGCATCAAGTGCAGATAGAGTGATATTAAATCAATGTAGAGTTATAGGGAGACAAGACTCTTTCTATGGTGCACAAGGTGCTAGAGTAGTTGTTTATAAAGGGGCTATGATGGGTGCTGTAGATTATTTATTTGGAGGAATGAATGCAGTGTTCTATCAAACAGATTTAGTTTTAAACACTAGTGACACAAGCAGTGATGCTGCATATATTACAGCGGCTCAACAAACTAGTGGTCGTGGGTTTTTAATGTATGAATGTCATGTTAAATCACCTATTCCAGGAGTTGAAACAGCTTCTTTAAACGGATCTAAACCAGGGTATTATGGACGTCCCTGGGCTCCAACTACTAGTGAGGTGGTTTTTTATAATACAACTATCGATGAATCTACCTACCCAGGGTCAGAAGGGTTATCGTTAATATCGCCCGTGGGATGGACAAGTTCATTAGGAGGCGAGTCGCCTAAAATGTATGAGTTTGGAACTATCGAAAATGCTTCAGGTGTTGATAATTCGGGGAACCGTGCTTCATGGTCAACAGTTTTAAGTTCACCAAGTTTAACTCACGATGGAACTGCAATTACAACCTTTAATTTTACAAAAGGAAACGATGATTGGGATCCAATAGCTGCACTAAATAGTTTGAGTGTAGATAATTTCAATACCTCGTTATCTTCTGTTCAGGTTAGAGCGTTTAATAATAAAATTCACATAACTAACATTAAATCCAAAACAAAAGTTGAAGTTTATAATATTACTGGCGCTTTAGTAAGGTCTTTAGAAATAAATACTGATACTGATTTTGATTTTAAAAATGGTTTATGGGTAGTAAAAGTTAAAGATAGTGATGGACAGAAAATAGTAAAATTAATTTGTCATTAATTTCGGTTTTATTAGTTACAAAAAAGAGGTTGCTTTTTGCAACCTCTTTTTTGTTTTCGGTAAAATACTATTGGTAAGGTATATAATTTAGATAGTTTAAGATAATATAAATATTAGCAAACAAAATTTTAAGTAATATATCTGAAGAATTAAAAATAAATTTTTATATTTGGTAATCGATTGCATAAAATAAGTATAATCATTTATGTAATCGATTACATATTAATCATAACTTTTTAAAAAATTTTTAACATGAAACAAAAATTACTTTTATTTATTTTGCCAATCTTAATTTTTGCGGCTACTATGCAGGCGCAAGACAAGGTTTGGGATTTTGGCAATGACACTGTAAATTTTCCTGTTGCACCAGCTTTTACAGATACTCAAGTTAGAGATGGGTTAACACTTGTAGGTGGTGGTTCAAATTTTGCAACAGTTGAAGCTAATAGTTCAAGTTGGCCTGATTCTTATACTTCAACAAACCGTTTAAAATCTGAAGGAAACAGTTCAGTATCTTCTGGGTTGCCGACTAGAAGATATATGGAGTTTCCAGTATCTGGGCCGGTATCAGTTAAACTTTGGTTTAGATTTAGTGGTACAAGTTTACCTCGTTCAGTTGAAGTTACAGATGCAACTGGCGCTGTAGTTATGCGTTTAGACTCTTCAGGAGACACTGATCCACGGTATATTGAAGCTAATTACACAGGAGGAGCAGGTTCAATATTAGTATTCCAAGATGGTAATGCAGTTAATTATTACAAGTTAGAAGTTAGCAGTACTTTACTTAGTACAGAAGACAATATCTCACCTGTTTCAACAAACATTAGAGCTATTGGAGACAGAATTTATGTATCTAATGTAAAAATGAATACAGAAGTTAATATTTACAATATTACTGGCGCTCTTATAAAATCGTTTAAGACAAATATAGACACTGATTTTGAGTTCAGAACGGGACTTTACATCGCTACTGTAAAAACTATTGAAGGTAAAAAAGCTGTAAAGCTTTTAACTAACTAATTGATCAATAATGAAGTTCAATAATCAAGGATATCTGTTGCGGATATCCTTTTTTATTCAAAAAAAATAAACATGGAGAAAGTAAAATGGATTTTAGGTATATTTTTTCTATTTGTAAGGTTAGGTTACTCACAAGAAACTAAAGAATTTGTAACCGATTCTATTAGTAAATTCTCTATAGAAAACTGTGTAAATGAGTTTGATTTAGAAAACGCAATACCAACAAAGGTTGGATATCAATATTGGTTTGCTGATAAAGATTTTTTAGATGGAAGAACCTTAAAAATGAGTGTTGTAGCTCCGCACGAATCCACACATGCGCCACACAAGCATATCGAAGATGAATTCTTTTTTGTTTTAGAAGGAACAGCTGAATTTTATTTAGACGGTAAAACTAAAACTGCAGGACCATATACCAGTTTTTATTGTCCGTCAAATTCCATGCATGGTATTAGTAATGTAGGCGATACCGAATTAAAGTATTTAGTAATAAAAAAGTATCAAAAATGATTAAAAAATATATGTATCTTTTAATCTAAAAAATGTAAAATGAAGTTTCCGAAGTATTTTGTATATGTTGTATTTATTGCTTGTGTCAATCTTTATGCACAAGTACATAACCGTTCTTGGCAACGCATAATAAGTCAAGATGAAGGTTCGTGGTTTGCTACGCAGGAAGCAAAAGATATTGCAGAAAATGTATTGCTTTATCAACGAAATATTGGTGGTTGGCCTAAAAATATTCAGATGCAGCTACCTCTTACCAATAAGCAAAAGGAGAGTTTAATAAGTTTGAAAGGGAGTACCAAAGATGTTACAACAGATAACGGAGCTACAACTCAAGAAATGGTTTTTCTATCTAAAATATATAGACAAACTCAGGATGAACGCTTTAAAAATGCTTTTTTAGCGGGCTTGAATTATCTATTGGAGGCACAATATGAAAACGGTGGCTGGCCTCAATTTTATCCTTTGCGAAAAGGGTATTATTCACATATTACATACAATGACGATTCTATGGTGAATATTTTAAAACTTTTAAAGCATTTAAAAGATGGCACCAATAAATACTCAATTAAACCAGATAATGAAACGATAATAAAAATTGAAACAGCTTTTAACAAAGGGATAGACTGTATTTTAAAAACCCAATATAAGCAAAATGGTGTTTTAACAGCTTGGTGTGCACAACATGATGAAATAACTTTTGAGCCTGCAAAAGCACGGGCATATGAATTGCCTTCATTAAGCGGCAAGGAATCAGCACAGTTAGTGTTGCTGTTAATGACTATCGAAAACCCATCAGAAGAAATCATAACATCTGTAAAGAGTGCAGTTGCTTGGTTTGAAAAAGTAAAAATAAAAGGATTAAGAAAAGAACGAATTTATAATGATGTTGGAAAAATTATTGACAAACGAATGATTCCAGATGAAAGCGCGCCTGCTATTTGGGCACGTTTTATGGAATTAGAAAATAACACGCCGTTTTTTTGCGACAGAGATGGAGTTAAAAAAGCCTCCTTATTAGAAATTGGAGAAGAGCGGAGAAATGGATATGCTTGGTATACAAGTGAACCGCAAAAGCTTTTAGATAAGTATACAGAATGGGAAGGAAAACATCTTAAATTAATTAAAAAAAAACCTGAAGACAAGTATAATGTCGTAGTCGCAAAAGATGGAAGTGGGGATTTTACAAGTATTCAAGAAGCCATTAATGCATCAAAAGCCTTTCCTTATCAACGTGTTATAATCAATATTAAAGATGGAACATACAACGAAAAGGTTCACATTTATTCATGGAATACACATGTTTCATTAATTGGCGAGAGTAAGGAAAACACTATAATAACATTTAATGACTATTTTGATAAAATTAATTTAGGGCGAAACAGCACCTTTCACACATCTACATTTTTAGTAGAAGGAAACGATTTTATAGCTAAAAATTTAACGATTCAAAATGCTTCTGGTGAAGTCGGGCAAGCCATTGCGGTTTCTGTAAATGCAAATAGAGTGTTTTTTGAAAATTGTTCTATTTTGGGTTTTCAAGATACTTTATACACCGCAGGTGAAGGGTTTAAGCAATATTTTAAAAATTGCTATATGGAAGGCAGTACCGATTTTATTTTTGGTGAAGCCACCGTATTGTTTGAAAACTGTATAATTCATAGTAAAACCAATTCCTATATTACTGCGGCATCAACACCAAAAAATCAAAAATTTGGATTTGTATTTAAAAACTGTAAACTAACTGCTAATGAAAATGTTAATGAAGTATATCTAGGCAGACCTTGGCGTAATTTTGCAAAAACTGTTTTTATAAATTGTGAAATGGGGGCTCATATTATGCCTGAAGGATGGCATAATTGGAATAGAAAAGAAGCTGAATCTACTAGTTTTTATGCTGAATATAATTGCAAAGGCAATGGTTATAAACCCAAAAGTAGAGTAGGTTGGTCACATCAATTAAAAAAATCTGAAGCCATAGAATATACTCATGAAAACATTTTAAGTGTTAAGATATCAGATTCAAAAATCCACTGGGTTTCTAATTAAGAAACACTTCAAACTGAAGAATTATGAATTCAACAAGTAAAAATAAAATCACGAGGAGAAAATTTGTTAAAACCACAGGGGTTGCGCTCGCAAGCTCAATGATTGTGTCTCCTGCATTTAGCAGTGTTGTGAATACTGTATCAAAAAAGTTAAAAGTTGCATTGGTTGGCACTGGGAGCAGGGGGAATTCTTTTTATGGTAAATTTTTAAAAGAGCAATATAACGACGTTGTTGAGTTTGTTGGTTTATCGGACATCAATAAAGGAAGACTAGAGTTTTCAAAAAAGCATATAGGAGTTGATTGTCCAACATTTATAGATTTTGATGAGATGTTGGATAAAGTTGAAATAGATTTGCTCATGGTAACAACTGTTGATTCAACTCACGATGAATTTATAATCAAAGGATTAAATAAAAACATTAACGTCCTTACAGAAAAACCAATGACTACTGATGAGCAAAAATGTCAAATGATTATAGATGCTCAACGAAAATCAAAAGGTAAATTAATAATGGCATTTAATTATCGTTATGGAAAGGTTTTTACTAAGCTAAAGGAAATTATAGAATCAAAGGAAATAGGAGATTTAATTTCGGTTGATTTAAACTGGTATTTAAACACGTTTCATGGAGCCGATTATTTTCGACGTTGGCATGGTTTAAGAGATAAATCAGGAACACTATTATTACACAAATCTGCGCATCATTTTGATTTGTTAAATTGGATAATTGGTTCAGATCCTGTAGAAGTTTATGCTAATGGAGCACTCGAAAAGTACGGAAAAAACAATCCCTTCAGAGGTGAGAATTGTAGATCGTGCAAGCATACCAAAGAATGTGCATTTTATTATGATATTACTAAAAATGAGCATTACATGAATTTATATGTTGAAAATGAAAAGCACGATGGCTACATAAGAGATAACTGCCTGTGGAGAGAGGAGATTGATATTTATGATAAAATGTCCGTTTTAATTAAATATGCCAATAATGTAGAAGTTACTTATTCTTTAACTACATATTCACCGTTTGAAGGATTTCGATTTGCTTTTAATGGAAAAGATGGTCGATTAGAAACTCATGAAGGCATACCTTGGAGAGAGCAAAATCCTGAAGATCAAGCAAAGCTTCATGAAAAAGAAATGGACCATACGTCGCATACAAAAAAGGAGGTTAGATTTCATGAAATTGTATCTCAACGAAATTTTGAAGATTTTAAAAGAATCGAGTTCCCTTATGTAAGATCTGGTCATTGGGGTGGAGATAAATTAATGTTTGATGAAATTTTTAGAGGAGAAAATGATAAGTTTTCATTAAACCATACGGCCAATGTAAGAGATGGTTCTATGGCGGTTTTAATTGGAATTGCAGCGCGAAAAAGTATAGAAGAAAGAAAGCCAATTAAAATTTCAGAGCTTACAGATTTAGTTCCTCAAAAAAATAAATGGGTAAATTAATTTGATGAAAAATTACAACATAATGAATATACGATTGATTTTACTGCCAGTACTTTTTTTATGTTTTAGTTGTATGGCACAAAACACAACCATTTATGCCATTGGGGATTCTACCATGGCTAATAAAAAAAATCCTGAAATAAATCCTGAACATGGTTGGGTACAAGTGCTTCCTCAATTTTTTAATGATAATGTTAAAATAGACAACAGAGCTGTTAATGGTAGAAGTACCAGAAGCTTTATTAACGAAAAACGTTGGGACTCAATTTATAAATACTTAAAAAAAGACGATTATGTATTTATACAATTTGGACACAATGATCAGAAAATAAATGATCCTAAACGTTACACAAATCCGCATACAGCTTATCGAAATAATTTAATTCGTTTTGTAACTGAAACAAAAGAAAAAGGGGCAATTCCTGTTTTGTTTACTTCAATTGTACGAAGAAATTTTAATGAAGAAGGTACTCTAGTTGATACGCATGGATTGTATCCGCAAGAGACTCGATTGGTTGCGGCGGAGTACAATGTAGTTTTAATAGATCTTCAATATTTAACTGAAAAACTCGAAGAATCTTATGGTGTTGAAGGTTCTAAAAAGTTACATTTACATTATAAACCTAATGAAATAGCTTATTATCCGGATGGAAAAGAAGATAATACACATCTTTCTGAATTAGGTGCAAATGAAATTTCTAAGTTAGCTCTAGATGCTTTAAAAGAAAAAATAAAGGAGTTTAATAGTTTTATTAAATAAAGCTAAGGTTCTATACTATATTACTTTTGGTAATTCCCATGCTTAAACCTCTAAGTTCGGCTAAACCTTTTAAACGCCCAATAGCTGAGTATCCAGCATAATTATCGTTAGTTTTTAAATCACTTAACATTTGATGACCATGATCTGGTCGCATTGGTAAGATAGTGTTGCGTTCTTTTTCAATTTTTAAAACAGCTTTTACAATTTCATACATATCAGAAGAACCTTCTAAATGATGGTCTTCATAAAAACTACCATTTTCTTCACGTTTAACATTTCTTAAGTGAAGAAAATGAATTCGTTCTTTAAATTTTTCAATCATTTTTGGCAGATCATTTTTCGAATTCGCACCTAAAGAACCTGTGCAGAATGTAATACCATTTGAAGGACTATCAATAAAATTGACTAAGTCATCTAAATCATCCTCAGATTTTATAATTCTTGGTAAACCCATAATATCAAAAGGTGGGTCGTCTGGATGAATAGCCATTTTAATGCCTAGTTCTTCAGCAATTGGAATAATTTCATTCAGAAAATAGGATAAATTAGATTTTAAATCGGTATGCGTTATTTCTTTATACTGTGCAATCATCTCTTTAAACTTAGGAATAGTAAGATCATCAACTGTACCCGGTAATCCTTTTAAAATACTGTATTCTAAGCGTTGCTTTTCATAAGATGTCATATTACTGAAACACTTTTCAGCTTCTTGTAGAATAGAATTACTATATGTTTTATCTAATACATTACTTTGCATTATAAAGGCTTCAAAAACAGCCATTTCTATTTTGTCAAAGCGTAATGCTGTACTCCCATCTTCCAATTCCCAAAATAAATGAGTACGGGTCCAATCTAAAACAGGCATAAAATTATAACAAACATTTTTTATACCGCAAAGGGCAACGTTTTGCAAACTTTGTTTATAATTTTTTATTCGTTTAGTATAATCACCTTGCCTAAGTTTAATATTTTCATGTACAGGAATACTTTCTATAAATGACCACTCTAAACCAGATTTTTCAATCTCATTTTTAACTTTTTGAATCTCACTGATTGGCCAGATTTCTCCATTTGGAATCTGGTGAAGTGCTGTAACTACTCCAGCGGCTCCAGTTTGTCTGATATCTGATAAAGTTACTGAATCAGGTGTGCCAAACCATCTAAACGTTTCTTTCATTAATTTACCTATTTATACACCACTAAAAACGCTAAAACCACCATCTACAGTAATTAAAGAACCTGTCATGAACTTAGACCCATTACTAGCTAATAAATGTACAGCTCCGTTTAATTCATCAGAATTTCCAAAACGCTTCATAGGGGTGTTTTTTATAATAGTTTCACCTCGTTTTGTTAACGATCCATCTTCATTAGTTAGTAATTTCCTGTTTTGTTCCGCTAGAAAAAAACCTGGTATAATGGCATTTACTCTAATTTTATCACCAAATTTTTGAGCCAAATCTACGGCCATCCATCTAGTGAAATTTTCCATTGCAGCTTTTGAAGCTGAGTAACCAACCACTCTTGTTAAGGCTTGAGCCACAGCAACTGAAGATATATTTATGATAGAGCCATTTTCTTGTTTAGACATGTGTTCGCCAAATACTATGGATGGGATTACAGTTCCCATTAAATTTAAATCAGTTACTTTATTAAAATCTTCTAATGAAATGTCAAATAATGTTTGATTTGGAGCTAAAGTGGCACCTGGCATGTTTCCGCCGGCAGCATTTATAAGCACATCAATTTTCTTCCATTTTTCAAGAATTTTAGATTTTACTGAAATCAAATTTTCTTTATCAAGTACATCTGCTTTTAAACCCATTGCATTGGTGTGAGAGAGTTTTTCAGCAAAAGCTTGAGCTTTTTCTTCGTCTCTACCCAAAATAACAATTTTAGCATCACAATCAATAAAATATTGCGCGATGCTTGATCCTAAAACGCCGTAGCCACCAGTTATAATAATAACTTTATCTCTAACATCAAAAATATTCATATTCTAAAAAATGAGGTAATAAAACATCTAAAAATACAAGAACTTTTATAAAAGCAATGTGTATAAAGTGAAATTAAATTGTGTTTTAAACTGCAATTACTTTTTGTTCTTTATTACTTTTTAGAGTCGCTTCAATGACTTTGATTACATTCGCCCCTTCAGTTGCAGTAACAGGTAATGGTTTACTGTGTCTAATAGCTTGGTAAATACCATTATAGTACTCCATATAATTACCTTGTAAAGTTGGAATCCGATTTTTGATAATTTTTCCGTTTTTCTCAGTATGGAGTAAGCCCATTTCTTCATCAGGTTCTTTTCCCCAATTTTTTGAATCCGGCATTTTTCCTGCTTGAAGATCTTTTTCCTGCACGTCAGCTTTAGATTTTATAAATGACCCATTCATACCATGTAAAATATTTCCTGGTAAAGCTTCACGAACAAAATAACTCGATTTAAGAATAACACGATGCGACGAATAATACAATTTTACATCAAAATAATCACCTACTTGAGAATTAGGTCGATAAGAATTTAAATCAGCAAATACAGCTGTTGGCATCCCAAAAAGGACTAATACTTGGTCTATTAAATGGGAACCTAAATCATAGATACTTCCTACCCCTGCAGTTGGAGTTTCTTTATGTGTTTTATAGCTCAGATTTGTATCAAAACGGTCATAATGAAATTCGGCCTCCACCATGTTTCCGAGCCAACCTTCATTTAGTATTTTTTGGACTGTTTTAAAGTCACTGTCATAACGACGATTATGATAAACCGATATTATCACATTATTTTCTTTTGCTAATGCTATTAATTCTTGGGCTTCGTCAAAAGTAGCCGTAAATGGTTTTTCTATGATGACATGTTTCTTAGCAACTATTGCTTTTTTTGCGAAATCATAATGGGTAATGTTTGGTGTATTTACAATAACCAACTCAATGTTTTCGTCATCGAGCAAATCATCTAAAGTTCTAAATGTTTTTACGTTTGGATATTTTTCTTGTGCTAAATTTTTAGTTCTTTCTAAAACACCATAAAAATTGAATTCAGGACTTATAGAAATAAATGGCGCATGAAAAACTAAACCACTCATTCCATATGAGCATAAAGCGGTATTGATTGGTTTCATGTATTTATTTACTTTTTTGAAGTTAAGATACTTCTAATTTTTAATGATTATTTTATCTATAACATTTTCTTCTGTGAAAATTTTCACTAAATAAGTTCCCTGCTTAACACCAGCCATATCTATTGTATCCAGATTGTTATCAATAGTTTTAACCAAACTGCCCAACAAATTATAAATTTTTATCTTTTCAATCTTAGATTTTGATGATATATTCATATAATCTTTAACAGGGTTTGGGTATAGCCTTATATTTTTTTGATTGAAATCGTTCAAACTTAAAGCACTTGATTGAAAACTCATATAATATAAATTTGCTACATCAGCTTTTAATATTGTATGAGATCCTGCGGGAATAGACATTGTAAGTACACCCGAATTTGCATTTTGGTTTAAGCCATCTATTTTGATGGCGCCAGTAAATCCGTCATTAAATACAAGAGTTAAATCACCCTCAACTGTATTTGTAAAAGAAATTGAAGTAACTGATTCAATTTTCAAACATTGTGTTAATGTTAAACCGTTATAGATTACCGTTCCTTTTGATGTTGAAAGATTACCTGAAATAGTATAAAAAGTACTGGTAGTTCCAGATTCGGTAAAATTATGAATTTCTTCGCCAGAACTAACAGCGCCCTCTGTTGGAGTAGCAGAATCTACATTTGATTCAACTGAGCCATCAGCTACAACCCAATAATAATAGGTTGTATCATTAGTAACTGTATTGTCATCATAGCTTACAATGCTTGAGTTTGAGATTGTTGAAATACTAACTCGACCCGAAGGATCCGAATCTGTATCTCTAAAAATCTCATAGGATGTAGGTGAAAAATTATTAGTACTCCAACTTAAGTTTACCAGAGCATCCCCAGCACTTGCAGTTAGGACAACTTCAGGGTCTGGACCACTATCACCTTGAACAGAAACTAAAGTAGTTGTATAATTTATCAGAGCATTTTTAAGTGGAACATTAACATCTGAAGAAGTGTCATCAACAGCATTATTAAAAATCCAATTAAAATCACCACCATTCATACGTCCAGCATATTGTATTACGTTATCTTTCGCGATTTCAGGAGACTCAACAACTAAATTTTTTATATATAGTGCGGCATCAGTATCAAAGTTATTATATGGGTTGCCTCCTTGCTTTGATGTGATACTACTGCTCATAGTCTCACCTCTTGTGGTTGCTACATAAGCATCAAATTCAACAGGGTAATTTATAGCATCATAAGGAACAAATCTTGTTTCTCCTGTTATGGAGTTGTTAAAAGCTTTTATAGAACCTCCATCTTCACTTGAAAAAGTACCTCCGCCACCATAAAAAATATCGGTTCCCTGCATGGATGTGAGCATTGGGTACCTACAATTTCTAAAATAATTACTCTCAGCAAATACGGATGATCCTTCAGTAGAGCCTATGCCATACTTAGAGTTGCCATCATAATAATTGTTGTAAACATGAGCTGAATAATAACGAACACGAGGATGACGAGAATCGGAGTGATCATACCAGTTGTGGTGGTAGGTAATATATAAACCAGAGGTTGAGTCTTCACTTAACCCTAAAAGATTACTTTTTCCTGAATCCCAAAAGTGATTATAGGAAAACGTTACATAGGTAGATCTTTTACAATCCAAAGCACCATCGCCTTTAGCTTGGTCTGATGCTCCACCCGGATACCCATAGAAAAAATCTACATTATGTACCCAGATATAATCGTTTTCTTGCTGTAAACCTATATTGTCGCCTTCATTACTATCAGTAAGCATGGTACCAATATTTCTAATTTCAATATTTGAAGCGTTTTTAACGCGAACGCCCCATCCATAGGCTACAGCATCGTCACCTACACCTTCTAAAGTTATGTGACTAGAGGCATTGTTTTTGTTTTCTATAACAAGGTCGCCATTAAGCATATAATCCAAATCAGTAATTTGGCCAATAAGCCTAATTATAAGTGGTCTGGTATCATTTCCTTTTTTGTAACCATCTAAAATAGTTTGCAAACCAATACAAGGATTCGCATTTGCACCAGTAACATTGAGAGAGATTGTATTTTTAGTATTTTCAGTAATATAAAGAATTACAGCACCAGATTTAGGTGTCCCATCTAATTGATAAGCTCCAGGAACTCGACTATTTGAAAAAGCAAACCCGGTTCGGTCATATGCCATAACTGTAATAGAACCAGAAGTAGTTACAGAGCCTTCAACGCCCGAAATAACAGGAGCAATAGAAACAGTATAATTGCCAGCCTTCAATCCTAATACATCTGCTCTAAAATAAGAGCCGTAATTGCGAATAAGTTGATCATTTATTTTCTGGTTTGTTATACCTTCACCAGTAAAGTAAACATTGTAGCTTTCAGCATTAGAAATAGGATTCCATTTTGCATAAGCTGATTCAAACCAACCACCAAATTCTGATATGGTTACTGATTGCGAATAAATTTTTAATGATGTAAAAATTATGGCAAAGTAAATGAGGGTTTTTCTAGTCATTTTTCATATTAATTGGTTTGACAATCAGAATATTAAGTTGTATAAGACTGATTTTTATAAATACTAATGCAATCGATTACACAAATATAAATAAAATTTCTAGTTTTATACATATAGGGAAAGGAAAACGATGAATTAACTAAATAAAACGTTGTAATTAGTTAATGAAGTCTTGAAAAGACAATAAAGGTGTTCACTTTGAGTTTAGCTAAACATTTTTTCATCCTAATATTATCATTTATTCAGAAAATAATTAGTGTAAAATTCTTCAAAGAAATCTTATAAATTTTGGGCTACTAAACACTAATGACAAATGAAGAAACTAAACTGGTTTGTGCTTTAATGGTTTTTAATATAACATACTTTAAAACTAGAGTTTTTAGATTCATACCTTATTTCTGCTAAAAAAGGGGAGAGATATCTATATCAATATTGGTACAAATATAAACTCGCAAAATATTATCATCAAAAGACTACGGCATAAAGCCAAAGCTTTGCCCACAACTCATTTATTCCGTTTCCTTTTGAGCAGAAATTTTGTCTTCCGTTTGGATTCTGCAAAAATATTGTTTAATCTAAAATTTAAGTATTATGACGATACAGCTTTTGAAGCATCAATGGGTGGATGGTGTCTCTAGCAATATTTCCGAATGAGTGGCGAGCAATGTGCATTGTTACTTTCTTATTTATTCCAGCTTTCAGAGCAATAGACTTTAAGTTCTTGTTGAATTTTTTATTAGCAGTTTTAATTTTATTGTATAAGTCTTTAGCATCGTCAAGATTAGCTTTTTTTAATTCTGGAAATATAAAGTCATCATCATAATTCTTATTGCAAACATATTCCTCTAAAATTATATCGATTTTTAATGGTATTTTGAGAGAAAGCAATTTGGAATTTTTACCCATTCTGTAATGTAATCTACCATCATAAATTTGAGACCATCTTGTTTTTAGAACATCTGAAAACCTCATTCCAGCAAAGTAAAAACTAAAAAGCCATACATTCAATGAATGACGTTCTACATCAGATAGGTTATCTAAGCTCTCGATGACTTTTAACTCTTTCTCTGAGAGTCCAACTTTGACAGTTTCTGGAAATTTTATTTTGAATTTTCCTGGCCCAAAACAATAAAGCTCTTTACTTACAACCTTATCCTTAATCGCTCTATTGAATAACAGACGAATAAAAACCATGACATTCATTGCGGTAGTTTCGGTAAGAGAACAGTTGCCTTTTAAATATATTTTAAATTTTTTGAGAAACCGTTCATCGATTTCTTGAAAAGTTAGATGTCTTACTTTACAATATTTTTCTATATAACTAACCCAAGCTGAGTCAGTAGAAAGACGATTCATTTTCCCCTCAACTTCTAGAGCTTCAGGGTGTTCATCAACAAAATCAAAAAATGTTAGGTTTGATGTGGGTTTGTAAATCTCTTTTTTAATTTGATTTGCAGAAGCATCTTTATTGTTGGTTTGTAGAGCAATAAGACCTTTCCGAGCTTCAGATAATTTTAACGTTATGAGGTTATTTAAACTTTCAGAATTTGGGTGGGATTTTTTGATTTCATTATTTTTTAATCCCAATCCTCTAAATCTATATAATGACCAATAAGTTTATAAGTAGAGCGTCGATTTTTAGTTATTCGAATTGCAAGTGGATAAAGCCCTTTGGTGTTGGGCTTTTTACGTAGAACTATTTTTGCACTTGCTGACATCGTTGACCTGTTTTGCGAAAGTCAAATCAGGATATCATTTGATTAAGTACTTATGTAAAGATACAAATTATTATCTGCGTTTGGGTACAACATAGGTACAACAAATATTGATATCATATGATATTATATGACTTTAAAGAAAATTGACAAACACTTAAATCATTAAAAATGAGAGTATTTGTGTTTCTTTGGTGCAATATACGCTAGACTTAGGATCTAGTGCCGCGAGGTGTGGGAGTTCGAGTCTCCCCGCCCGCACTGTAAAGGAAAAAGCTTCTCAATTTTTTGAGGAGCTTTTTTTATATCATAATTGTTAACAGTTGTTATTAAATTAATTTGAGTTTTAGTCAGCCTCAACAATTTAAACATTATATATTTGCAAAAAATGTTTTTTGAGGACTTTAATGTCATGACTTACGTAGTTTAATAAGCCTTATAATCCTAAAAAAAACGTTGGTATAACACAGCATTTTAATACAATTAAACAAAACCAACAAAAAGAATGAACAAAAAAGTAGATCAGCAATCGGCAGATAATATAAGAGCATTAGCTGTGGCGATGGTAGAGAGGGCAAATTCTGGACACCCAGGTGGACCCATGGGAGGTGCAGATTTTATGCACATTTTATATTCTGAGTTTTTTAATTTCGATCCATCAGATATGGAATGGCCTTTCAGAGATCGTTTTTTTATGGATGCGGGTCACTTATCTACTTTAATGTATGCTCAATATTATCTTTTAGGTAATTACAAAAAAGATGATATTTCAAACTTTAGACAATGGGGTTCTATAACACCAGGGCACCCAGAAGTAGATGTTAAAAGAGGGATAGAAAACACCTCTGGACCATTAGGCCAAGGGCACACTATGGGAGTTGGTGCAGCTATCGCAGCTAAGTTTTTACAAGCTCGTTTTGGAGATTGGATGAACCATAAAATTTATGGATTTATTTCTGATGGAGGTGTTCAAGAAGAAATATCTCAAGGAGCTGGAAGAATTGCAGGACATTTAGGATTGAATAATTTTATTATGTTTTTTGATTCAAATGATATCCAGTTATCTACATCAACAGATGAGGTGACCACTGAAGATACTGCGATGAAGTATGAAGCTTGGGGATGGAAAGTAGTAACTATAGATGGACACAACCACGAGGAAATAAGACAAGCTTTAAAAGACGCAAATAGCGAAACACAAAAACCTACCCTAATAATTGGTAAAACTATTATGGGTAAAGGTTGTGTTACAGCAGATGGTAGCATGTTTGAAGGTTACTGCGAATTACACGGACAACCTATAAGCCACACTGGAGCAGATTACGCGAAAACTTTATTAAATTTAGGAGCAAATCCACAAGCACCATTTGATATTTTTGATGATGTAAAAGATTTCTACGTAAATTTAATAAAAGAAAAAACAGCTAAAGCAGCAGAAAAGAAAGCTGTTATTAATGCTTGGAGACAAACTAATGAAGTGCTATCTAATAAATTAGATTTCTTTTTATCAGGTAAATTACCAGAATTAGATTTTTCATCCATAGAACATAAAGCAGGATTAGCAACTAGAGTAGCATCATCTAATGTATTTGGCTATTTAGCAGATCATGTAGAAAATATGATTGTTTCATCTGCAGATTTATCTAATAGTGATAAAACAGATGGCTTCTTGAAAAAATCATCAGCACTTAAAAAAGGTGACTTTAGTGGCGGATTTTTACAAGCTGGTGTTGCAGAATTAACTATGGCTTGTATTGCTAATGGTATCGCATTACACGGAGGAGTTATTCCGGTGGTGGCTACATTCTTTGTGTTTTCAGATTATATGAAGCCAGCTATAAGATTAAGTGGTATACAGGAGTTAGGTGTAAAATATGTTTGGACACATGATGCCTTTAGAGTAGGAGAAGATGGACCAACTCACCAGCCTGTTGAACAAGAAGCACAAATAAGGCTACTAGAAAAACTAAAAAATCATAGTGGCAAAAATAGTTTCTTAGCATTACGACCAGCAGATTCAGCTGAAACAAGTGTTGCTTGGAAAATGGCATTAGAAAACAATAACACGCCTACAGGATTAATTTTGTCCAGACAAGGTATTAAAGACATATCTGCTCAAGGAACCTCACGATATGAAGAAGCTTTAGGTGCAGAAAAAGGTGGATATTTAGTAAAATCTGTTGAAAATCCAGATGTTGTATTAATAGCAAATGGGTCAGAAGTTGCTACTTTAGTAGCTGCGGCAGAAATTTTAGAAACTGAAAACGGATTAAAAGTTAATATTGCTTCAGTAATTTCAGAAGGACTTTTTAAATTACAATCAAAAGATTATCAAAACAGTATCATACCAAAAAACAAACCTTTATTTGGATTAACAGCTGGATTGCCAGTAAATTTAGAAGGGTTAGTGGGAGAAAACGGAAAAGTTTTTGGTTTAGAGCACTTTGGATATTCAGCTCCAGCTAATGTATTAGATGATAAATTTGGATTTACAGGAGATAAAGTAAGTAAAGAAGTATTAGCATATTTAAAAACACAACAATAATATTAATAAGCAATGAAATTTTTTATAGATACAGCAAACTTAACAGAAATAGCAGAAGCACAAGCTTTAGGCGTACTAGATGGAGTAACAACAAACCCATCATTAATGGCTAAAGAGGGTATAACTGGGGCAGAGAATATATTAAATCATTATAAAAAAATATGTGATATTGTTGAAGGCGATGTTAGTGCTGAGGTAATTTCAACAGATTTTGAAGGTATGGTAAGAGAAGGTGAAGCTTTAGCAGCGCTGCATCCACAAATTGTAGTTAAATTACCTATGATTGCAGCTGGAATAAAAGCCTGTAAATACTTTTCTGATAAAGGAATAAGAACTAACGTAACCCTAGTTTTTTCTGCAGGACAAGCTTTATTGGCTGCAAAAGCAGGTGCAACTTATGTGTCTCCTTTTTTAGGACGTTTAGATGATATTTCAACAGATGGATTAAACTTGATAGCAGAAATAAGACAGATTTATGATAACTATGCATTTGAAACACAAATCTTAGCAGCTTCAATTCGTCACACCATGCATGTAATAGATTGTGCTAAAATAGGCAGTGATGTAATGACAGGGCCATTATCATCAATAACGGGTTTACTTAAACACCCGTTAACGGATATAGGATTAGCTAAATTTTTAGAAGATTATAAAAAAGGAAATCAATAGTCAATTTAAAAGTTATAGATTTAAAAAAGCTTCTCATTTTGAGAAGTTTTTTTGTTTAATATTCATTGTATATTGATAACTAATTAATAAAGTATTTTTGAATAAATAATTTAATACATAAAAAGGTGTATCAAATATTTACTCCAAAAAAGTATCCAACTAAAGCTGTTAGCCCCATTGCTGCTGTGCCCCAAAATGTGATTCTAATAATTGCTTTTAAAACTCTAGAACCGCCGGTTTTAGCTGCTAAACTTCCTAAAATAGCAAGAAAAAAAATAGCAAAACCATATAGATAATATTCTATACTATTTAAAGGAAAAAAAAGGGTTATTAATAAAGGTAATAAACCACCTAATGTAAATGCTGCTCCAGAAGCAAAAGCTGCTTGAATTGGTTTTGCTTGACTTATTTCATTAATACCCAATTCATCTCTCACATGAGCTCCCAACGCATCATACTCAGTTAATTCTTTTGCAACAATTAGAGCAGTTGTTTTTTTTAAGCCTCTTTTTTCGTAAATTTCTGCTAAGCGATTTAATTCAATTTCGGGCATTTCTAATAGCTCTTGTTTTTCACGTTCAATATCAGCTTTTTCAATATCTGTTTGTGAACTAACTGAAACATACTCACCAGCTGCCATAGATAAAGAACCTGCCACTAACCCAGCTAATGTAGCTAGTACAATAGGTTCTCTAAAATCACTTGCTGCAGCAACCCCTATTGCTATACTTGCAGTTGATAAAATACCATCATTTGCGCCTAGAACTGCCGCTCTTAACCAATTACTTCTATGTATATAGTGGTTATTTAAATAATCATCTAATTCTTCAATTTTTTTTTCCATATTGAATTTTGTATTGATAGAAATTCTTGTTAAATAACAAACAATTGTATTTACATCTTTTTTCTAAATTTATAAAAATATAGTGAATAGATTTTTGATTTAACAAAATAAATTCTCTTGACCTTTAGCATTTACTAATCGTTTTATATTGCAAATATTTATCGTAAATTTCACAAATATTTGTTTTTAATTTTACAGGTATAAGACGCCATTTTTTCAATGTTATTTAGTTAATGTTTAAGATTTAAATTCATATTATAAAATAAAAATAATTATGCTTACTTGGAAAGATATTATAAACTTTACTGTTAAAAAAAATTTAACTCCTGATAACCGTATTGATAAAACAGAAGAAGAATGGCAAGTGCAATTAACTCCTGAGCAATATAGAATCACTAGACTCAAAGGTACAGAAAGGCCACATACTGGTGCTTTGTGTAGTATTTATGAAGAAGGTAAATATAATTGTATTTGTTGTAATGCACCTTTATTTGATTCTACAATCAAATTTAATTCTGGCACTGGTTGGCCTAGTTTTACTCATCCTATTAAAGAAAATGCTATCAAATACAAAAGAGATACCGCTTTTGTAATGGTTAGAGTAGAGGTAATGTGTAATACTTGCGATGCACATTTAGGACATGTTTTTCCTGATGGGCCAGAACCAAGTGGATTAAGATATTGTATCAATTCAGAATCTATGCAATTAGAAAGGGAGGTTGAAAATGAATAATGGTGATTTTCAAATAGCCACATTTGGAGGTGGCTGTTTTTGGTGTACTGAAGCCGTTTTTTTAGAGTTAAAAGGGGTAAAAAAAGTTGTTTCTGGATATTCAGGCGGGAATGTACCAGGATATCCAACTTATCGTGAGATTTGTTCTGGGTTAACTGGGCATGCTGAAGTTATACAAGTAACATTTGATGCTAATATAATTTCATTTAAAGATATTTTAATAATCTTCATGAATACCCACGATCCTACAACTTTAAACAGACAAGGAGCCGATAAAGGAACACAGTACCGATCAGTTATATATTATCATGATAATGCCCAAAAGGAGATTGCAGAACTTGTAGTTAAAGAACTTGCTACTTTTTATGAAAATCCAATTGTTACTGAAATAAGTCCATTATCTACTTTTTATAAGGCAGAAGATTATCATCAAAATTATTACAACAATAACCAAACTGAGGGATATTGTAGCTTTGTAATTACTCCAAAACTTGTAAAATTCAGAAAAACGCATTCTGAGAAACTTAAAAAATAGTTTAATTTATTGAGTCTTTTGAATCATTTTTTTCAAGAAATTATACTAATTGTACTTTTTCAAAAATATTTTGTAGTATTTGAAAGAACTTTGATTCTAGTAAAATATCTTATAATATTTTTATTCAAAGATAATTTAAGTAACTACCTTTGAAACGAAAATATAAAATATCAAAACATCTATAAAATTAGTATGCAACTATTAAAAATTGGACACAGAGGAGCGAAGGGACATGTTACCGAAAACACTTTAGAATCTATTCAAAAGGCTTTAAAATTAGGTGTTGATGGTATTGAGATTGACGTGCATCGATGTGCCTCTGGAGAATTAGTTGTTTTTCATGATTTTACTTTAGATAGAGTATCTGATGGCACAGGAGATATTTCAAAATTCACTTTAAAAGAGCTTAAAAAGATAAAAGTAAAAGGGGATTATGAAATACCTACATTATCTCAAGTTCTAGCTTTAGTAAATAATAAGTGTTTGTTAAATATTGAGTTAAAGGGTCAAGATACTGCAAATGAAGCTTCTAGGCTTATTGATTTTTACGTTGAAAAAAAGGGTTGGGATTACCAAAATCTAATAGTATCTAGTTTCCAATCGAGTTTACTTGAATCGGTTTTTAAAATTAATAAAAACATCCCTTTAGGTGTTATCACAGATACAAGTTTAGACAAAGCAGTTGCTTTTGCTAAAACGGTAGATGCAGGATTTATTTACGCCGATCATACCATGTTAACCCAAGAAAATGTAGAGGATTTAAAAAAAGATTTTAAAGTTTTTGCCTTTACAGTAAATAATTTAAAACCAATTAAACGTATAAAATCTTACGAGGTTGATGGTATAATTACCGACTATCCAGATAGGTTATGATCATCAAAGATGTAATTATAATTGGTGGTGGAGCTGCAGGTTTTTTTGCAGCTATTAATATTGCTGAACAAAATCCTAATTTAAAAGTAGCCATTTTAGAACGTGGAAAAGAAGTTTTAACTAAAGTTAAAGTTTCTGGAGGCGGACGTTGTAATGTAACGAATGCAGAATTTATTCCTCAAGAGTTAGTTCAAAATTACCCCAGAGGATATAAAGAGCTTTTAGGCCCTTTTCATCAATTTATGACTGGCGATACCATTGAATGGTTTGAAAAAAGAGATGTAGAACTGAAGATAGAAGAAGATGGTAGGATGTTTCCAGTTTCTAATTCGTCACAAACAATTATTGATTGTTTTTTAAATGAAGCCAAAAAATATAAAGTTGAAGTTTTATTAAATCACTCTGTGAAAACTATTAAAAAAGAAGTTTCTGTTTTTGAAATTGACACGAATCAAGGAAATTTCAAATCTAAAAAAATTTTAATAGCAACTGGTAGTAATCCTAAAATATGGAACGTTTTACAAAATTTAGGACATTCAGTTTCTCAACCTGTACCTTCTCTTTTTACTTTTAATATCTCAGACGAGCGCATAAAAGAGATTCCTGGAGTTGTGGCTTTAAATGTTGAAGTTAAAATTGTAGATACTGATTTATGGAGTGAAGGTCCTTTACTTATTACCCATTGGGGGATGAGTGCGCCAGCGATTTTGAAACTTTCTGCATTTGGAGCGATTGAATTAGCAAAAAGAGATTATAAATTTCAAATTGAAATTAATTTCATCAGAAAATCTTTTGAAGATTGTTTCGATGTTTTAAAGGGATTTAAACACGAGTTGTCAAAAAAAACAGTTTTTAAATCTACTCAATTTGATTTGCCAAAACGTCTTTGGCAAAAGCTAGTTTTAGCATCTGATATGGACTCAGAAACGCGTTGGGCTGATTTAAATAAAAATCAATTACAAAACTTATCAAATCAGCTAACAAATGCACTTTTTATTGTTGATGGTAAAAGCACTTTTAAAGAAGAATTTGTAACTGCAGGAGGAGTAAATTTAAAAGAAGTTAATTTTAAAACATTTGAAAGTAAACTGCATAAAAACATGTATTTTGCAGGTGAAGTTTTAAATATTGATGCCGTTACAGGTGGTTTTAATTTTCAAAATGCTTGGACTGGTGCTTATTTAGCAGCTCATAACATCTCCATGTAAATGAATAAGTATATCGTATTATTGAAAGGTATCAATGTAGGAGGACATAAAAAAGTTCTTATGGCAGAACTTCGAGAATTGTTATCAAATACTAACTTTCAAAACGTTCAAACCTACATTCAAAGTGGTAATCTCATTTTAGAATCTCCAGAAAAAGATGTCAAAAAATTAAAGCTTCATATGCAAAATGCTATCAAAAATCATTTTGGTTTTGAGATATCTGTTTTAATTAAAACTCCCAAAGAATTTCAACAAATTTTTAATGCCTGTCCTTTCCCAAAGGATATAAAGCAGTTAAGCTACTTTGTTATTTTGGATGATGCTCCGAATAAGGATTTGCTTAATGATGCTTCAGTCAAAATTTATGATGGTGAGCTATATGAAATAATTAACGATTGTATTTATTTTTATTTTGAAAAAGGTTTTGGTCAATCTAAATTTAATATAAATTTTTTTGAAAGAAAACTTAATACAATAGGTACCGCCAGAAATTTTAAAACTATGGTAAAGTTGTTATCTTTGTCAACTTAAATAGGTTAAATGTCAGTACAACAATTTATTCCAAAACCATATACAGCTTCTGTTAAAAACGGAAGTTTTAAATGGTCGTCACCTAGCAATATCGCTTTAGTTAAATATTGGGGTAAAAAGGAAGATCAAATCCCAGAAAACCCCTCTTTAAGTTTTACGTTAAGTGACTGTAAAACAATTACTAATTTGATTTTTTCAGAAAAACAAAATCAAGATAATTTTTCGTTTGAAGTGTTTTTAGATGATGACAAAAAGGATGATTTCAAACCAAAAATTGAAACTTTTTTTAAAAGAGTTGAGGTTTTTTTACCTTTTTTAAGGCACTATCATTTTAAAATTGAAACATCAAATACTTTTCCGCACAGTTCTGGTATTGCGTCTTCTGCAAGTGGGATGAGTGCATTAGCATTATGTTTGATGAGTCTTGAAAAAGCATTAAACAATGAAGTTTCTGATGAATTTTTTATTAAAAAAGCATCATTTTTGGCTCGATTAGGATCTGGTAGTGCTTGCCGAAGTTTAGAAGGCGATACAGTAGTTTGGGGACATCATAATGAGATTAAAGGAAGTTCAGATTTATTTGGAACGAAATATCCATTTGAAGTTCATGATAATTTTAAAAACTATCAAGACACCATTTTATTGGTTGATAAAGGCGAAAAGCAAGTTAGTAGCACCGTAGGGCATAATTTAATGCACGGACATCCATTTGCATCAAAGCGTTTTAGTCAAGCTCATAAGAACTTATCTAATTTAATAACTATTTTAAATGATGGAGATTTAGACGCTTTTATTAAGATAGTTGAAAGTGAAGCATTAACCTTGCATGCTATGATGATGACTAGCATGCCCTATTTTATATTAATGAAACCTAATACCATAGAAATTATTTACAAAATATGGGGATATAGAGAAACATCAAACTCTAAAATTTGTTTTACTCTTGATGCTGGAGCGAATGTACATGTACTATATCCAGAATATGAAACAGAATCTGTTATGAAATTCATTAAAAATGAATTAGTTGTATATTGCCAAAATGGACATTATATTTGCGACAAAATTGGTTTTGGAGCAAAACAATTGTAACTTTATAGTTCCAAATCAAATAAAGTAAATGAAAGGACCACTTTTTTATTCGAAAATATTGCTTTTTGGAGAGTATGGAATCATTAAAGATTCTAAAGGCTTATCTATTCCCTATAATTTTTATAATGGTGCTTTAAAGAAAACTGAAAATCCTTCAGAAACTGCTTTAAAATCTAATCAAAGCTTAAGACGGTTTGTTGAGTATTTAAAAAATATAAATCCAGAACTGGTAACTTTTGATATTGAATCCCTCGCAATAGATGTAAACGAGGGTATGTATTTTGATTCTTCTATTCCACAAGGATATGGCGTTGGTAGTAGTGGTGCTCTTGTAGCTGCTATTTACGATAAATATGCTCAAGATAAAATTACTGTTTTAGAGAATTTAACTCGTGAGAAGCTATTGAAACTAAAAACTATTTTCTCGGAAATGGAGTCATTTTTTCATGGAAAATCATCTGGTTTAGATCCTCTTAATAGTTATTTGAGTATTCCAATTCTAATAAATTCTAAAGATAATATTGAAGCCACTGGTATTCCAGCACAACAAAATGGAAAAGGTGCTGTGTTTTTATTAGATAGCGGTATTATTGGTGAAACTGCACCAATGGTAAGTATTTTTATGGAAAAAATGAAGCAAGAAGGTTTCAGGAAGATGCTTACAAACAAGTTTATTAAACATACAGACGCGTGTGTTGATGATTTTTTATCGGGTGATATTAAATCCCTGTTCAAAAATACAAAACAACTTTCAAAAGTTGTATTAAGTCATTTTAAGCCAATGATTCCAATTCAGTTTCATGAACTTTGGAGAAAAGGTATTGAAACAAATGATTATTACTTAAAGCTTTGTGGTTCTGGTGGCGGTGGCTATATTTTAGGATTTACTGAAGATATTGATAAAGCAAAACTATCCCTTACAGGATATAAACTAGAAGTTGTTTACAACTTTTAATTCTCCTTTATTGTTCTGAAAAATTTCAGAATTTTATAAATTATAAAACTATGCTAAGTCGGAGACAGAATCATATTCTAGTTAAGTTTTTTAGTATGTTTTCTGTTGTTAGAGGTTACAATATCTTAATTATTGTTATTGCACAATATTTAGCTTCAGTATATATAATGGCAAAAGGTAAATCTCTTAAAGAAGTGCTTTTAGATCCTAATTTATTTATGTTAGTCTTGGCTTCTGCTTCAACCATTGCAGGAGGCTATATTATCAACAATTTTTACGATTCAGAAAAAGATTTAATTAATAAACCTATTAAATCTAGGTTAGATAAATTGGTAAGTCAAAATACTAAATTGTCTTTTTATTTTGTTTTAAATTTTTCGTCTGTAATTATGGCAAGCTACGTGTCATTCAATGCTGTTATTTTCTTTTCTGTATATATTTTCGCTATTTGGTTCTATTCACATAAATTAAAAAAACTACCTTTTATTGGTAATTTAACTTCTGCAATTTTAACTATTACTCCATTTTTCGCCATTTTTCTTTATTATAAAAATTTTGAAACGGTAATTTTTGTTCATGCCATTTTCTTGTTTTTAATGATATCTATGCGCGAACTAACAAAAGATTTAGAAAACATTAAGGGAGATCTTCTTCAAAGTTACCAAACCATACCTATAGTTTATGGAGAAAAGGCTTCAAAAAACATACTAAGGGTATTAACCATTTTAACGTTAGTGCCTACATATATGTTATTAGTTTGTTTTGAGATAGGCTATATGTATTTGTATTTTTATTTCAGTACTTTTTTACTTCTAGTTTTTCTTTATGTGTTATGGAAATCTAAAACTAAATTACATTATTTAATACTTCATAATATCTTGAAATTCATCATTGTAACAGGGGTATTTTGTATTGTACTTATTAATATAGAATTAGTTTTAAATCAGATATAAGTTTTTTTAAGTGTTGTTAACCAACTTAATTTAACTCCTACTTTATCAAAAAAGGATTACAATAATTCATAAACCAAAAAATCGTAAATCGTAAATTTTAAGTATATCTTTGCAAAAAAATAATACGAAATGAATAGGCATCAAGGCAGTAAAGGAAAAGGAAAAGCTTCGGGACGTGGAGATAATAATACGCGTAGTAAAAGTTATGCAAGAGGAAATGCTCCCATAAAAAAAACCACTCCAACTTCTCCTAAAAAAGCGAGTAACCCTGACGAAATTAGATTAAATAAGTATGTTGCTAATTCTGGAATATGTTCTCGTAGAGAGGCTGATGTTCATATAGCAACCGGATTAGTAACAGTAAATGGGACAGTTGTAACCGAAATGGGTTACAAAGTAAAGCTAGGTGATGAAGTGCGTTATGATGGAGGACGCGTAAACCCAGAAAAGAAAGCTTATGTATTATTAAATAAGCCTAAAGGTTTTGCAACTACAACTAGTGAAGGTAAAGGAAGAACCGTTATGGATTTAGTTGCCAATGCAACTACTTCAAAAATTAAACCTATTGGGCGTTTAGGTAGAAACTCAAAAGGGCTTCTGTTGTTTACAAATGATGAGCAAATTCATGATAAATTTACCAACTCTAAAAATGGTGTTGGTAGGTTATTTCATATTGAATTAGATAAAAATTTAAAACTTGAAGATTTAAAAAAAATCCAAGCAGGGTTTAAAATAGAGGGAAAACTTATCGGAGTTGAGGAGATTAGCTATATTGATGGCGCAACAAAACGTGAAATTGGCTTAAAAATTAAAAATACAGGGAACACGATTGTCAGAACAATTTTTGATTATTTAAAATATGAAATTGTAAATTTAGATTGTGTTGCCATTGGGCATTTAACAAAAAAAGATATTCCAAGAGGGCACTGGAAACATCTTACCGAACAGGAATTGAATACATTAAAAATGCTTTAAAAACTACTTAAAAAAATCTTTAAAAAAACTTATTAATTAAAAATTTTATATTTCATTTGTACTGTTATTAGCTGAACAATTTGAATTGTGTTTATATGTTCGGGCTTTTGAAAATTAGGAAGTCATACTCAAAAGCTGCTTATCGTTTAAGTAACCGAATTTTAAAGCTAACTTCCGTTTTAGCAATATATGCTAGCCAGCATATGAATGGCTTTATTCCTACTACTCAAAATCAAATTCAAATTTGATATTCATTTTTTTTACGAGTTTATCGCCTAATTAATTTTAGGGTTTTATCTTTAACCTATTAAACAAAATAAATGAATACAAAATACATTGATTTAATTGATCAGACTTTTGATTTTCCACAAGAAGAATTCAGATTAGAAAATAAAACATTAGAATTTCATGGGATTAATCTTATGGAGTTGGTAGAGGAATATGGCGCGCCCTTAAAGTTTACCTATTTACCACAAATTTCTAACAATATTAATAAGGCTAAACAATGGTTTGCCGATGGCATAAAAAAGAATAAGTATAAAGGGAAATACCATTATTGTTATTGTACAAAAAGCTCACACTTTAATCATGTTTTAAATGAAGCTTTAAAAAATGATATTCATATTGAGACTTCCTCTGCTTTTGATATTGATATTGTTGAAAATTTGAAAGCCCAAGGTAAAATTACAGATGAAACTTATGTAATTAGTAATGGTTTTAAACGTTCTCAATACGTAACCAATATAGCTAGACTGATAAATAATGGGCACAAAAATGCCATTCCAATTATTGATAATTATGAAGAAATCGATTTATTATCTCAAGAAATAAAAGGAAAATTTAATGTTGGTATTAGAATAGCTTCAGAAGAAGAACCAAAGTTTGAGTTTTATACTTCTCGACTAGGGATAGGTTATAAAAACATAGTGCCATTTTATAAAAACCAAATTCAAAACAATAAAAGAGTTAAGTTAAAAATGCTTCATTTTTTCATTAATACAGGGATACGAGATAATGCGTATTATTGGAATGAATTACAAAAATGTTTGAAGGTTTATACGAGTTTAAAAAAAATATGTCCATCATTAGACAGTTTAAATATAGGGGGAGGATTTCCAATAAAAAATTCTTTAGCTTTTGATTTTGATTATCAATACATGGTTGATGAGATTATAAATCAAATCAATCTTGCATGTGAAGAAGAAGAAGTTAAAGTGCCTAATTTATTTACAGAATTTGGCAGTTTTACAGTTGGTGAAAGTGGTGGAGCTATCTATGAAGTACTATACCAAAAACAACAAAATGATCGTGAAAAGTGGAATATGATAAATTCATCATTCATTACTACCTTGCCTGATACTTGGGCTATTAATAAACGGTTTATTTTACTGCCTATAAACAGATGGAATGAAAGTTACGAGCGTGTTTTACTTGGTGGTTTAACCTGTGATAGTGATGATTATTATAATAGTGAACAGCATATGAATGCTATTTATTTACCTAAATACAACAAAGAAAAACCACTTTATATTGGGTTTTTTAACACAGGGGCCTATCAAGAAACCATTGGTGGTTTTGGAGGTTTACAACACTGTTTAATACCTTCGCCAAAACATATTTTAATTGACAAAGATAAAGATGGAAATCTAACAACTAAATTATTTAGCGACCAACAAAAAAGTGAAGACTTACTTAAAATTTTGGGATATAATAATTAAAATGGTTGTTTAAAAGTGATAGATTAAAAATTAGAACAATCAAAAATTGCAGGATAACCAGTTAAGTTATAAATTTATAACAAACGCAAATACAGTATTATTGCTAAATCATAATAAATATAAACGCTTAAAAAATAGCGAGAAAGATGAATACTAAAGGACCAATATCACAATTTATAGAAAAACATTATTTACATTTTAATGCTGCCGCTTTAGTTGACGCTGCAAAAGGTTACGAAGCACAATTAAATTCTGGCTCAAAAATGTTAGTATCTTTAGCTGGAGCAATGAGTACCGCAGAGTTAGGAAAGAGTTTTGCAGAAATGATTCGTCAAGATAAAGTGCAAATTATTTCTTGTACAGGTGCTAATTTGGAAGAGGATATTATGAATTTGGTAGCGCATTCTCATTACAAACGCGTACCAAACTATCGTGATTTAACTCCGCAAGAAGAATGGGATTTGCTAGAAAAAGGATTAAATCGCGTAACAGATACTTGTATTCCAGAGCATGAAGCATTCAGACGTTTACAAGCACATATTTTTAAGATTTGGAAAGATGCCGACGATAAAGGAGAACGGTATTTGCCACATGAGTATATGTACAAAATGTTATTATCAGGTGTTTTAGAACAATATTACGAAATTGATTTGAAAGACTCTTGGATGTATGCAGCGGCAGAAAAAAACTTGCCTATTGTTTGTCCAGGTTGGGAAGATAGCACGATGGGAAATATTTTTGCAAGCTATGTTTTAAAAGGTGAGTTAAAAGCAAGTACCATGAAATCTGGTATAGAATACATGACATTTTTAGCAGATTGGTATACGAATAATTCTAAAAATGGAATTGGTTTCTTCCAAATTGGAGGAGGCATAGCTGGAGATTTTCCAATATGTGTAGTGCCAATGTTATATCAAGATATGGAACGTACTGACACTCCTTTTTGGAGTTATTTCTGCCAGATTAGCGATTCAACAACAAGTTACGGATCTTATTCTGGCGCTGTTCCAAACGAAAAAATTACTTGGGGTAAACTTGATATTGATACTCCAAAATTTATAATTGAGAGTGACGCCACTATTGTAGCACCTTTAATTTTTGCTTATTTATTAGGACAATAAATTTTGGAAACAAAAAAAATTGAAAATATAGAATTAAAGTATTTATCTGTAAATGACTATGAAGAGTTGAGAGATGCAACTCTAGAGTCGTACGGAGGTGTACTTAATTCTTATTGGAAAAAGCATCATATAGAAAAATTAACTACCATGTTTCCAGAAGGGCAAGTGGTAATTAAGATTGACGGTGATATTGCTGGTTGCGCATTATCTCTTATTGTGGATTATGATAGGATTGATGATGATCATACATATGCAGATATTATAGCTGGAGAATCTTTTAAAAATCACAATCGAGAAGGTGATGTTTTATATGGAATAGATGTATTTATCAGGCCTAAGTATCGAGGGTTACGTTTAGGTAGGAGACTTTATGATTATCGTAAAGAAGTATGTGAAAACCTAAATTTAAAAAGTATTGTGTTTGGAGGAAGAATGCCCAATTATCACGAGCACAAGGAATTCTCACCAAAAGAATATATTGAAAAAGTAAAACGTAAGGAAATTCATGATCCTGTTTTGAATTTTCAAATATCTAATGATTTTCATCCAGTACGTGTTTTAAAAGGTTATTTAGAAGGTGATACAGCATCAAATGAATATGCTGTTTTAATGGAATGGGATAATATTTATTATACTAAACCAAAGAAGAAAGCTAGCACCATAAAAACTATTGTGCGTTTAGGCCTCATACAATGGCAAATGCGTCCCTATAAAAGTTTAGATGAATTGATGCAGCAAGTGGAGTATTTTATTGATAGTGTTTCGGCATATCGTTCTGATTTTGCAGTATTTCCAGAGTTTTTCAATGCACCCCTTATGGCGGAGTTTAACCATATGCATGAGCCAGAGGCTATTAGAGAACTAGCAAAATTTACTGAAACTATTGTTAATAAACTTAAACAACTATCAATATCCTATAACATCAACATCATTTCTGGGAGTATGCCAGAAGTAGTGGAAGATAAATTATACAATGTTGGTTATTTATGTAGAAGAGATGGTAGTGTTGAGCGTTACGAAAAAATACATGTAACACCAGATGAAGCTAAAGTTTGGGGTATGCAACGCGGAAATAAATTACAAACTTTTGACACTGATTGTGGAAGAATTGGCATATTAATATGTTATGATTCTGAGTTTCCAGAATTATCGCGTTTATTGGCTGATGAAGGTATGGATATTTTATTTGTTCCTTTTTTAACAGATACTCAAAATGGCTATTCTAGAGTTCGTTTGTGCGCTCAAGCCAGAGCTATAGAAAACGAGTGTTATGTGGCGATATCTGGAAGTGTAGGTAATTTGCCAAATGTTAATAATATGGATATTCAATATGCACAATCTGCAGTATTTACACCATGTGATTTTTCATTTCCAAGTAACGGAATTAAAGCAGAGGCTACCCCAAATACCGAAATGATTTTAGTAGCAGATGTAGATTTAAGTTTGCTAAGAGAATTACACTCTTTTGGAGCAGTAAAAAATTTAAAAGACAGAAGAAAAGATTTTTATGATGTTATACGCATAAAATAATCATAAATAGTATATTTAACTCATAAGTAAAAAACTTTACCCCATAAAAATGAAAAATAGAAACGAAAATTTAAAACGTGTTATAGTCGATTTTAAGAAGTTAACACCAGAAATTTTAGCTTTGTTGGTTGAAAAATATCCCGATGGCTATGATGAAGATCAGATTATATCGTTTAGAAATCAGCATAATGAAATTATTGAAGCTGTTGAGGTAACAACATCTGATACTAAATATTTAGTAAAAGTTAGTATGAAACTTGCAGTAACTATGGAAAACTATGATGAAGATGATTATGAAGATTTTGCTGGAGATGATCCAGAAGCGGTACAAGATCCTGAAATTTTAGATGAAGATTCAGAAGAAGAAGATAACGATTAATAAATTTTAATATTATGAGAACAGCTGTTTTTAAATCTTACAAAAACGGTTTATACACTTTTTGGTTTGAAAATGGCGAGGAGTTAGCCTTTGAAGAAGTTCATCCTCGCGTTTTAAAGCAATTCGATTTGAAAAATGATAAAGGTTTAATAGATAAAGACTTCAGAATTACTTTTGTTGAAGATGAAGATGGTGATGACGTTATCTACAGAGTAGAAAGTTTAAAGCCCATTTAATAAATGTATCATGCAAACATCGTTTCACATGTCTTTACCTTGTTTAAAAATCAAGGAGACAAAAGGATTTTACGCTAATATTGGCGCATCCTCAGGGAGAATGACCCAAAATTGGGTAGATATAAATTTATTTGGTCATCAAATAACATTTATTAAAGCCGGAAAATTCAATTTTACAAATCCTAATTATGTTTTTGAAGGCAAAATTTTACCATCATTTCATTTTGGAATTATCTTGGATTTTAAGACATGGGGAACTATATATGAAAAACTAAAATCTCAAGGTTTAGATGTAGTTACCAAAGCCACCTTTTTAAAAGATAAAGTAGGCGAACACACTTCTTTTTTTGTTAAAGACCCTAATGACTATATGTTAGAGTTCAAGAGTTTTAAAGATTTAGATGATATGTTCAATATAGCGCCTTAAGGCAATCACTATTATAAGACTAAAAAAAACTTAGTTTTAAGTACTATCAGTAGTTTTTTGAAAATTACTTAAGCCATTCGGACTTTAGGTAGAACGATTTCCGAAAAAAATTCAACTTAATTTTATTTTTTTAATATATGAAAACAATTGTTTTGTTTACAGCTTTTTTTGTACAACTATTTGTAATTACAAATTTTAATACCGATGTACTTTTTAATAATAGTATCACATGTTCCATTCAAGAAACTCAAGTTGTTGAAGCTGTTTTTGATAGTCATGAAGATTATGGGTATAATTTTATTCAAACTAAAGATAGTGAAGAGCATACCATAATTTTTCAAGAAATTGACGATGCCGTTTTAGCAATGTTTGATTTAAATGAAGCAATATTAATAGGTACTAAGTTTAAAATCACATTTACTGCTAAAGTTTTTGTAACCAAAGATTCAGATGGTTATGAAGATGAGAATGAATTAAATACTATTAAAAAATTAGAAAAACTATAAGCGTAGTTTTATTAAACTAGATAGAAATTAGGCTTCCAATTTGGAAGCCTTTTTTATGAATACTTCCCAAATAAATACACTATAAATAATGACATATTCAAAAGCTATAATCCATAAATTTTCGGATTTATCTGCTTTATTTATATTTATATAGGCTAAATAACTAACAATCATAACACAACTCCATACTAAAGGGAATTTATATTTTGTAAAAACGGATAGTATTAAAACCGTAGCGATATACCAAGGATGCACTGTAGTGGCAGTAAAATAATAAAAAGTTAATGCTATTAACATAGCAGTAATAAGTTGGGTAGTAGTTTTGTTTTTTCTAAAAAAAGTAATGCACAAAACAAACACAAATACGATAATAGGTATGGCTTTTCCAATAATGGCAATTTCATTATAACCTCTAAAACGGTAGCCAATTTCTCTGGCAATGTAATACAAACTGCCATTAAACTCAAATTTTTGAAACCAAAGCGCCACGGTATTGCTGTAATTATTAATAAACTCGGAGGAGTAAAAAGGCATAAATAATAAAAGCGTTGTGATGCCTACAACAGCATAAAACCCTATTAATTTTGCTATGACTGATAAGGTAGGTATCCATTTTTTAGTTTTTTCGTATGGATTTTGTCTCCAAAACCACTGTAAAAATAAAGGTAAAAATATAAGCGGAATAAGTTTAGTTGCTATTGATAAAGCTAAAACAAAACCAGCCCATTGCCATTTTCCTATTTGTAATAAATATAAACTCCAAATTAAAAAGAAAACCATAACACCTTCAAAATGTAGATTCCCTGTGAGTTCGATAATTATAAACGGATTTAAAATATACCAAAAGATATGATTCGATCGGAGATTTAATTTTTCTAATAATTTGGAGCCAAAATGCAAGGTTCCAAAATCGGAAGCTATAATAAGTAAGCGCATAACCATGACAGAACCTAAAATACTTTTCCCTGCTAATAACCCAGCAATAACAAAACAGAGTTGGTTTATGGGTGGGTAATTAGTGAAATGGCTCGCATTTAATACACCCATGCCATTATAAAGTTCTTGAGCTTGAGAAATAGGAAATATACCATTATTAATAAAAGATGCTACATTATATAAATATGGATTAAAACCCTGTAAAATCATTCTGCCATCCCATATAAAGCGATAAAAGTCTTGTGATAGGTTAGGTATTGCTAAAATTAAAATAGCTCTAAAACCAAAAGCAAAATAGGTTAATGCCTTAGTATTAGTTTTAAAAAGATGTACAATCTTAAAAAACAAAAAAAATAATGCCAAATAAAGTGCCACTAGTTTTGTATAATCTGTGCGTTGTAAATCATATGCAAAAAACGTATAAAACAAAGCGCTAGTAATTACCAATAGCAAAGGGGTATTATAGTATTTAAAAAAATTAGGTTTTAAATCCATAACCAAATATAGTATTATTTGTTTTTAGAAATATAACTAGATAACCTATTACCTATTTCTAATTAAATTAAAATAGATTTAAATCGAAAATAGTATATTTAACTTTATAAAAACATCATGAATTTAGACTATAATATTTTGAATGTCATCATGCTCTTTGGGGCGATTCAAGGGTTTATTCTTTGTGTATTTGTATATAAAAAAAAGTTTGGCAATAAACTTGCTGTTAACTTTTTTCTACTATTTCTGTTTTCACTTTCATTTATAACCTCATCTATGCTGTTTTAGATATTGGATTTTTTCAATATTATAGACCTTTACATATGTTTCCTTATCCTTATAAATGGCTAATTGGAGCAGGTTTTTATTTTTATATAAAAAATCAGTTTCCAAACAAAGAAGGATTAATTTATCATAAAAAAGAATGGTACATTTTACTGCCGGCTATTTTATATGGATTATTAAGATCCTATTGGTTTAGTGTTTCGATAAGAGAAAATAGCTTTAGAATAACAAGAGTTGTTATTGAATCAGATTTTTTTAGAATTCATGAGTTTTTTTATCAAATATTCACAGTGATTTTATTAATCCTGTCGTTAAAACTAATCAATAAAAATGAATTTGTACTTGCTAATATTCAAAAATCAAAATCCGTTTTAAAATGCTTAAAACGACTTACATTTGTGTTTTTAGGTATTATGATTTGGGATATTTTATTGTATTCAGCAGATTTATTTCTTCATAATTGGAGAGAAAGTATCGTTTTTTCGTATCCAACATTTGTATTTAATTCTGCGTTTATTTATTGGATTGGTATTATAGGTTTCACAAAACCAAAATTATTATTTAATACATTTTCTGATAACGAAAGTATAATAGCTTATCCCAATCTTCATTCGATTTCCGAAAAACTAAAAGAAGCCATTCAAATAAGAGAACTCTACACAAATCCAAATTTAACTTTAACAGAGTTTGCAAAAGAAATAGATAGCACAACTAAAGAATTGTCAAAATATATCAATGAAGTCCATAATATGAATTTTTCAGAATTTCTAAATCTTCACCGTGTAGAAAAAATAAAACAACTACTTTCTAGCGATGAAGTTCAAAAATTCAAGTTAGTAAGTCTAGCAGGAAAAGCTGGCTTTAATTCAAAATCTTCCTTTAATAGTATCTTTAAAAAAATGACAGGATTAACCCCTTCAGCTTATAAAAAGAAAAACAACATCATTTAAAAAAACGTCCAAGATTATTTTTTTTGGACAAAACTTATTAAGAATAATGGCTTGGTTGTATTTTACTTTTGCAACTTTGGTTTATCAAAAAACAATAGTATGAAACACTTTAGATTTAGTGTAGTTCTCTTTTTATTTCTTACCTTTTTCAGTTCTTATTCACAATCAGAAATAGAACTTCAATGGATTAAAAAAAACACAAGAGAATTAAAAACCACATCTGGCTATGATTTTTCTGCAATTAAAAATGCGATTGGTGACAAAAGAATCGTTGCTTTGGGTGAAAGCTCGCATGGCTCAGGAACTTTTTATAAGCTAAAATCTGAATTAGTAAAATATCTTCATAAAGAAATGGGATTTGAAGTTTTAGCTATGGAAAGTGGTTTAGGAGATACTTTTTTAGCATTCGAAACTATAGATACCTTGACGAGTAAACAACTTCGAGATTTTTCTGTATTCGGAAATTTTAGAGCTAATGAAGCTAATGGTTTATTTGATTATTTAAAATCACAAAGTATTACAAATTCACCTCTTTACTATATGGGTTATGATACGCAAGCATCTTCTGAATTTTTGTTTACCAAACTAAAATTTATTTTAAAGGATTATGATAAAGAGCTTTCAGACAGTCTTTTCACTAGGATGTTTTCTTATCAACGATCGTATGGATTTAGTTCTAACAATGACTCTATTAACTATCTTAAACATAGAGATATTTTTGTAGAAACATCAAATACAGCCAAGCGCTATTTAGAAGAAAATAAAGACGCAATCATTTCTAAGCACAAATTAAACAAAACTTTATTTCAAGTAATGGTTAGGAGTTTATCTATGTTTTCTGCATCCTATAATTTACCTTTCTCAGATAGATGGGAAAGCTTTGGTTTGAGAGACTCATTAATGGTTGAAAACCTAAAGTGGATGCTGAAGGAAGTTTACCCAAATAAGAAAGTTATTATTTGGGCACATAATGGTCATGTTGAAAAAGGGGCTATGGAAAATGGATATATGAAGACGATGGGTCAATTTTTAAAAGAAAAATATCCGAAAGATTATTATACAATTGGTTTATTTGCCAATAGTGGCGTATTATATCAATTTTGGACTAAAAAAACGATTCCAATTCAACAAACAGACTCTACATTTATCGAACATCGTTTAATTTCTTCAGGAAAAAAAATACCTTTTTTAGATTTGAGTCAAGATAAAAAAAACAGTAATAACAAATGGATTTTTGAGATTACTAAAGCATTTGAACTTGAAAATGGTGGAATCATTCGTTTTGTTCCAACTACAAGATTTGATGCATTAATTGTAGTTAAAGAATCAATAGCACCAACTTATAATTATTAATTTCTAAATCAAATTTCTTATTGTAAGCACTATACTTTTGAAGTTAAAGATTTAAAAAATACATAACCAAAACCAGCAAATAGCATGAAGTGAAAAGGAAATAAACCAAAATCGCCACCTTGGTTACCAACTACAAATGCGCTATACATTCCAAAAGCAAAATAAAGCATCAAGATGCCTTCAAAAATAACATGTATAGAAATGGTTTTTTTAAGATACTTATTGTTTTTCCAGTTGTCTTTAAAAGTGCTAATATTAAATTTAGGTGTACGAACAAATTCGCTTTTTTTACCCCAATGCCCCTCTAAAACAGCAATAGAATTATGTAAAGAAAAGCCCATGGCAATTGAGAAAAAAACAAAAAACATGCCTACATAGCGAACGAAATTTTTAAAGCCACTCCCATAAATATTTTTATACATAAACCAATAACATATAAAAAATATGATGGTACTTACCACGAAGAAACTCATTACATAAAAATAGGGTTTTAAGTGTGCGTATTCGTTTTTTATGTACAACATAGGGATGCTTAAAACACCTACAATAAGTACGTTTAAAAACATAGTACTGTTTAATAAATGTAGTATGCCATGTAATTTAGTTTTAGCTGAAATATTTTTAGATTTTAATACGCGCCAAAGCATTTTTCTAAAATTTTCTGCTCCACCTTTATTCCATCTAAATTGTTGTGAACGCGCTGCGCTGATAACTACAGGTAATTCTGCAGGAGTTTCAACATCTTCAAGGTATTTAAACTTCCAGTTTTTAAGTTGGGCACGATAGCTTAAATCTAAATCTTCAGTTAAGGTGTCTCCTTCCCAGTTTCCAGCATCAATAATGCATGTTTTTCTCCAAATACCAGCAGTACCATTAAAGTTAATAAAGTGTCCTTTACTATTTCTGCCAACTTGCTCTAAAGTAAAGTGTGCGTCTAAAGCAAATGCTTGTATTTTTGTAAGAATAGAAAAGTTACGGTTAATGTGCCCCCAACGCGTTTGTACAACACCAATGTGTTCATCTTTAAAATATGGGATGGTACGTTTTAACCAATCTGCTTTAGGAAGAAAATCTGAATCGAAAATAGCTATGAATTCACCTTTAGCTACTTTTAAGCCTTCTTTCAGTGCTCCTGCTTTAAAGCCAGAACGATCAACTCTAGTAATGTGTTGAATGTCTAAACCTGTAACTTTTAAATTTTCTACATGTTTTCTGGTGCTTTCGATGGTTTCATCTGTTGAATCATCTAGTACTTGAATTTCAAGTTTATCTATAGGATAATCAATTAGTGCAATGTTATCAAGTAAACGATCCATAACATACATTTCATTATATACAGGAAGTTGTATGGTAACAAAAGGTATTTCATCAGATTTAGATAAATCAAATTTTTCGCAAGTATCTTTTAGCTTCTTAGAAGATAGATAGTTAAATAGCAGATTTAATTGCGCTAATGCATACATGAAAATAAGCAAAAGAGCAAAACTGTATATAACTATAATTGTTGTTTCTAGAATCATTTTTTAATACTGTATTTAAAAATCCAACCTAATATTTTTACGCCTGCAAATATAGCACCTTTTATTGTACCAGACACTTTTGAAACACCAATTCTATTTCTGTAATTTACTGGCACTTCGCAGTATGAGAGTTTTTGTTTTAATACCTTAAGTTGCATCTCAACTGTCCAGCCATAGGTTTTGTCTTGCATTTTAAGTGCTAAAAGTTTGTTATATTTTATAGCTCTAAAAGGTCCGAGATCTGAAAATTTAGCATTAAAAAATAAGTTCATTAAATTGGTTGCTAGCCAGTTGCCGAATATTTGTGGCAACGTCATTGACCCTTTTTCACGTAGTTTTTTTACACGAGATCCAATTACAAAATCAATATCATCCTCAATGATTGGATTAATTATTTTCGATAATTCTTCAGGATAATCGCTAAAATCACCATCTAAAAATACAATAATATCTGGTTTTATATTTTGATTAGCAATATGTTGCATCCCTTTTAAGCAGGCATAGCCATAACCTTTGTTCATTTCTGCTAAAACTGTTGCACCCGCTCTTTTTGCATTAATTTCAGTATCATCAGTAGAATTATTATTAACAACAATAACTTCATCAACAATTTTAGGAATATCATTAATGACAAGTGCTATAGAATCAGCTTCATTATATGCAGGAATGATGACTGTGATTTTGGTCATTTAAGGTCGCTTAGTTTGTTTTCTTTTTTAAAAGACGCAAAGTTAGTCCATTCTTTTATTTTATTACCTGAAATGTACTTAGAAGCAGCAATTAATTTTTCGTTCTTGTATATAAGACAATAACCATTCTTTTGATTGTTTACCAATTGACATTTATGATTTATTTTTTTCATAGTATCATAAAATAACCACCAGTTGTTTTTTTTACCGTTAATATAATGACCTTCAGATTCTAAATTGCCATTTAGATAATAAAAATACCAGTAATTTATAGGTTTATTTTGATGAAAATGTCCTTCTTTTTGGGTCACACCATTTGGATAGTAAAATTTCCAATAATTTTCTTTAATACCATTAATCAACCAGCCTTCAGATTTTATTAACCCATCTTTATAATATATTTTCTGATAAGATTTTTTTTCTGAAAGATTTAAAGTTGTTGTTATTAAAACTAATAAAATTAAGATAATTCGCATTCTATTTTTGATTTACAAATTTCATCAAATCAACGTCATTCCCTAATAATATTTCAGTGGGATTAATTCTCCCTTCCATAGCATCATTCTCTAATTTTAATACACCACGTGGGCAAACTGCAGAACATACACCGCAACCAACACAGCTAGAACGGACAATATTTTCGCCTTTTTGAGCATAGTGTCTTACATCAATTCCCATTTCACAACTGTTTGAGCAGTTTCCGCAAGAAATACATTGTCCGCCGTTTGTTGTAATTCTAAATTTTGAGAATAAACGTTGTTGAAATCCTAGAATTGCTGCCATTGGACAACCAAATCTGCACCAAGAACGATTTCCCAAAATAGGATAAAAACCTGTGCCAATAACGCCTGAAAATATAGAGCCTATGTATAAGCCATAAGCAGATCTCAACGCACCAGATTTAATGTAAAAAATTTGATTTGTAGTGCCTGTAAAATGCATGATTAGTAAAAGAGCAATCACTACAAAGAAACCAATAGCGCCATATTTAGCATCTTTACCTAATTCCTGTCTTTTAAAAAACATAACACCTGCAAAAACTACAGTTAAAAAACCAATAACTAAAGCGATGAAAACACCTCTTGTTAGCCAGAAATTATTTTTATCATAGCCTAAATAGGTGTATATCATAGCTACTGTCATCACTACTGAAAACACTAAAACAGTATGAATTAGCCAGCGCTCTAATTTCCATGCAGACATTTTTTTAGAAGATAATTGCCTAAAAGAATCTCCAGCAGTTTCAGCTAATCCGCCACAACCACAAACCCAGGAACAATACCAGCGTTTTCCATATTTATAAGTTAAAATTGGTGTAATTACAAAAATGGAAATAATACCAAACAATATTAAGGCTAAACCAATATTTCCGTTTGAAAGAAAGCCGTTTACAGACCATTCATCAAAAATATAATAGTTAAGTGGCCAGATACTTTTTAAATCGTAGTATGGTAAATCATTATTCATAACATACATGAATTCTGGAATCAAGAAGGCAAAACCTAATTGAAAAAACATAACCGAACTTGTTCTTAGTTGTTGATAACGATTGTGTCTGTATTTTAAAATAAATTTATAGCCAAAGGCTAAAATAGCAACCGTATAAAGTGTACCGTAAACAAACCATTGGCTAGCTGGTCTTCCGCTTAATAATCTACTTAAAGGATCGAATAATCCTATTAAACCACTATTTTCGGCACCATTTGTTCCTAATCCTAAATATTTTGGAAAGAAGTAAAGTACAATATAAAAGGTGGTTAGTATAATGCCAACAATCCAACCCCAAATACCTCTTGATGAAATGGATTTAAACCAAACACCATCATTTTTTATACCTTCTAATTTGGTTAAATAGGCGTCTCTGGAATACACAATAATTCCGATAGAAATCAATCCTAAGGAAAGACTTAGAAATAGGCCTTTGTTAGGAAAATCAGTATTAAAGAGTGCCAGTGTTAAAATGAATAAGCCAATAATTCCTGTGGCTAGTGCTACTTTCTGTTTGTTTGAAATATCTACAGCATCTGGTTTTGCTAAAGACATGCTATGATTTATTTTATTACTCATGTTTATACGGTTTGTAATTGTTTGTTATAAGCTGAAATAATATCAGCTTCATAATGACTGTAAAATTCTGGATCGAAATTAGCTTCAGGAAGATGATTCATTACATAATCAACGTCTCGATTTTCGGTTAACCAAGTATCAAATGTTTCATGTCGCATTCTAATCCCAAAGGTGTTAATTCCTAAAAATTTGTTTGTATTTGTATTAAAACAAACGGTGATGCATTTCGTATCGTCCTCATGTTTCCAATGGAAATGTGCTTCGTTTTCTCTTGGTTTTGCAAATACCCAACCATAAGTTTGATATTCTATATCTAAAAATTTAGCAGAGTTAAACCAATGCCCTGGGTTATATTGTATTTTATTACCGCAAATGGTTTGTGCTAAAGTTTCACCCATCATACGCCCGGTATACCAAACCGCTTCTATAGGTCTGCGGCCATTTATACCTTCGTGTTGTTCTGCACAATCTCCAATAGCATAAACATTAGGTATGTTAGTTTCTAGATAACGATTCACTTTTACACCTCTACCTATTTCAATATCAGAATCTTTTATAAAATCAATATTAGGGGAGACACCAGCAGTTAAACCAACGACATTACATTCAATTTCTTCTCCAGTTTCTTGAATAATTATGGATTTTACTTTTCCGTTTTCATCGGATTTAATTTCCTTCAAGTTCATACCCAAACGTAAATCGATATGATGATTTTTTATGTGATGATTAATCATTTCGCTTTCTCCAGTAGGTAAAACACCATTCCAAAAGCTGTCTTCTCTTACTAAAAAAGTAATAGGGATGTTTCTTGAATTTAGCATTTCAACAAGTTCAATACCAATTAAACCACCGCCAACTATTACTGCACGTTTACAAGCCTCCTTATTAGGAGCATGTTTTTCAAGGTTTTCTAAATCTTGCTTATGGTACATACCCATAACACCCTCTAAATCTTGCCCTGGCCATCCAAATTTATTTGGTTTACTCCCAGTGGCGATAATAAGTTTGTCATATTTTAAAGTATCTCCTTCTGCGAAATGAAGTGTTTTTGCATCGGTATCAATATTCTTAACATATCCTTTTTTAAGATCGATTCGGTTTTTCTCCCAGAACCAATTTTCATAAGGTTGAGTGTGTTCAAATTTCATGTGCCCCATGTATACGTACATGAGTGCTGTTCTTGAGAAGAAATACTCGGTTTCAGCAGATACAATAGTAATTTTTTTATCAGATAATTTTCTTATATGTCTTGCTGCTGTTACACCAGAAATTCCGTTTCCTATAATGACGATGTGTTCTTGCATAATTTGATTGTTATAAGGTCTTAAGTCGAAGCTAAAGATAAGAACTTAATCAAAGTCGTTAATTTAGAACAAGTTTAAATTGATTTTGTTTTGTAAGGATTATTAATAAGCATAGACCCGAAAAAAACTTTTACTTCCTGTGTAATTACCCGAAGTTTTGTTCGACCTAAGGGCTGTTGCTTTGCAAAGATTAAAGTTTTAAACAGTCTTAAAAAATAAGATACTAATATTTAAAAAAATGAAAAAACAATTTATAATAATACTAATAGCACTAATATCTTTTGAAGGGATTTCTCAAGATTTAACTACTTTTTTTAGTAAAGCAGACACTTTTTTTAAAGCTAATGTGTCTGATGGAAAAGTAGCGTACACTAAAATATATAAAAATCCATCAACATTAAACAATCTTTTAAGTTTAGCTGAGGGCATTTCAGTTTCTAAAAGTGATACCAATAATTATCAAGCTTTTTGGATTAACGCTTATAATTTATCTGTTATCAAGGGTATTATAGATAATTATCCAACAAATTCGCCACTTGATAATGCTGGTTTTTTTGATAAAACCACGTATAGCTTAGGCGGAAAGAAAATTACTTTAAACGATATTGAGCATAAACTATTAAGAGGTCAGTTTAACGATGCGCGTTTTCACTTTGTTTTAGTATGTGGTGCGGTTGGCTGCCCGCCTTTAGTTAACGAAGCCTATTTACCAAACACATTGAATGCACAATTAGAAAAACAAACTAAAATTGCATTAAACGGTTCTTTTTTAAGAGTAAATGATAAAAAAAAGCGTGTAGAAGCTTCTCAAATTATGGAGTGGTATAAAGGTGATTTTACAATGAATGGTAAATCAGAAATAGACTTTATTAACCAATATAGAACAGAAAAATTAGAAGGTAAATATAAATTAAGCTACTTTCCTTATGATTGGAAAGTGAACAAACAATAACATCTATAAAAACCAAAAATAATTAATAACAAATCAAAATAGAAATAATAGATTTTCACCATTGTGGAAATTAAAAACAAAATCAAATTATGAAAAAATTAATCGCCATATTCGTATTTACAGCTATAGCATTCACAGGCTATTCACAAGAAGAAGATCAAGAAAATCAAGGAAGTGTGATACAAACTTACACACCTTCAAAATTGTTAAAACAAGGGCAATGGGATATTAAGTGGTTTAATAACTTATATACTGAAACAAAAGATTTATTTGGACCAAATGGTTCAGAACAAGATATTCCAAGAAACACTTTTTTTACATCAACGGTTGATATATTTACAGGAGTTTCGCCAAACAGTAAATTTAATATTGGGCTTTTACTTGAGTTTCGTTCTAACGTTATTGGAGGAAGAGATGCTTTAGATGTTTTTAAATTTGATGGTGAGGCAAATTCAGCACGTTCAGGTTTTACATCATTTGCTCCAGCAATTAAATTCAATCCTTTAAAAGGCGTTTCAAACTTTACTGTTCAAACCGCATTTCATATTCCTTTAGTAGATAATGAAGTTGAAAACGGTGTATTTTTAGATCAAAAAGGATTTATTTTTCAAAATAGATTTTTTTACGATTATAGTTTCGCTGGTGGTGATTGGCAATTGTTCTCTGAGTTAAATACAGAATATAACTTTGGGAAAAAGGAAGATAGTTTTGCAAATAACAGTTTGCGTTTAACACCAGGTGTATTTTTAAGTTATTTTCCAAGTTCTAAATTTACAATACTAGGCCTAGTACAACATTCTCAATTAATAGATACAGGAAACGATTTTTCTCAAGACTTCACAGCGCTAGGAGGTGGGGTAAAATATCAATTAACAGATGTTTTAAATGTAGAAACCTTATACACAAGTTTTATAAGGGGCACAGATACAGGATTAGGTAAAACATTTAACATAGGCTTAAGAGCTTTGTTTTAATGATTAATAGTAAATTAGAAGTTTAAACAAATATTTTATTATGAATAGATTTAAATTTCTAATGGTTTTAGTTAGTGTGTTTATTAGTTCTTGTGCTGCACAGTTTGAGAAAATAAATGGTGTTAGTTATGTAGCTTCAAGAGAAGAGATAAATGAGGAACATGTAAATCCTGTAGTTAATATTCAGGCTAATTTTGCTGCTGTAATGCCATTTGGCTTCATAAAAAACTTGGAGCATCCAGAAATTGTTCATAATACAAATAGACAATGGTTTGGTGAAACAAGAGTTGGTGCAAAACAATACATTCAAACACTTCGGAAAAAGCAAATCAAAATAATGATAAAGCCTCAGCTTTGGGTTTGGAAAGGTGAATTTACTGGGTTAATTGAAATGAAAAGTGAAGAAAATTGGAAAGTTTTAGAGGAATCGTATTCAAAATTTATAATGGAATATGCAGAACTTGCTCAAGAAGTTAAAGTAGATATTTTTTGTATAGGAACTGAATTAGAGAGATTTGTTATTCAAAGACCAGAATATTGGTTTGATCTGATTAGCCAAATTAAAAATGTTTACAAAGGGAAATTAACTTATGCAGCCAATTGGGATGAGTTTAAAAGAACCCCTTTTTGGAATGAATTAGATTTTATTGGTATTGATGCTTATTTTCCTGTCAGTAATAGTAAAACTCCAACTGTAAATGAATGTTTAGTAGGCTGGGAAAAGCATAAAAGTTTGATTAAAACGATATCTGAAACCTATAATAAACCTATATTATTTACAGAGTTTGGCTATAGAAGTGTTGATTATTCTGGGAAACAACCTTGGGTAAGCGACATGAGTATGAAAGGAGTAAATTTTGAGGCACAAAACAATACAACACAAGCCCTTTTTGAAACTTTTTGGAACGAAAATTGGTTCGCAGGAGGTTTTGTTTGGAAATGGTTTCATAATCATGATAAAGTTGGCGGAATAAATGATCACCAGTTTACACCACAAAATAAACCTGCAGAATCTTTAATTAAAAAATACTATGAATTTTATAGGTAAAATAGGGTGTTTGTTTTTATGTGTTTTGATTTTATCTTGTACAAATTCAGATATTAATGATGAGCAATTATCATTAAAATCATATTTAGATAGTGCAATTTTTAATACAGGTGCTGTTATTGCTTGTGCTGCTAGCGACAATGATAGTGGTAATATTTTAACATTTTATTACCCAGAATCGGGTGCTTTAAACACGCGTTATTATGAAACTAAATCGGTTGAAGTTGATCATAATAATTTTTCAAATTATCAACAAGTTCTAATAGTAAGCGAACCTATTTTTAATTGTTATTTGAGACGCTTTTCGCAAGAATCCATGGTTGAAAAATGGATTATAATCACATTTGAATTAGATGGTGAAATAAAAGTTTCAAATCCTATTCGATCAAAGCAAATTTCGAAGCCTACTTTATGGGATGATATTGTTACTATTGAACAATCAGAATCTAATATGCCAATTTTTTCGTGGCAGGACAATGTTGTTAGAGATAACACCATTTATTTTCAAATTGTATCTGATACTCAAGATAATTTATTGTCAGGAACATACACCAATCAAAATCAATTTCAATATTATAAATTAGATAACGTGGTATTAAATATAACTATTGAAACACCGCCAACACTTCAATTAGGGTTTCTATACAATTTCACATTAATGGATGTTAGTTTAGATAATTGGGTAAATGCAGCGACCTTAAATAAAAGTTTCGTGAATCAATGAAAAATATCATAACAATAATTCTTTTTATGTTCGTTGCATTATCAAATGCACAAGAAAATACAGTTTCAGAAGTTATAATTATTGGAAACAAAAGAACTAAAACAGCATTTTTAAAAAAATTAGCGTTTGTTAAATCAGGAAGTATTTTAGATTCATCAAGAATAGCATCAGATATCAGGCGATTGAAGTTATTACCCTCTGTTGCCAATGTAGAATTTAGCCTAGATAAAAAAGAAGAAGGCAACTATCATTTAACTTATACCATTGTAGAAAATTTTGCTATAATTCCTGGACTTAATATATCAACAGATAATAATGGTGAATTTGCTTTTAGAACTTCAGTATTTGATTTTAATTTTCTAGGAAGAAATCAATTAATAGGGGGGGGTATTACAGCAGAAATGTGTTTGATTCTTACGGTGCTTTTTGGGAAGCTCCTAACTTATTTTTACGTAAGTTTGGGATTGGTTTAAATTATCAAAACATCGTATCTCAAGAGCCTGTTTTTTTTGATGATAATCAAGATGTAAATTACAAGTTTAACACCAAAGCTTTTCAGTTTAGTTTCATGTATGAGCCAAACTTTAATAATCGTTTAGAGTTGGGTTTAAATATTTCAAATGAAGATTATGAGTTCTTAGAAGGGAATTTGCCTCAAGGCACCCCATCTGAATTAGGAGCCAACAAAGTGGCTATAGTTGGTGAATATGAGTATAATAATATTAATATTTTTTATCAATATCAGGAAGGTTTTAGAAGTCTCTTTACTTACCGCTTTGTTACAGGTTCCACAGGTCAGAATGACTTGTTAACCAATTTTTTTATTGGTCGAAATGATTTTGAATATTTTAAGCGTATTGGAGAAAAAGGAAACTGGGCAAACCGATTGCGTTTAGCTTATGCATCAAACGATGATACACCATTTGCGCCGTTTGCTGTAGATAATCAATTAAACCTAAGAGGGGTAGGAAATACGATTGATAGAGGTACTGCCGCTATTGTCCTTAATTCTGAATATAGATACACTTTGTATGAAAAAGGGTGGTTTGTATTACAAAGTAATGCTTTTATAGATGTTGGTTCATGGCGTAACCCAGGAGGTGATTTGGGAGAATTAGTTGATGGTAGTACGGTAAAACTTTACCCAGGTTTAGGGTTAAGGTTTATACATAAGAAGATTTTTAATGCTGTTTTTAGATTAGATTATGGTTTTGGTATTGGAAATGAAGCCACAAACGGATTAGTTTTCGGAATTGGACAATATTTTTAATTTTTATACTTATTTTTAGGCTTAAATAAAATGAGTTTTTAAATGACTAAAAAAGCAATTATTTTTATTTTTTGGTTTGTAAGTTTTTTTTCTTTCACTCAAGAATTAATTGTTAACGATTTAAAAATTCAAGGTAATACGAAGTTGAAAACTTCATTCATTAAGAGTATTTCTAATATTAAACCGGGTAAAGTGCTTGATTCTGTTATTATTGAACAAGACATCTTGCGCTTGAAACGCCTTCCCTCTGTATCCCACGCTTATTATCAAGTATTTCATTCAGCAGATAATCAATATAATGTTTTCTATAATATAGAGGAAAATTTAACACTTATTCCTTCGGCTAATGTTTTTACAACTAATGATGATGAATTTGCTTATCGATTGGGTTTATATGAGTTTAATTTATTTGGAAGAAATATTGCATTTGGAGGCTTTTATCAAAAGGATATTTATGACAGTTACGCCTTAAACCTTAGAGCGCCTTATCTTTTTTCTAATAAGTTTGGTTTAGCTGTAAATTTTCAAAATTTAACAACCTTAGAGCCTGTATTTTTTCCTGATGAAACTGCCAACTACAGATACAATAACAAATCTTTTGAAGTTTTAGGTTTGTGTGAAATTAATTTTAAAAACCGTTTTGAATTAGGTTTAAATTATTTTACCGAAGATTATCGTTTTAAAGGAGAAAATATTAATAATCGTCCCGAATTAAATATACATAAATGGTTATTAAAAGGAATATATGAATATAATACATTAGATTATTTCTATCAATATGTATCAGGTTTTAGAAGTCTGTTTAATTTTCAATACGTGACTTCAACCAATGATATATTACCCGATTTTTTTATTGGATGGAATGATTTTTTTCTGTTCAAAAGAGTTGGGAAAAAGGGAAATTTGGCTAACAGATTGCGTTTAGGTTTGTCAAATAATGACGATACACCTTTTGCACCATTTTCAGTAGATAATAATTTAAATATAAGAGGCGTTGGTAATATAATTGACAGAGGTACAGGTGTAATTGTTTTAAATACTGAGTACAGATACACGCTTTATGAAAAAAACTGGTTTGTATTACAAGGAAATGCCTTCGTAGATTCAGGTTCGTGGCGAAATCCAGGAGGCGATTTTGGAGATTTTGGAAATGCGCAAAACATAAGAATTTACCCTGGAGTTGGGCTTCGTTTTATACATAAAAAAATATATAATGCTATTTTTAGAATAGATTACGGACACGGTATTACTGAGGATGCTACGCAAGGTTTTGTTTTTGGTATTGGGCAGTATTTTTAATTGAAACTTTTTTTCCGCTCAATTAGTTCATTAGATTTGTTAAAAAATAAATCATGCAAATTTTTGCTATAGGAGATATTCATGGAGGTTTAAAAGCCTTAATTCAGTTACTTAATAAATTAGAAGTTAAAGATGAAGATACCCTTATTTTTATGGGTGATTATGTAGATGGCTGGAGTGAATCTGCACAAGTTGTTCAGTTTTTAATAGAGCTCTCTGAGAAAATAAGTTGTGTTTTTATTAAAGGAAACCATGATGTTTGGTGTGAAGATTGGTTATTAAGAGGAGAAGTAAATCCAACTTGGTACATGCATGGCGGAAAAGAAACTATAGAGAGTTATATTGGTTTTACTACTGAAGAAAAGAAACGCCATTTAGGTTTTTTTAATGGGATGCTCCCATACTATTTAGATCCAGAAAACAGGTTGTTTTTACATGCTGGTTTTACATCGATGCACGGTGTTGAAAAAGAATTATTACAGACCACTTTTTATTACGATAGAACTTTATGGGAAATGGCTTTAAGTTTAGATAAAAACATTGATAAAAATTCTGTGTTATATCCAAAACGATTAAAGCATTATGATGAAATTTATATTGGACATACGCCAACAACAAATTTCAATTCTTTGAAGCCTATGCATGCTGCAAACGTATGGAATGTAGATACAGGCGTTGCATTTTCTGGTAAATTAACAGCGCTTAATATTAACACTAAATCATTTTTTCAAAGTGATAATATAAGAGACCTTTATCCTCATGAAAAGGGCCGGAATAAAGATTAGTATAGTTCTCAATAATTTATATGAATCTTATTTACTCAATACTTTTAAAGTCTCTAATGGCTTGATTGGGTTCTATAACATTATATCCTTTCCAGAATTCTGGATCATATTTTGGTAAGTAAATAGGTTTTACTTTTGGTTTTTCTTCAAATGCTGCGTAATCGGTTCTGTTTATTGGGTTGTTTTCAAAAACTACTAATTCTTGTTTTTCAATGTTAGAGACAATAAAATGGATATCTGAAGATAATTCGTTTTGTTTTCTTCTTCCTTTAGAATGTTTATTTTTTTCAATTATTTTTAAAGGTCTTTTAATTCCGAATTTATTCCCTTCCTCAACTTCAGCATATTTAAGGGCATATCTATTAAATTTGTTTTTTTCATAAATAAAAGTACCTCTTTTTAAATACAAGTTATATGAAAGTCCTAATAATCTGAAGTTTTTTAGGGCTTTTACGTTTTCATAATCAACTCTTATAATTGCAAAATCATCTATATTTACATAAATGGTGCCCTTATAATTAGCACTTCTTTTAGGTTTAAATTTTATAATGCACACAAAATTATTATTTAAAAAACTGTAATCTTCAAGCTCAAATTCATATCTGTTTGATTTTTCTAAAAAATTCAAATCACTATCGGGATAAGCGAAGCTCTTTAGTTGTAATCTAGAAATCGAATACTTAGTGTATTTTGTAAAACTATTTTTTCGTTCCTGTTCTTTTTTCTTTTGTTCTTCAAGAAAAGCTTCAGTTTCATCTACTTTAGGTTTTTCATTATGAAAAAAAGAAGAGTCCATGTCTTCTTTAGTTCCAAAAACACCAGATTTGATTTTAAAATAAGAATCGCGTTTTACGTACTTTTTTATAATACTATTGAATTTTTCTTCATAACTATTAAATGTTATTTCTCTACTTTTATCATATAAATTTGATGCTTTTATAATATCCAATTTTAATGTATCATTAATTCCTGATTTACCATACATATCAGCTAAGACCTCAGTGTAATTATCAGCACTATCAGGCATCGCATTTAAAAGACTATCAACAAAACTTTGATTAAATTCTGGTATAGTTGTATTTTTAATAGTAACTTCCTTTTTTAATAGGTTAGTTAAATTTGAAGCTCTGTAAAAAACTTTACTTTTTATAAAATCGTAATCGTAATTATTTGCTAAGTTTTCTTTTGCCTTTTCAATAATTTCCTCAGCAGTGTAGTTTTTGTTAGAAATTAAAACTTCATTGAGTTCTATGGATTTAGGGCTCAATAAAACCACACTATCATTAAATGTGTTTACTAAAAAACACTTGGTCTGATAGCCTAAGCACCTTATGATTAAAGAGTCTTTCTTTGATTTATTTTGATTTAAATACAATAAAAATTCACCATTATTATTACTAATCACACCAGAGTTTTCGTTTATGGAAATTGTAGCGAAAGGGATTGGTTTTTGTGAAGTAGAATCTAGTATTTTTGCATTAATAGATTCTTGCGAAAAGCTATTAGAAGTTACCAGAATAAAAAACATGGAAACTTTATGAAGATGGTTCATATAATCGTTATTTTTTTATAAAAGTAGACGATTAAATAAACCGATTGTAACATTTACAATTTCATTAAGTCATTTTTATCGGTTTTTAACATTTACATGTTTTTGATAATAATTATTTAACATTTGTGGTGAAGCTCCTAGCCACTTTTTTATATGAATAACTAAATAATGGTATTGAAGTTTGTAAATACCGTACGATGTGAAACGTCTAGCTGAGGTGGTTAACCATTCTTGAATGACTACAAATTGTTTATTTTCATAAAGTTTACTTATAAATTCGTTGTCTTCATAAATAATAAAAGCTTCATTGAATCCTCCTATTTTGTCAAATAGAATTGTTGAAATAAATAAACTTTGATCGCCGCCTCTGCAGGATTTCCAATTAAATTGTGTAAACCAACCGGCTATTTTTAGCCATAAATGATTACTGTTAAATTTCATTTTAAAACACCCTGCAAGATTGTTTTTTTTAACTTGATTAATGATAAGTGAATCGAAATTTTTAGGAGGAAAAGAATCGGCATGCAGAAAATATAAAAGATTCCCTCTAGCGTGTTTAGCGCCAAAATTCATTTGTTTCGCTCTTCCTTTTTCTGAGTTTATTAAAATAATTTCAAAATTATTCAGAGAGTTAAATGATTGAATTATATCTTGAGAACCATCCGTACTACCGCCATCAACAAAAATAATTTCTGAGATATTTTGTTTTGAAGCATTTTTTAAAACGTGATTTAGTAGCTTAGAAATATTATCAGCTTCATTTAAAATTGGTATTATTATTGAAATTAGATAATTCATCTATTTAGTTACAATAGTTTTAGTTTACTCATTCAAAGCCCAATTATAATCTTTGTATTTAATTTTAGCATTCTCTGAAATTTTAATGTCTAAAAATTGATTTAAAAAATCTATTAAACTACTATTTTGTTTAAAATCTTTAGCAAACCACTGAAAAATTTTAGAAAGCTCTAAGTTGTTTTCTGATATATTATTTTTCTCAGAATCGTTTAAAAATTCTTTTGTGACTTTTGTGAGTTGTGCATCTAAATTTGAAGCAGTAAAAGCTTTATTTTGTAATTTAGGACAAGAATATGACGCGCAAACAATAGCAAAATGAATGCGAGGCTCATCCATTTTTCGTAAAATTTGATGTTCTATATCACTTAAATTATACCATTTCTTTCCAAATTTCCATAAACGTTGATCCCATGGATTTTTAATATCTTTAATACTCTTTATAGGGTAATTTTGAATAATTAAATCAATTGTCAGGGCATTATAAGCATTTATCCAGTAAGCAAGTTTATCTTCTTTATACCATGAGATATCAGGAATATTTTGTCCTAAATTTGATATATAGTTTTTTAAATTCTTGTAATCTTTTTTTATGCCTTTATAATTAATATCACCATTTTCAGAAATGTATTCTTTAAGTAATGTGCTAAATTCTTTATGGTTAAATACTTCTAAATTGTTCTCGCTTCCAATCATTTGCTCTTCTATAATTTTCCCTTTTATATTTTCTGTTTCGGTAATAATTGTTGGAATCACTTTATCAATAATTTTAGTGTGTTTTTTAACGCTATCATCTATAATATCTTTTGTTTCAGAAGTTTTGTTAGGAGTGCTTTTAACAACACGTTTTGTTCCTGAACAGGCAGATACTAAAATTAAAATAAAAAGTAGATGTTGGTATTTCATTTTTTACTTAATGCTTAAAATTGCTGATTAATAAAAATTTTTTGTGAATCGTTCATTGTTTTCAAAATCTAATTCAATTTATCTTAGATTATGAAGTGTAAAATTTAAGTTAAAAATAATCCCATATGTTTTACGTTAGTCTGTACTTAATACCGCCTTTTTTATACGTTATGTGTGGTTTCTAAATAGTTTTTATTACCTCTTTAAATAATATTATCATATTAGGTTCTGCTTTTTCGGCATTCGCAATAATATCTGCAATGTTTACTGGTTCAAGATTATCTGGGTCGCATTCATCTGTTAAAACCGAAATAGCTGCCACTTTTAAGTATAAATGATTTGCAACTATAATTTCTGGTACAGTGCTCATACCAACAGCATCGGCTCCAATAATTTTTAGCATACGATATTCGGCACGGGTTTCTAATTGTGGACCAATAACACTTGCGTAAACACCTTGATGTAATTTTATATTATTGGCTTTTGCAATACTTTTAAATTTAGAATTTAATGCTTCATCATAAGGAGCACTCATGTCGGTAAAACGCTCTCCTAAAAGCTCGACGCCTTTAAATGCTAATGGCGAGCTCCCTTGAAGATTTATATGATCTTCAATAAGCATGAGTTCACCTTTTTTAAAGTTTAAATTTATGGCGCCAGCTGCATTTGAAACTAATAAGGTTTTAATGCCTAATTTTTCCATAATCCGAACAGGGTAGGAAACATCCTGTAGTGAGTAGCCTTCATATAAATGAAAACGACCTTGCATCACAATTATTTTTTTACCTTCTAAATTTCCATAAATTAGTTTCCCTTTATGAAACTCTACAGTAGCGGTTGGAAAATTAGGAATATGGTTGTAGCTTACCTCTTTTATAATTTCAACTTCATTAATAAGTTGTCCTAATCCAGTACCTAAAATGATGCCAATTTCAGGTTTTTCAAAACCTTTTTGTTTTAAAAAATTTACAGTTTCTTCTATGATTTCAATCATTTAGTTGTTTGATTTTTTCTTGTAATTTTAAATTTGATTTGTAGAATTTAGATGCAATTAAATCTTCATAAGTATCAATATCATTTAGTTTAACTGAATTAGTGAATTTTATGTTTTTTGAATTCAATTCTTTTAAAGTTACTTCTAATAAATTTGACTCACTCCAAGGTTTATTTTCAAAAATAAAATCATGTTTTTTTGTGAGTCCTATTAAATAGTATCCACCATCTTCTGCAGGACCAAAAACAACATCTGTTTTATTTAGAGTTTCTAAGCTGATTTCAATATGTTTTGAGCTTATATCGGGCAAATCAGATCCAATTAAAACTATTCGCTCGTAGCCATTTTCAAATCCTTTTGCAAAAGCATTCTTCATGCGCTCACCTAAATCTTTTCCTTTTTGAACGGTTTTGAAATAACCTTCCCATTGGCTTTCAACAATAGTATCTGAAAAATAGATATGTACATTTGTATTTAAGCCTTTTGTGGCTTCCTCAGTAACTTTCACCAATTCACTATAAACCTCAAAAGCACCTTGGTTACCAATGGTTTTTGCTAATCGGGTTTTTACCTTTCCAAGTTTTATGTTTTTTACAAAAACAATAACTAGCTCTTTATTAATCATAAACTTTTATACCCTTTGTTAACCATTTACCCCATTCTTTAGAATACCCATGAATACTATCGGTCTCTTCTCCTTTGGGGTTATAAATAGGTAAATTTTTATTTTTAAATTCAAAAATACCACCATATAAATTTAGAACATTTTTATAGCCAGCTTTTTTAAGTTTTTTACCAATGTTCTCAGATCGAATTCCTAAAGAACAATAAACTGCAATTTTTGAGTCTTTATTTTTGACCTGTTTTTTCACAGAGTCTATTTTAAAAGAATCATACCCAACATAAATGGCATCTTTAATATGGCTAGTTTGATATTCTTTTAATTCTCTTGAATCTAGGATTACTACATCTGTTTTTAGCATTGCCAATTCTTGCACAGTTATGTACGGTATGCTATTATCGTTGTATTGTTTTAATAGTTTTTCTATCGATTTTTGAGCAAATAAAGAAAAACTTTGAAACACTATTAAAAGAATAATAATTTTTTTCATAATACTTTTAGTCTCTCAAATTTAATAAAATTACAGTTGAATACCGAAACCTTGTAAGCCACTTTCAACAGCTGGTAAAATTTCGGTATTGTCCCAAATACCTGTTATTATAGTTCTGGCGTATTCTTCAGGTAATAATCCGTTTTGCATCAGGTTATTCGTTAATTTATAATTGTAATTTAAAGTATGATGTTTATATTCTAAAACACCTTTTTTATCATTTAAAATAGCATACCAAACTAATGGTGTTCCATCGTTTGCAGGCATGCCAATAACGCCAGGGTTTAGCCAAAGTTTATCCCTTTTTGAGTCGCAAAAAGGCAAACCACAATGACCTCCAATAACGACATCGTAATTATTAACTTCAAAATTGGGTGCTTTTATCTCCCACGGTGTTGATTTAAATATGAATTCTGAAGTGTTAAAATATGACCCATGAACTACCAAAACTTTTTTTCTAGCATAGTTAAAAGTGATATGGTCTGGCAGTGTTTTTACAAAATCTATTGAATTTTTAGAAAGTTGACTTTGCGCATAAGGATACCATTGTTGTGAAAAACCGTCGCATCTCGATCCTTTTCTAAAATCGCATCCGCAATCTTCTGCGCCCTCACGAAGTTGAATTTCAACATTACCTGCAATACTTTTAGGTTCCCAAATTTTAAATAGTTGAACAGTTTCTTCGGGTTGTGCACAATAACCAACAATATCGCCCGTGCAAATACAATTTTCTGGGGCAATATTTTCTTTTTCTGCGAGGTGTTTCATAGCTTCCAAAGCTTGCAAATTACTATATACACCTCCAAAAAGCAGGATTTTCCCTGATAGGGTTCCTAAATAATCTATTTTTTTATCCATGATGGTATAAAATATAAAAGAATACAACTTAAAATACCCCACATATTTACCCAAAGTAAATCGGCGTATTTGCCATCTGTAAATATGAGTGATTTTGGGAATATTCCTAAAACTAAAATAAAACCAAAAACCAAACCGCAAACCACACTCAAATAAAAACTAATTTTAGGTGCTTTAGTATTCCAAAATAAAAACACGGGTGTTAAGCCAATAACCATGGTGCCCGAAATGGTGGTTGCTGATAAAATTTCGGCATTTAAGAAAACAGGAAGCGTTCCTAAAATAGCTATGGCTACCATAGATGCTCTGCCAAACGTTAAGTTTTTACCCATATTTAAATCTATTGCTAATAGTTTTGAAAATGACGAAAATGTAGAGTCTAAAGTTGATGCTGCCGAGGTAATCATTATAAAATTTATGACCAAAAGTATTACCACTCCAAAGGCTTTGCCAACTTCTACAGCAGCCTGCCCTTGCATGCCTTGGGTTTGAGCGTAAACGCCAACCATACTAAAGAGAACAATGCTAAAAGCTCCTAAAAGGCTTGCTAATAAAAAACTTTTACGAGTTACTTTTGGAGAACTTATAAAAGCTCTGTCTGTTAAAACTGGGTCGTGAAAAGGATAGCTAAAGGACTGTATGATGGCTGCAAAAAACAAATTTAAACCCAACTCAAAACTCCAAGTTCCAGAGGTTACAACATCTATAGTTGAAAAATGATCTAAAGAAAAAATATGATATAAGATAATTATTAATAATACTGAAAACAATCCCATTTGAATCACATCCGTAAAAATAGAACTACTCAATCCGCCTTTTATAGCATACGCTAAAGTTAATAATGTAAATAAAATAATGGACCAATAGTAAGGTTCACTGCCTTGAGCACCAAAAAAACTACCAATAACCATGGTGTTGCTCCAAACCTCATTAAATAAACGAATGGCGATTAAAATAGAAAATAGCGCCATAGCACCTTTTCCGAATTTTGTAGTTAAAAACTGATGAATACTATTAAAACCTCCTTTAACGCGTATTTGATAAATTAAAACTCCAGCAACTGCAAATGATAAATAATAACCTGCATAAGCCACACCGCCAACAATACCGTAATCAAGCCCTAGGTTTGCTGCGTTAGTAATGCTTTTTGCGAAAATCCAAGAAATTATTAGGCTTCCTGTTAATACAAAAGTATTGGGTGCTTTAAGCCTTTTTGTGGCTTTAAAGAATTGATTTCTAGATTTTGCATAGGGAGAAATTAAAAAGAGTATTAAACTCGATACAATTATTAAACTCCATTGCCAGTTTATTAGTTCCATAATGTCTTATTCATCCCACCAAACAGGACTATCTATACTATTATCGTTAGTGTTATTAGCTGCGCGGTTATAGTTTTCAGTATTTAAAGTGGCTTCTTCAGCAGGATAGGGCATACGTACAGGAATTACATTGTTGTTTAAACTTGCTGAAATAGTTCTTAATTCGGGAAAACCAGTGCGACGATATTCCACCCAACCGTCATAACCGTTAATAATATTTGCAATCCATTTTTGGGTAATTATTTGTTGTAATGGTGTTGTTCCAGAAGCGTTAAAAGCAGCGTTACTAGTTAAGTAATCTGACGGTAAATCAGTATTCCAATACTCAAAAGCTAAAGCAACTCCAGATTCATAAAGTTGCTGAGCATCTGCCAATATTAAATTTTTTAAAGCGGCTTCTGCAAAAGCAAAGTGCACTTCCCAAGCGGTTATAAAATTAGCGTCTAAAGTAGAGGTGTCTTCTCTAAAAGGGGTTCCTGCTAAAGAATAATTAGCTAATGTTAACGACGTAGATGTGGCGTCTATACCATTTAATAAGCCATTGAATTCGCCTGAATTCGAATTAGAAAAGGGTCTGAATAAGGTATTTATTCTTGTGTCGTTTAAGCCAACAAGAATATCTTCCATGGTTTCAGAAAGTACAAAATTGTTAAAATCTCCGATTCGTAATTGTGCTAACCTGAAGCTGTTTGGGTCTGAATTAGTAAAATCGAAAACCGCATTTTGACTATTGATTTTAATATAATTTCCGGCATCAAAAATAGACTGTAAATCTAATGAAACATCTACTTTGCCAGAAATACGCACTAAATATTTAACCTTTAATGAGTTTGCGAATCGTACCCAAGCTTGTAAATCGCCATTAAATAAAATATCGCCTTCAAGTGGTATGGCATCATTGTAGTTTTCAATGGCTTCAATGCCTTTATCTAAGTTATCCAAAATACCGCCTTCATTTAAGTAAATGTCTTCTTGAGCATCATATACAGGTGTTACTGTTTTGTTGATGCCATCAAAAGCTTCAAAATAAGGGACATCACCAAATAAATCGGTTAATCCTCCTGCCATATAAGCCTTTAAAATAAGCGCTGGACCTTGATAAACTTTTAAAGCATCAACGGTTCTGGACTGATTCAGAATAATTTCATTATCACGTAAATTAGTGTAAAACACAGGCCAAGGGTTGCCACCTAATTGTGGTGATTTTAAGGCGTGTCTGTCAAATAAATTAAAATCTAATGCGGTACGATGTTGGGCTAACAAATCACCAGCTACAAAACCCTCGTAACTCATTTCTTCACCAAAATTATAAATGACTTGGCGCAACAATAAACTAGGTTGCACCGAAACGGGAGCATTCGGGTTTGTGTTAATCTCTTCGAAGTCTTTGGTACAACTTGTGGTAACAAGACTTAAAATGGTTAGTATGTATAATATGTTTTTCATAAATATATTTTCATTTCCGTGAAAACGGAAATCTTTCTTAAAAATTAAACCCTGCTTTAAAACCGAAACTACGTGTGGTAGCGTAACTTAAATCTTCAACACCACTAACAAAGCCGTTGCCTTGAACAGCTATTTGTTCGGGGTCAAAATGTGGATTTTCTGTAATGGCAAATAAGTTGTTTCCTGTTAGAGAAAGGCTTAAATCGGCATCTTTACTTAAGCCTAAAAAGCCTTGTTTCAACTTGAAATTATAACCAATAGAAAACTGACGGAGCTTTAAAAAAGAAGCATCATAAACGTTGTTTTCTTCGTGGTTTCTATCATAAAATTGTCTGTAAAAACTTTCTGCTGAAACCGCTACGGTATTCGGTTGACCAGTATTGATGTTAACACCAGGTGTAACAATGCCTGCTTCTGGTCTAAAAGTAGTTTCGGCTAATTGCCCACCAACGTTGCCTAACGCTCGTGTTCGAGATACAATTTCTCCACCTTGTCTCCAATCAAATAAGAAACTAAAATTCCAATTTTTATAGTTGAAGTTATTATTCCATCCCAATGTGAAATCAGGATTGTAATTTCCTAGTTTTTGTAAATTATTATCGGCAATTAAGCGCCCATTATCATCTACTAAAAATGCGCCATTTTCATTTTTAGAATATCCTGTACCGTAAAAATCGCCAATACGCCCGCCTTCTTCTACTTGAAACCAAACGGTTTGGTTGGCACTATCATAAATTCTACTAAAAGCTAAGGTTAAACGCCCATCGTTTTGTGGTAAGTTCTCAATAGTAGAGCGGTTTGTAGCAAAGTTAAATGTGGTGTTCCATTGGAAATTTTCATTTTTTAGGGGCGTTACACCCAAAACAATTTCAACACCTTGAGTATTGACTTCGCCACCATTAATTACTTGTTGGTTATACCCTGAAGAAATAGCAATTGGTAGTGAAATAATTTGGTCTTTAGTTGTGGCATTGTAATATGTAACATCAAAATTTAAACGGTCTTTAAAAAAACGTAAATCTGCACCCAACTCATAATTTGTGGTTTGTTCGGGTTTTAAATTCGCATTATGAATAAAGTTCTGGTTGCTAAAAGTTGGTTGTCCGTTAAAAGGCGTTTGCGACACAAAAGCACCAGATGTTTGGTAGGCGCCCGTATCATTTCCAACTTGCGCGATATTGGCGCGTAATTTTGCAAATGAAAAAACAGTTGGTAATTTGGTTACATTAGATAAAATAAAACTGGCAGAAGCCGATGGATAGAAAAACGACGCACCATCTACTGAAAAGGGTGTTGCTAGTGCACTAGACCAATCATTTCTTCCAGTAACATCTAAAAACAAATAGTTTTTGTAACCTAATTTTGCAATTCCATAAAATGAGTTGATACGTTTTTCACTTTCAAACTGAAAGACCTCAATAGGTGAGGCGGCATTATTTAAACTAAAAATACCTGGTTGTGCTAGGTTTACAGTTTGAGATTGTTTTGTAGAAGCTGTTTGGCTCAAGCGATTTCCGCCTAACGACACATCAACAGAAAAATCAACAAAGGTATTGTTATAATTAACTAAGAAATCGGTATTAACTTCTCTGTATTTTACATCGTGTTCTGCATAACCACCATTTTTAAAACGATTACTACTAAAGTTCCGTCTAAATTGTCTGGTTTCACTACTGTAATCCATACCTGTTCTAATATGGGCACTAATGTGTTTTGTAATTTGCTGTTGTAATTGAATGTTTCCAAAAATTCTATCGCGCTTGAAGGAATTTCTGTTTTCTAAAAGAATAAAATAAGGATTATCAAAAAACGTATAGTTAAACGAGTATTGTTGAATCCCTTCCAACCCTGGCTGCCAATAATCTTTTAAATTATTAATGTTTAAAGAACGAGGTCCCCAAGCTACTAAGGAATAGTTTACATTTTCACTACCATATCCATTTGAGGGTCTGTTATCACTACTTGAATTTACATAACTAAAGGATGTAGATACCTCTGTTTTGTTAGAAGGCTTGAAATTGAGTTTTGTACTCACGGTTTGCCTATCTAAATTTACACCTGGAATTATAGATTCGCTTCTTAAATCCGTAAACGATAAGCGATAATTACCCGTATCAAAACCGTTGGAAATAGCAATGTTATTTATAGCGGTTGAACCTGTTTTATAAAAATCTTTTAAGTTATCTGGGTTTGATAAAAATGGAGTTGGGGTAATTGATAAACTGTTGTAAAGTGATGTGTCTCCGCCACGAACAAAAGTACCATCTGCCAATTGTACAGGACTATCAAATTGTGGTACCAAATTACCAACATCTAAACGTGGTCCCCACGAATAGGTGATATTATCACTAACGCCACCACCAAGGCCATCTACAAATTCAAAAACACCAGATTGCCCTTGGCCGTATTCGTTTTGAAAATCTGGAAGTTTAAAAGCAGAATCAAAGGTTATGGCTGTGTTAACACTAACACTAAATTTTTTCTTTTTACTGCCATCTTTAGTTTTAATAACAATAACTCCGTTTGATGCTCTGGTGCCGTAAAGTGCCGCAGCACTCGCGCCTTTTAATACCGTAACCGATTCAATATCATCAGGATTTACTTCCATAGCACCGTTTCCAAAATCTATTTCTTGAAACCCAGCTGCAGCTTCGTTAGTAAAATTGAAAACCGTTTCATTGTTAATGGGGATGCCATCAATAACAAAAAGCGGATTATTATTTGAAAAAGAGGCTTCCCCACGAATGGTTATTTTAGAAGAAGACCCCACGCCTGTAGCACCTTGGGTAACGGTAACGCCCGCTAATTTTCCTTGAAGGTTATCCAAGAAATTAACGGTTTTTACTTTGGTTAAACTTTCAGATTTTATAGCTTGAACTGCATATCCTAACTCTTTAGTTTCTCGCTCTAATCCTAATGCGGTTATAATCACTTCATCTAGGGCAGAAACATCTTCCATTAACGCAATGTTTATGGTTGTTTTATTCCCAACAGTAATAAGTTGGTTTTTGTAACCCAGAAATGAAAATTTTAGTTGACTTGTTTGTGATGGAATCTCAATAGAATAGTACCCGTTTTCATCGCTAATGGTGCCGTTTGTATTGTTAGTTATATTAACAAAAGGTAAAGGCCCGTTATCCTTAGAATCGGTAACTCGACCAGTAATAGTAATTTGAGCATGACTTAAACCAAATATAGTTAGCATCAAGCATAATATAATGTACTTCATTTATATGATAAAAAAATTAATAAGTGTATCTGATATTAATCAGATTTAAAGAGTTTTATAAATGAAGAAATGCAGGCGAACCTTTGTTGAATTGTAGATTTAATATGAAGTTTTCAATAGTAATAAAATGATAATAGGTAATCTTTTTTACACTTGAAAACGATTGAAGTAAAAGTGTTTTTATCTTTGTTGAAAGGGTTTTGTAACTCTCAAGAACTAGTTTAATATCTGAGGCAGTATCAATATCTGTTAATATTTCTAGATAAGTGATATTTATTTTTTTAGAAGCTTTTAATTTGGAAATACTTCTGTTTAAGTTAGAGGTTTGCCAGGGTAATTTTAAAAAGATTTCTTTGTTAAATTGGGATTTTTTGAGTCCCATTAAATAGAAACCTCCATCGGTTGATGGTCCCAAAACAATGCTGTGTTTTTGAAGTTTTTCAACCGTTTTTAAAATGTGTTTAGAAGTTAGGTGTGGCGTATCATTTCCTATAGTAATAACCGTATTAAAACCTAAATTGTAAACAGATTGGATGGCATTTGTAAAACGCTCTCCAAAGGAATTACCAATTTGTTGTTTTTCAGAAAAAAGAAAATAAGGTATTCCTGTTTTTTTTGCAATATTTAAAGTGTGCTTGTTTAAAGTTTCAAACAAACTTCTACTAGAAAAAGATTTTGAAATAATCTCTTTCTCGGCTGAATTAGCAAAAATTAATATGGCAGTTTTACTTTCTTTCATATTTTATGCAACAACACCCTGACAACTGCTGCCTGCGCCTGCGGTACAGCCATAGCAATGTTGAGATATTACAATATTTCGACCTTCTAATAAGTCTTCATTATATTCTGAAATATGCTGAGATTTTCCATTTACTGGAAGTTGAAGCATTTGATTAAAATCGCAATCGAATAAATAACCATCCCAACTTACAGAAAGTGTGTTGGTGCACATTACATTAGCTACAGCAGCCGGATTATAAGCTTCAACAAGTGAGTACATATAATCTTCGTAATTTTCTGAGGCGATTAAATAATCTAAAAATCTTGCAATTGGTAAATTTGTAATGGCAAATAAATTATGAAACTGAATATCAAAATCTTCTTTAAGTGCCTTTTTGAAATCTTTTTCCATCGCCATTTGGTCACCTGGTAAAAAGGCACCCGATGGATTGTAAACCAAATCTAAACGTAAGTCGCTATCTTGCATGCCGTAGCCAACTGCGTTTAATTCTTGTAATGCTTTTATGGATTTATCAAAAACACCGTCGCCACGCTGTTTATCTGTTTTTCCACGGGTCCAATGTGGCATGGAACTTACTACATGTACATTATGTTTTTTAAAAAACTCTGGTAAATCATAATACTTTTTATTGGCTCTAATAATGGTTAAGTTAGAGCGCACGATAAAATCTTTAATACCGGCTTTGGCAGCTTCTTCAACAAACCATCTGAAATCTGGATTCATTTCTGGTGCTCCTCCTGTTAAATCTAAGGTGTGGGCTCCGGTATTTTTTATAACCTCCAAACATTGTCGCATGGTATCGCGCGTCATGATTTCTTTACGGTCTGGACCAGCATCTACATGGCAATGGTCGCAAACTTGGTTACACATATAGCCCACATTAATTTGAAGAATTTCTAGCTTTTTTGCCTTAAGCGGAAATTGATTTGTTTCTGAAATTTTATTTTTAAAGGTTGGCAATTCGCCACTTTTAAAAATACCGTTAGATAGAATTTCTAACTGTCTATTGCTTTTTGCTAAATCGCTATTTCGTTTTTGTAGAGATTTTGTTGCCATTAATTATATTTTACTAATCTATAGTTATTACGATAAAAATTGGAGTTCTGGTTTTGCGTTAGGGATTGAACGGTTTGTTTGAGCTCCCCGACAGTAAGAGGGAGCGAGTAGTGAAAGCCCGACCCTTGTGGAAACGCCCAAATATTACCCATCTAGTTTATTTACTTTGTTCATCATTTGTACGCCATGTACTAATGTTGCACCGCTTTTTATGGCTGCACCAACGTGAATAGCTTCCATCATTTCTTCTTTGGTGACACCGCGTTGTAAACCGTCTTTTGTATAGGCATCTATACAGTACGGGCATTGCTCGGTATGGGCAACGGCCAAGGCAATTAGAGATTTTTCGCGTGCGGTAAGTGCACCTTCTTCAAAAACTTTACCATAATATTCAAAGAATTTGTTTCCTAGCTCCTCACTCCATTCTGTGATTTTTCCAAATTTTCTTAAGTCTGCTGGGTCGTAATAAGTTTTTTGCATAAAAATATTTTTGTCTAAAGATAAAAATCTATTTAGCTAAAGTCGGAAAGATTATCAATTCTTAACAAAAGTATTTATTAAATATTAGTTTTATTTTTCATTTAAAATTTAATTATAAGGCTATTATTTTATTTTAGATGGTTTATTTTAGCTTTTAAATATTTAAAATTATGGATGTTTATTTTACTATTACCACCATATTAGTTGTTTTGTCTGCTCTTTTTGGGTATATAAATGTGCGCTTTTTAAAATTGCCAAACACGATAGGTTTGATGTTTATAACAATAGTTTTTACATTGGCTGTTTTTGCATTAAGCTATTTTGATTCGACACTACTCGATGCTGAAAGATTTATTATCAAGCAAATAAATTTTAAAACTGTTTTATTAGATGTAATGTTGAGTTTTTTACTTTTTGCAGGGGCATTACACACCAATTTTCAGCAACTAAAGGTTCAACGGTGGCCAGTGTTAGTTTTTTCTACGTTTGGCGTTTTAGTATCTACTTTTTTAGTTGGAGCTGCTGTTTTTTTAATTCTTAAATTAATTAGTTTAGAGGTTAACTTTATTTATTGTTTGCTATTTGGTGCATTAATATCACCTACAGATCCTATTGCTGTATTGGGTATTTTAAAGAAAGCTGGTGTGCCCAAAAAATTGGAAGCAAAAATTGTGGGTGAGTCCTTGTTTAATGATGGTGTTGGTGTGGTTGTGTTTTTAACTATTTTTCAAATAGCATCATTAGGCATAGACCAAATATCAGCTTTTGATGTTTTTCAGTTATTTGGAAAAGAAGTTTTTGGAGGTATTTTGTTAGGTGGTTTTCTGGGTTGGATTTCTTATAGATTAATGAAATCTATTAACGATTATGATATTGAAGTTATCATCACACTAGCTGCCGTAATGGGTGGTACCGTAATAGCTCATAAACTTCATGTATCTGCGCCTTTAGCTATGGTAACTGCAGGTTTAATTGTAGGTAACGATACAATAAGAGAAGCTTCGATGAGTGAGATTACAGAGACTTATGTTGACAAATTTTGGGAACTTATAGATATCCTTTTAAATACCATTCTATTTGTTTTAATCGGTATGGAAATATTAGTGCTTACTTTTGAAACAGAATATGTTATAGCCGGATTAATAACAATTCCAATTGTTTTAGCATGTCGTTATTTGTCATTATTATTACCTATAGGTCTTTTTAAAAAGAAATTAGATTTTGTTCCAAAAACTAACCTAATAATGACTTGGGGCGGTTTGCGAGGAGGTATATCTATTGCATTAGCTTTGGGATTAACCGAGACTATGCAACGAGATTTATTCTTAGTTATAACTTACGTAGTTGTTGTATTTTCTATTCTAGTTCAAGGACTTACCGTAGGGAAATTGGTTAAACGCGTTGAAGAAATAAAGTAAAATTATTCTTTTATTAAACTTCTGGATATTACAATTTTTTGTATTTCTGAGGTGCCTTCGTAAATTTGAGTAATTTTTGCGTCACGCATCAAACGCTCAACATGGTAGTCTTTAACAAAACCATTACCACCATGTATTTGAACAGCTTCAACCGTGTGTTCCATAGCAACTTTAGAGGCGTATAATTTTGCCATCGCACTAGATTTATCATAGTTGTTACCTTGGTCTTTATCCCATGCAGCTTTCATTACTAGCATTCTGGCAGCTTCAATATCAGTATACATATCCGCAAGTTTAAAAGCAATAGCTTGATGATTACATATTTCAGTTCCAAAAGCTTTACGTTCTTTAGAGTATTTCAAAGCCAACTCATAAGCACCAGAAGCTATTCCTAAAGCTTGTGCAGCAATACCAATACGTCCTCCAGAAAGCGTTTTCATGGCAAATCTAAAACCAGAACCATTAGTGCCAATTCTATTTTCTTTAGGTACCCTTACATCATTAAATTGTAGGGTATGTGTGTCGCTTCCGCGAATACCAAGTTTGTCTTCTTTTGGTCCAATATGAAAACCTTCCATACCTTTTTCAACAATAAAAGCGTTTATTCCATGCGACCCTTTATCTCTATCTGTTTGGGCAATTACTAGGTATACATCAGAACGTCCACCATTTGTAATCCAGTTTTTAGTTCCGTTTATAAGATAATGATCACCTTTGTCAATAGCAGTTGTTTTTTGTGAAGTGGCATCGCTACCAGCTTCTGGTTCGCTCAAACAAAAAGCGCCAACAAATTCTCCTGTGGCTAATTTTGTTAAGTATTTTTGCTTTTGCTCTTCAGATCCATAAGCTTCAATGCCATAACAGACTAGTGAATTATTTACAGAAACAATTACGGATGCTGATGCATCAATTTTTGATAATTCTTCCATGATAAGTACATAAGAAATAGCATCCATACCACTACCGCCGTATTTTGGGTCTACCATAATCCCCATAAAACCCAAGTCTCCCATTTTTCGTACTAGTTCATTTGGGAATTCTTGTTTATTGTCACGTTCTATAACTCCAGCAAGTAATTCTGTTTGAGCAAAATCCCGAGCAGCATCGCGAATCATTAAATGTTCTTCAGATAGGCTAAAATTCATAATTCTCAATTAAAAGGGTGTTTTGATAAAAAATATTTACAAATATAGCCTTTTAGTGTGAATTTTTTAATTCATATTATTATTTTTACGCATGATGGAAAAAATAAATTACAATATTATTGGCGTTATGTCTGGTACATCTTTAGACGGTGTAGACTTGGTTTTAGTTAAATTCCAGATAGATAATATCTGGGGTTTTGAAATTATTCATTCTGAAACCACAAATTATAGTAGTGATTGGTATAATTTGCTTAAAAATTTAGTCACTTATCCAATAGAAAAATTAAAAATTATTGATGAAGATTACACGGTTTATTTGGCAAAGATTATTAAAAATTTTATAAACAAGCATAAAATTAAAAATATTGATGCCGTATGTTCTCACGGGCATACAGCACTTCATCAACCACAAAACAAATTAACTTATCAAATAGGTAATAAACCTTTTTTGGCAAATTTGATAAGTCAAAAAGTTGTTTGTGATTTTAGAGTTCAGGATGTCGAGTTAGGCGGACAAGGAGCGCCATTAGTGCCTATTGGAGATAAGTTGTTGTTTTCTAAATATGATTATTGTTTAAATTTAGGAGGTTTTGCTAACATTTCGACTGAAGTTAATAAGCAACGTATAGCCTACGATGTTTGTCCTGTAAATATTGTATTAAACCATTATGTAACTAAACTTGGTTTGAGTTATGATGATGGTGGAAAAATTGCCTCAAAAGGTTTTGTGAATCTTGAGCTATTAACGCAACTAAATGATCTGCCATTTTACAAACAAAGTTTTCCTAAATCATTAGGTTTAGAATGGGTGCAGACTTATATTCTTCCTTTAATTGATAGTTTTTATTTAGAAGTGAAAGATGTTTTAAGAACTTTTATTGAGCATGTTTCTATTCAAATTGCTTTCGTAATCAATGGAAATGCAAAAGAAACAGTTTTAGTTACTGGTGGTGGTGCCTACAATATTTACTTGATTGAAAGAATTAAATTTCACTTAAAACAAATTATTGTAATTCCAGAAAATGAGATTATTGAATATAAAGAGGCCTTAATTTTTGCGCTACTTGGCGTGCTAAAACTCAGAGAACAAGTTAATTGCCTTAAAAGTGTAACAGGTGCTAAAAAGGATCACAGTTCTGGTAAAATTTATCTCCCTTAAAAATATTAAAAAATTAATATTAAAGGATTTTAGTTTTTTATATTTGTTACAAAACTAATTTAATACTTTCCTGATGACACAGCTTTAGCTACTCTTAAATCTACCCCCAAAAACTAATTTTAAGCTAAGCACAAATCATAATATCAGAAATGAAAGAATTATTAAAAAAATATGAAAATAAAGAACCTGAAATTGTTTTCAATTGGAAAGATTCCGAAACTGAAGCGGAAGGTTGGGTTGTTATTAATTCATTAAGAGGGGGTGCTGCAGGAGGTGGAACTCGTATGCGTAAAGGATTAGATATGAACGAAGTTTTATCATTGGCTAAAACGATGGAGATAAAATTCACAGTCTCCGGTCCAGCTATTGGTGGCGCTAAATCAGGTATAAATTTTGATCCAAAAGACCCAAGAAAAAAAGGCGTTTTAGAGCGTTGGTATAAAGCAGTGTCACCTTTGCTAAAAAGTTATTATGGAACAGGTGGTGATTTAAATGTTGATGAAACACATGAAGTTATTCCAATTACGGAAGAAAGTGGTGTTTGGCATCCACAAGAAGGTGTTTTTAATGGCCATTTTAAGCCTACAGAAGCTGATAAAATAAATAGAATTGGACAACTTAGGCAAGGTGTTATTAAGGTTATTGAAAACCCAATTTATTCGCCTAGTGTTTCAAAAAAATATACAATTGCAGACATGATTACAGGTTTTGGAGTATCTGAAGCCGTAAAACAATATTATGAAGTTTATGGAGGTTGTGTTTCAGGAAAACGTGCTGTAATACAAGGCTTTGGTAATGTAGGTGCTGCAGCTGCTTTTTATTTGGCGCAAATGGGAGCTAAGGTAGTTGGTATTATTGATATTGCAGGAGGGTTAATAAATGAAGAAGGCTTTACTTTTGAAGAAATTACTAAATTGTTTCTGGCTAAAAACGGTAATACGTTAGTAGCTGATAATTTAATACCTTTTGAAGAAATTAATGATAAAATATGGTCTATTCAAACAGAAATTTTTGCACCTTGTGCTGCTTCAAGATTAGTGACGATACACCAAATTGATGAAATGATTGATAGTGGTTTAGAAGTTATATCTTGTGGCGCAAATGTGCCCTTTGCCGATAAAGAAATTTTCTTTGGACCCATTATGGAGCATACAGACTACAGAGTTAGTTTAATTCCTGATTTTATATCAAATTGCGGGATGGCTCGAGTTTTTGCGTACTTTATGGAGCGAAAAGTTCAAATGACAGATGAAGCCATTTTTAATGATACATCTAATACTATAAGAAAGGCAATAGAAAAAATTTATCAAAAAAATAAATCGAAAACAGAAATTAGTGCCACAGCTTTTGAGATAGCACTTAACCAACTTATTTAAATTAAATATATGGAAGCAACAATTATTTTAGTATTTGTAATGGGATATTTAGCCATTACCATAGAACACAGTATAAAAATAGATAAATTGATACCAGCATTGGTGATGATGGCTGTATGTTGGGCTCTTATAGCCTTAGGGTTAGAAAGTTTTCCTCAATGGTTTGATTCTTCTAAACATACTTTGCTAGAAGGTTTTGGATCTATGGCCTCTGAAGATAAAATGCACCTTATGGAAGAAACACTTCTCCATCATTTAGGTAAAACTTCTGAGATATTGGTGTTCCTTTTAGGTGCTATGACTATTGTTGAAATTATTGATTATTTTGATGGATTCTCTACTATAAAAGATTTTGTAAAAACAAAAAAGAAAACAAAAATTCTGTGGATATTTTCAATTTTAGCATTCGTTTTATCAGCTATTATTGATAATCTTACTGCAACTATCGTTCTAATTTCTATTCTTCAAAAAATTGTTAAGGACCGCGAAATTCGCCTATGGTACGCTGGTTTAATAATTATTGCAGCTAATGCTGGTGGAGCTTGGTCTCCTATCGGGGATGTAACAACAACAATGTTATGGATCGGAAAAAAAGTGTCAACTGGGCATTTAATCGGTTATTTATTTGTGCCATCATTTCTTTGTATGGCTGTACCATCATTTATTGCATCATTTTTGCCTGTATTTAAAGGGGAACTAGATGTTGAAGAAGAAGTAGATAAAAAGAAATCTAAGTTTAGTGGTACGATGTTATATCTTGGTCTAGGGGCCATTGTTTTTGTTCCAATATTTAAGACTATCACACATTTACCTCCTTATGTTGGAATGATGTTGTCTCTAGGGTTTGTTGCAATTTTTGCTGAAATCTATAGTAATTCAAAGTTTAGTATTTCTGGTTCAGATTCTGAAGAGCATGATGCAAATTCTCACCATAGTCCCGTACATCATTCTTTATCTAAAATAGAATTACCAAGTATATTATTCTTTTTAGGAATTTTAATGGCTGTTGCTGCTTTAGAATCTTTAGGAATTTTATTTGGTTTTGCTAATACTTTACAAGAGAAAATGCCAATGTTGGGTACTGAAATCCATGTAGGCGAAGGGGTTTCTGATTTAGTTGTTCTTTTACTTGGTGTTGGTTCAGCTGTAATTGATAACGTACCATTAGTAGCAGCAAGTCTAGGAATGTTTCATGAGCCAATGGATAATGAGTTATGGCATTTTATAGCATATTCAGCTGGTACAGGTGGTAGTATGTTAATCATAGGTTCAGCAGCAGGCGTTGTAGCTATGGGAATGGAGAAAATTGATTTTTTCTGGTACTTAAAAAAGATTTCTTGGTTAGCATTAATAGGTTTCCTTGTAGGAGCTGTTGCCTTTATGTTTACTAGAACTTTATTTTAAATATTTTAAAATAATAAACTATACTTTAAATAAAAAACTAACGTTATTAAGTTGCAATAAATTTCTTTATTCTATGCTAAATACATTTTTACAAAATACACAGGAAGGTGCAGAAGTGCTAACTGAAGGACAATCTGTTGAAAAAACATTATCAATTATAGAATTAATTAGTAGTGGTGGTGCTGCCGGACAATTCATAATAGCTGTATTGTTTTTACTTTTAGTAGCTGCCATTTATATTTATTTTGAAAGAATTTTTGCTATAAAAGCGGCTTCAAATGTTGATGCAAATTTTATGAATCAAATTAAAGATTATGTAAGTAATGGCAAAATTGATTCAGCTCAAATGCTTTGTGCACAGGTAAATTCTCCGGTATCTAGATTAATAGGAAAAGGAATTTCTAGAATAGGAAAACCACTTGCTGATATAAATACGGCTATTGAGAATGCTGGGCGCCTAGAAATTTACGGCTTAGAGAAAAACGTTAGTATTTTAGCTACTATATCCGGAGCTGCTCCAATGATTGGATTTCTTGGTACAGTAATTGGAATGATATTAGCAATATTTGAATTGGCTAATGCAGGTGGTAGTATAGAGATGGATGTGTTAGCAGGTGGTTTATATACCGCTATGACAACGACTGTTGCAGGTTTAATTGTTGGTATTGTAGCTTACATGGCTTACAATCATTTGGTAGTTAAAACTGATAAAGTTGTTTATCAAATGGAAGCAAATTCATTAGAATTTCTTGATCACTTAAACGAGCCTTCGTAATATGAATTTTAGAGGAAGAAATAAAGTAACACCAGAATTTAACATGTCATCAATGACGGATATTGTGTTCCTGCTTCTTATATTTTTTATGATAGCTTCTACACTTGTTACTACTAATGCTATTGATATATTATTACCAAAGGCTAGTGGTAAGACCGAAAACAAAAAATCTATTGCGGTAAGTATAAAGAAAGACTTAACTTACTATATTGAACAAAAACGAGTTGGAGAAAGTGTTTTGGAAAGTGAATTACTTGCAGCTTTATCTTCCGAAGAAAAACCAACTATAGTTTTAAGGGCAGAAAAATCTGTACCTGTAGAGAATGTTGTCAAGGTTATGGATATTGCTAACCGTAATAAGTTCAAAGTTATTTTAGCTGTTAAGCCAAATTAATGAAATACTTTAAAACAAAACACGAGAAAAATTCTGCTAAGTTAACAGCTTTAATCTCTATTATTTTGCTGTTATTGTTGTTTGTAGTTGGAACCACTTATATGGATCCTCCTGAAGAATACGGTGTTGCAGTAAATTTTGGAAATACAGATTTTGGTAAAGGCGATATACAACCCAAAGAACCTGTAAAATCTGAGCCTCTTAAAATTGATGAGCCATCACAACCTGATGCATCAAAAGCAGAACCAACTGAAGCATCACAAGAAAAGGAGGAAGTTTTAACTGCTGAAAATGCCGAAGAAATAGCCATTAAAAAACAAAAAGATGCTGAGGTAAAAGCCAAAGCAATAGCAGATGCTAAAGCTAAAGCTGAGGCAGATAGAGTAGCTAAAAAATTGCGCGAACAGGAAGATAAAAAGAAGAAACTTGATGCTCTAATTGGTGGTGTTAGTAAATCAGAAGGCCCAACTACTGGTAGTGAAGGTAATGATAATAAAGCTGGTGATAATGGTCAGTTAGATGGCAAGCTTTATGCGCCTAGTTATTTTGGTGGACAAGGAACAGGAAGCGGAGGTGTTGGGTATGGTTTAAATGGAAGAGGGAGACCAACCAAGGACATATTTAAACAAGATTGTAATGAATCTGGTATGGTTGTGGTGAAGATAGAAGTAGATAAAAACGGAACAGTTGTTAGCGCAGAAACGGGTGTGAGAGGCACAACTAATACAGCGGCATGTTTATTAGAACCAGCAAAGAAAATTGCGCTATCACACAGATGGCCACCAGATTCTAAAGCACCTACTAGACAAATTGGTTTTGTAAGCGTCAATTTTGAATTAAGTAATTAAATGACCTATCAGGATACTCTAAATTGGATGTTTTCTCAACTGCCAATGTATCAAAAGCAAGGAGCAACTGCTTTTAAAAAAGATTTATCTAACACTTTAAAGCTCTCTGAGTATTTAAATTTCCCTGAAAATCAATTTAGATCTATACATGTTGGTGGAACTAATGGCAAAGGTTCTACAAGTCATATGTTGGCATCAATTCTTCAAGAGGCTGGTTACAATGTTGCATTGTATACATCACCTCATTTAAAAGATTTTAGAGAGCGTATTAAAATTAATGGCAAAGAAGTAAGTAAACAATTTGTTATAGGATTTATAAAGCGCCATAAAGCTTTTTTTGAAGTAAACCAACTATCATTTTTTGAAATGACTGTAGGAATGGCTTTCGATTACTTTTCAAAAAAGAAAGTTGATATAGCTGTTATTGAAGTTGGCTTGGGAGGAAGATTAGATTCAACAAATATTATTACACCAGAAGTTTCGGTAATAACCAACATAGGTTTCGATCATATGCAATTTCTTGGAAATACTTTAGAGGCTATTGCTTTTGAAAAAGCAGGAATTATAAAACCAAGTATCCCTGTAGTTATTGGAGAAACACAAAAAGAAACAAAATCTGTTTTTGGATTAATGGCTAAAAAAAATAATGCTCAAATTGTATTTGCTGATAAAAATATAAAGGAAGTTTATAAGTCAGATTTAACTGGAAGCTATCAAGCTAAGAATATTAAAACAGTTTTGCAATCTATTAAAGTGCTTCAATCAAAAGGGTTTAAAATTACGGACGAACAATTAAAAATAGGTTTACTAAATGTTGTAAAAAATACAGGTTTATTAGGTAGATGGCAAATTTTAAATAATAGCCCCAAAGTAGTTTGTGATACTGGACATAATCGTGAAGGTTTAACCTATGTTGTAAATCAGCTTTCAAAAGAAAATTTTAATAACCTGCATATTGTTTTTGGAGTTGTAAATGATAAAGATTTAAGCTCAATAATAGATATTATGCCAAAAAAAGCAATCTATTATTTTTGTAAACCGAATATACAGCGAGGTTTAGATACCAAAATATTAAAAGATTATTTTGCGAAGAACAATATTGAGGGAGAAGTGTATGATTCTGTAAATGAAGCTTATAATGTAGCTTTAAGAAATGCGAAAGAGACAGATTTTGTTTTTATTGGAGGCAGTACATTTGTAGTTGCAGAAATAGTTTAAATTTTTATTAAAAAAGTTTTTGCAATATTAAAAACTAGGTTATATTTGCATTCCAATTTAGAGGGCGCATAGCTCAGTTGGTTCAGAGCACTTGGTTTACACCCAAGGGGTCGGGGGTTCGAATCCCTCTGCGCCCACTAAACGGGACAAATTCTTAATATTAGGATTGTCCCGTTTTTCATTTCTTCCAAAATCCTTATTAACACTGGATATTTTTAAAAGTAGCGGATTGATATCAGCGGTTTGAACTTTTTTATTTTGAAAACCGAATTTATTTGGGAATATCAAACCGGTAAGGAGTCTTTTGTTGTGAATATCACCATCAACGTATTGTTTATCAAAGTTTTGTAAGTTAGATAAGCCTTTGTCTTGTCCTGAAATATGGCTACAGGTTAAAGTTGATTTTACGCTGTTAATT